>CAZNJK010000026.1:0-3555 GCA_964573405.1 uncultured Christensenella sp. | reverse complement strand
ATAGTCCAAGCAACTATCCAATGAACCAACTAACGGATATGATAACAAATTTTGGCGGAATTTTGCTTGGTGTTATCGTTTTGAAATTTTGGAAATTCGGTAAAGGTTCTGGCATTGCGATAGGGCTATTTAGTTTGTTTGAAGCTGTTATTCACGTAATTCTAGCAAATAAATCACTAAATGCTTTTTCATCTATTGGGCAAGTTGCTTTTTATACACCAGGATTAA
Organism: uncultured Christensenella sp.; assembly: GCA_964573405.1. GTDB lineage: Bacteria > Bacillota > Clostridia > Christensenellales > UBA1242 > UBA11490. The sequence continues at coordinate 3,327 of CAZNJK010000026.1, read as the reverse complement.
ACACAGCCTTGTTTGGCTTTTTGCCAGTATTTATTGCTTATTTAGTTGTGTTTATCAAAGATAGACCAAATTGGAAACAAATACTTGGGGGACTTGGTTCGTTGGTTTTGTTATCATTCTTATTTGTAAATCTTCCAGAAATGATTTTCAAAAGCAAAAACTCAAAATTTATTTTCCAAAATCACGGATATTATGACCAATTCTTAAATGGAACTGCACAAGTTGGATTAAATGGTGGAACAATAGCAAGCATAGTTATTGCTGGATTAATTGTTGTTAGCATAATCATATTTTGCATTGTATATTTTGGTGTAAAAAAGAAAAAGTGGTCCGACTTGAAAGAATATCTAACAGAAAAATTGAAATAATAAAAACAGCCCAAATATAAGGGATTTCCTTTATATCTGGGCTTTTAATAGTATTATAAAATTCGCCTTTGGTAGGGGCGAAGTATTGTTTTTCAGACATAATATTTACTCTTCAAATTATTTGCAGAAGTGAAGGATGAAGGGTAAATATTGCTTTAATAATTCCCAAAACATCTCAAAAGCAAATATAGAAGGGGGAATATTGTGGTAATTTTTAGTTGTCTATGGGGGTTATAAAATTATAAATTTCAATCTATAATTATAAATTTGACTTAATAATGTTTTGTGATAAAACTGAAGTGTGTTAAAATATATTAATATATTTTAAAGGGTGATGTTATGTATAATTTAACAACTGAAGAAGTTTTTGACGAAGTCAAGTCATCAAGGGCAGGACTAGAGTCAAAAGAAGCGAAGAATAGGTTGATTGAATATGGAAAAAACAAGGTTGAATTTAACGATCGAAAACCGCTTGGCAAGAAAATTGTGCACGAACTCAATCAAATTGTGATGTTTGTACTGCTTTTTGCGTTGGTGTCAAATATTGTGGCGGTTGTGCTCACTAATGACCTTGTTCAACTTGTAAATATTGCGTTGATTTTTATAATAATGGTGCTAAATGTAAGCATTGGGGTGTCGACAACTTCCAAAATGGAGCGCACCCTTGTTAAAATCAAGAAAGCGATTCCGTCTACATCTAGAGTAAAGCGAAGCGGAAAGATAATCCAAGTTGCTAGTGAGGATTTGGTTGTGGGCGATGTGGTGTATTTGTCGGCGGGTGATATTGTTCCGGCAGATGTGCGACTTATTGACACCGCAAATTTGAAGATTGTCGATACTGTGATTACTGGTCAGACTATGGCTACAGAAAAGACTTGCGATGTAATTGACGGCAAATATATGCCACTGGGCGATAGAAACAATATGGCATATATGGGCAGTTCGGTTGTTGGTGGCACCGGCATTGGCGTTGTGGTGGCAATCGGTTGTGATACCGAACTTGGCAAAACCCAAAATTTGCTTTCGGAAGAAGTGAAAATAACAACTCCGCTTGTGGGAAAATTGTATAAGTACATAGAAGTGTTGTCGTATTTCGTGCTTATGTTGAGCGTGGTGTCGTTTTTGGTGAATATTATATGTAAGCGTGACATTGCCGATAGTTTTATGGTTGCTGTGTCGCTTGCGGTGTGCGTTGTGCCAGAGAGCCTTATTATATCTATATATTCCACGCTTTCCAAGGGTATAAAGGACCTATCAAAACAAAATTTGCTAGTGAAAGATTTGGCGAGCATTGAAAAACTTGGAAGCGTAGATGTGGTGTGTGTGGATAAAGAAAAGGTTCTTACACTCAACAACAAAACGGTGACCGATGTGTGGGTGGCAAATATGGACGAGTACGAACTTATTGATAACCCAAATTTCGCCACAATGATGAATTGTATGTTGCTTTGCAATAGTTCAACTTTGGAATTGGACGGCGACCGAATAAGCGTAAAAGGTGACAGCTACGAAAAGGCGCTTGTGGAGTATGCACTTGCTAATGGCTTTAATAAAGACAACTTGCAAGGAGTTTTTCCGCAAGTAAATATATTTCCGTTTGATAGTTATAGGAGAATGATGACAACCCTTAACTCAGTAGGCGACGGGACATATGCGTTTACAAAAGGCGATTTTACTCAAGTATTCAACAAATGTACTCATCTTCTTATAGACGGCAAACAACTAAAATTAACTGATGCTGACAAAAAATATATCCTTGCAAAATTTGATGAACTTAGAGATAAGGGAATGTCGGTGATGGGCTTTGCTACAAGGGAAGTCGGTGGCAATATATATGAGTTGAGTGCTGAGCAAGTGGAGAAAGATATGTCTTTTGTGGGACTATGTGCTGTATATGACCCCGCAAAAACCGACACGAAAGAAGTGCTAAAAGCCTTGTCAAAAATGGATGTTAGAGTGGTTATGTTGACTCCCGACGATAAGGAAAATGCATTTATGATAGCAAAATCGCTTGGAATATGTAAGTCAATTAAGCAAGTAATCACCGGTCAAGAATTAGATATGATGACCGATGTAGAACTATACAAAAGAATTGACGAATTTTCGGTATTTTCTAGACTTTTAAATGGTCAGAAATTAAGAATTGTGAAAGCACTTCAACAAGAGAATGTTGTTGCGGTTACTGGCGACAATGCTGAAGATTTGACCGCTTTAAGACAAGCGGATGTTGGGATTGGACTGGCAAGAACGGGCTGTGAAGTGGTGAAGCAATCTAGCCACATTTTGACTCGTGACGATAGTCTAAATTCCATTAAAGAAGGGATTAAGGTAAGCCGTAGAATTCAACTCAACATTTCAAAAATGATTACATATCTGCTTAGTGCGGGAGTTAGCCAATTGCTACTTATGTCAATTATTGTCGTGGGGCTTAAAAGAGAATTTTTCTCGCCAGCACTTATATTGTGGCTTAATTTCGTAAACGGACTTATCCCTTGCTTTGCATTGGGTTGCGAAACCAACAAAAAGGCAATGCTCACAAAACCACGAAAGGATGTATTTAACCGTAAGATGATTGTGGATACTATTGCGTACGGAATTATGAAATGTGTGATTATTCTTGCATTGTATTTTGCGGGGCTAGAAACCTTTTATCTTGACAATGGCACAGTCGTGAGTATGTGCTTTGTAACTCTTGCATTTATGGAAATCTTCAATGCTTACAATATTAAGAATGGAAGCAAGTCGATATTTAGTGGCAATCCATTTGACAATCGACTTCTTAACATCGGGTTTATTGTATCGGTTGTGGCGACAATTGCGTTCGCGGGACTGTCGTTTACGATTTTGCAAAGTGCTTTGGGTACAACTTCCATATCAATTTTGCAGTGGCTTATATGCTTTGGCGTGAGTGCGATTATTATCCCGCTTGGCGAAATTTGGAAAGTTATAAAGAAATTGT
>CAZNJK010000025.1:0-8433 GCA_964573405.1 uncultured Christensenella sp. | reverse complement strand
GGTAAACCTCTACTGAACCCCCAGACTATCTGGGGGTTTTAGAATACAAAAAAGATAGTGTTTTTACACTATCTTAATCGTATATAGTAAATTAATTTTAAAATTCATACTATACGCTGTATTTAATGGTAGTCCTAAGGGGAATTGAACCCCTGATTCCACCTTGAGAGGGTAGCGTCTTAACCTCTTGACCATAGGACCATAATTATTTTTGACAAAGATAATATATCAAATTTTTGTTTTTAAGTCAATGGTAAAATGCAAAAAATTCACAAATATTGATTTTGTGTTGAGATTTTTAATGTGTGCAATGCGACATTTGTGGGGATGAAACTAAAATATTGGAGAAGAAATATTCCGATGCGAAAATAAAATTTTCTAAAAAATTTATGAAAATTGTTAAATATTATTATAAAATGTTAAAATTGTATGATATAATATTGTGTATTTTAAAATATTAAGGGAATATATAGTGGGAAAGAAAACGATTAAAAAAGAAATCAATAATGATGAAAAGAATATAGAAGTTAAAGACCAAAAAAAGTCAAAGGCCAAAGACAAAATCGAGGCAAAGGAATTAAAGAATGACACTTACGAAGAGAATGGCGTGGTGTATAAAGCCCCTCGAATTTTGGAGAGTAAGGAAAAGACTAAGAAAGACAAGAAAAAGAAGAAAATTCAAGAGAAGGATATTGTAAGGTACAATCCATCATACAAAACGGGACTTAATGAGAATGAAGTAAATAGTCGTGTAGCGGATAAGCTTACTAATGCGGTAGAGAATAAAAATACCAAGACTTATGCTCAGATTTTCCTTTCAAACATATTTACATTCTTCAATATTTTGTGTATTACAGTTGCGGTTGCGTTGATTGTGGCAAAAGCACCTATAAAATACCTTATGTTTATGGTGCCATTTACATGTAACCTTGTAATAGGGATTGTTCAAGAAATTCGTGCTAAAATCACAATTGAGAAGATTAGCCTAATGGTGACACCGTCGGCGACCGTTGTGAGAGATAAGACGGAGAAAGAAATTCCAGTAGAACAACTTGTACTTGACGATATTGTAGTATTTTCTAGCGGGAAGCAAATCGGGGCAGATTGCGTTGTTGTGGATGGAGAAGTGGAAGTGAATGAAAGTTTGCTTACCGGCGAAAGCGTTGCTATTAAGAAAAAGAAAGGCGCTGTGCTATATAGCGGAAGTTTTGTTGTAAGTGGCAAGTGTTATGCCCGAGTAGACAAAGTTGGTAACGATAGTTATACCGCAAAACTTAGTGCAAAGGCTAAACGATATCAAAAGCCAAAGAGTGAACTTATGAATACTCTTAACACAATTATGAAAGTAATTGGTGTGGCAATAATTCCGCTTACAATCCTTACATTTTTGGATGTGCTACATAATGCAAGTTATACCGAGGCGGTGTTCTATACTGCCGGCTCTACCGTAGGTATGATTCCAGCGGGGATGTTTCTACTTACAAGTATGGCACTTGCGGTTGGGGTAATCAAACTTGCAAGAAAGCGAACCCTTGTTCAAGACCTATATTCCATAGAAATGCTTGCTCGCACCGATGTGTTGTGCCTAGACAAAACGGGGACAATCACCGATGGAACTATGAAAGTATTTTCGGTAATTCAAGTGGACAATACTTTCAATAAGAATATTGCCGACATTATGGGGAGTATGCTTACCGCCCTTGATGATAACAATCAGACAAGCAGGGCACTAGCAATGCACTTTGGATATAGCAAAGAATACACCGCAAAAGATGTAGTACCATTTAGCAGTGCAAGAAAATTCAGTGCCGTAACTTTCAAAAATGGCGAAACATATATGTATGGCGCTCCCGAATTTGTATTAAAAACTAAAAATGCTGAAGTCGACAAAATGGTAAAATCCTATGCGCAAAAGGGATTTAGAGTGCTATTACTTGCCAAGGTCAATGGCGGAATAACGGGCGAGAAGGTGAGCGAAAAGCGTGACCCAATAAGCCTTATAATCATAGAAGACCATATAAGGGAAGATGCTCCAGCGACTATCCAGTGGTTTAAAAATAACGGCGTAGCTATCAAAATTATTTCTGGTGACAATCCGGTCACTGTAAGTGAAGTTAGCCGTCGTGTGGGTGTGGAAAATGCGGGGCTATATATAAGCCTAGAAGGACTAAGTGAACAACAAGTTATAGAAGCTGCTGAAAAATATACAGTATTTGGCAGAGTAACACCTGAGCAAAAAAGTATATTAGTTAAGGCCCTAAAATCGAAAGGGCACAAAGTTGCAATGACTGGCGACGGAGTAAATGACATCCTTGCATTAAAAGAAGCCGATTGTAGTATTGCAATGGCAAGCGGAAGTGAAGCAACTAGAAATGTAAGTAGTCTAGTGCTACTTGATAGCAACTTCGCCTCAATGCCCGACATCGTGGCTGAGGGTAGGCGTGTAATTAACAACATTCAAAATACATCGTCACTTTTCCTAATGAAAACGATGTTTACAATGCTTATTACAATATTCTACCTATGCTTGCCTAACGAGTATTATCAATTTACAACCATTCATATGTTCTTGCTAGAAACGTGTGTTATTGGAATAGCGACATTCTTCTTGGCACTCCAGCCAAATAATGAACAGATTAAAGGACGATTTTTCTCTAATCTTATGGCAAAGGTTTTGCCAAGTGCACTTATATTTACCCTTAATGCTATTGCGTGTTACATATTTGACTTATTGACCGGAAGTACGGGACAATTTATTACAATGACATCGCTTACAATCACATTTGCGGGTGTAATGGTGCTATATACTCTATCTAAGCCTTTTAATGCATATAGGGCTATATTGAATATTGCCGTTGTTGTAATTATTGCACTTGCTTTAATACTTCTTCCTTGGTCGTTCTTTGGATATGTTCCATTACAATTATCAAATGTATTGTTTATAGTAATTCTTGTACTTATTAGTCAGCCGGTGTACAATACACTTCTTGACTTCTTTGCAAAAATTAGAGATGGTGAATTTAAGAAGAAAAAGTAATAAAAAGGTCTAACACTTTAATTAGTGCTAGACCTTTTTCTACATATTATTCATCCGCTATAATAATCTGATTAATGGCTTCTTCTAGGCTTTTTATTCCGCCATATTTTACCGAACCGATTACAATAAGACAATCTATAAGATAATTAATGTCATCAATTAGTGATTCGTCAGAATAGTTGTGATATAATTCATATTGATTACCGGTGGTTATCATTCGCCCCGAAAGATATACGCCAATTTTGTCTAGGTCGCCCCTATATTTTAATGTAATGTGTGACACTAGATGTATTGCTTGATTTCGATTAAATTCATATAATAAATATTGTAGTGAATCAATGTCTTTGACTAGGCCTTGGGCGATTCTAAGATGCTTTATCTTGTTGTAATAATTAATCATTTTTTACCACCTTTTTAATTAGTATATCATAAAATTTAATTTTGTCATTTAAAAAATGCTATTTTGAAAATGTGATTTGATAATTAATATTTAATTTTTGTAGAATAATATATTAATTTAGTTTTTTTATATATTATTATTTTATATTTTTTCAAAATGGTTGAATTTCAATGAGTAAAAGTGTATAATAAAATTAATTGGAGGTGTACATTATGCAATATGTATCACTTATTCTTAATATTATATTTCTAGTTTTTCTAGTAATTGGCTTTCTTATGGGACTAAAAAGGGGAAGCAAAAGGACTGTTGTAAGGACAATTTGGCTGGCAGTAATTGTAGTATTATTGTTGCTTGTAAGTTCCAAGATTACGACATCACTCCTTAATGTTCGATTCCAATCCGAAAGTGGAACCAGTGATTCGATTAAAGATTATATAGTAACAATTCTTAAGGATATGGTTTCTGTGGAAGGGGCCGATTACGAGAGTGTTGCCAATGTCGTAATGATTTTGGTGGGACTTGTGCTTAATGCAGTTGTGTTCCTAGTGCTTTATTTGGTGTTGAAAGTTGTTTCGCTAGGTTTCTATTGGTTTGGCAACGCATTCATTTTCACCGGAGAGCGAAGAAAGAAAAGAAGAGCGAAAAAGGAAAAACAAAAAATCAAAATCAAAAAGCACAGACTTGTTGGCGGGCTTATAGGTATAATTGTTGCATTTGTTGGATTTTGTGTAGTGCTTACACCAGTGGCTGGATATGTTGCAATCGCCAAAGATGTGGAAAAACAAACCGCTAATGGCGACGGCGTGGGGGTTTTAACCGAACAAGTGGGCGACACATATGGCGAACTAATCAATCAATATGATTCGTCAGTGCCTATAAAAATAATTAGTACTTTAAAAATCGACAAATTGATGATGGTTGCCTTTGATGGACTAACAAGTTCTAAAGTCGATGGCCGAAAAATTGTGCTTTCTGACGAAGCAACAACACTAGCGAAAGTATATGCTAAGGTTGAAGAAATCGGTTCGCCAGATTTGAACACAATCAGTCAGTCGGAATTTGATACCGTTTTGAAACAAGCCAACGAACTAGTTGACTTAATGTTTGAATCTAACATTGTGTCGGTGTCGAGTGATGTGATAGTGCCTTTTGCTGTGAAGTTTGCTCGCCAAAATGTAGATACTACTAATTATAAGCCATATGTACTAGCATTCTACAACGCGGTATATGATGAATTGGAAAAGTTTGACTCCACAAGCACAAAAGAAGAAGTCAAAAATGTAATTGCGATTGTAAAGACTTTAAATGATTACGACATTCTATTGCCAATCATCCAAAATCAAGACCAAGTAAATGTTGATTTTATAAAAGATAGACTTACAAAACAAGCATCCAACGACATTATAAGCAGTTTGTTTGGTGTAAAGACAGTTAATAATTTGGCTCCGGCACTTGTTAATTTCTTGTTGGGTGCGGGTGCGGAAGAACTTGGTTATGACTATTCTAATGAAAGCCAAGTTACGGCAGATAGTCTAAAACAGAGTGCAATTACAATAATGGAAAGTGTGATTAGTCTAGCAGAAACATACGACGATAGCACTTCAACCAAAATTGCAATTAATGAAACAACCGTAGAAGCATTTGGAAAAATGCTTGACGAGATTAAAAATATATTAAGTGAGTCCAATTTTACAAGTGTTGTTAATGCTATTGAGCCTAAAATCCAAAATGTAGTCGATGAAATGGTTGACGGTCAACCAGACTTCATTAAAAATACGGCGACCGAAGTTATTGGAAATATTAGTGACATTTCTAATTATAAGAACACATTCGTTAAAATATATAAGGCATATGACGTGTTTAAGACCGAACTAGACAATGCAAAAGTTGAAAACGAGTACAATGTTGAACTTATGGATTTTGTTAAGTTGGGTGGAGCAATGGATGATTTCCAAAATAGCGGGCTATTTAAAAATGACTTGCTTCTAAGAGCAATGAAAGACGCTGTTGAATATTATGCGGGAAGTTTTGAAGACCAAATTACTACCGATGATAAGCCTTTTGAATTTACATTCGACGAACAATTAATTTCAAATATTAGTGGGCTTATTGATAATGGCGGAATCGTATGGAAAGATGAATTGCCAAAATACAAAAACACAGTAGGTGTAATGGCAAATCTATTCCAAGGTGGCGGAGATGTGCTAGAGAAAGTTAAGAGCGATTATGATACATCATTGCAAGACCTAGGAAAAGAATTGGATGGCGACCTTAAAGATAGTGCATTGTTTAAGGGGACTTCAAGGCTTCTTGTTGGGGATTTACTAAATATTGCAGATATTAAAATAAATACTGACGACAACAAAGACTTGTCGAAATTCCTTCAAGATTCAAGAGCAAATGTGCTTAATGAAAGTTTGGATATAAATTGGGAAAATGAATTTACACATATTAAACAACTTGTAAAATTGCAATTTGGCAGTACTGAAGACGAGAGTTTGCTAGAAATTGCAAGCGCTATTGATTCGATTACTTCCGATACGACCGTAAATGGTGTTGTGGTGCCAGCAAGTAAAATATTTACTAAACCAATTGTAAATAACTACATTGCAAGTTATATGGACGACGTATTCCCAGTTGATGCCGGAAGTGACTTTTATGACACAATTGAGTCAATCAAAACATCGTTTAAGAACAACAATATTTCAACATATTACACTGAAATACAATCACTTTTGGCACTTAAGGATATGAAAGAAATTGTTGACGATCCAGACTTCAAATTTAACGAAGGTGTTCCGGCAGGCGCAGTGAAGATAGGTCAAAAGATTGACACTGCTTTAGGTTATAACGGCCGAGTTGTAACAAAATCACTTGTAAACGACTTTATCGTGAAGAAGTTGGACACATATTTTGAGAAATATAGTTCGGATTTGAGTAAGGAAATCACCGCAATCAAAAACGGATTTAATGATAATATAGTAAAATATGAGGCCGAATTCACAGCACTTGTAAACTTAATGGAAGTGTCGGACATTGCAAGTAGCGATACATTCAGTTTTGAATCAAAAATAGACGCAACAAGGCTAGGTCAAAGTATTGATACAACTTTGGCAAAAGTGACGATTGGTGGCACAGATTATAGTAGTACAATTGTTACTAAGTCGCTAATTAATGGCTACATTAAGAGATTTGTGGGTGATTCTAGTAATGTAAGCATTTCAAATGCCCAATTTGGAAATGTCATAACAAATATTACTGGAACAAAGACTGGCGATGAGTACGGAGAAGGTCGACTTGATAATATGTCCGAATTTTACGGGTCGGCTGACAATGTGTATGAGAAAGAATTTGGATATTTGGCACAACTTCTAGTTGTTAGTAAGGCTTACTCAAATATCACAATTGATACAATTAACAAAGAAGTAAAATTACAAACTTCTGACAGCCTAAATACTACATTGGCTGACCAGTATGATGGATATAATGGCACGGTAAGACTTGAAGTAAGCGACCCAATTAGGAATTCATATTTAGTGGGGGACTCATTGCTTGAAGCAATCGAAACGGTTCTTGAAGACTATGCGACTAAAAATACTGATTATACTAATATATTGGCTGAAGTAAATTCCAATTACTCTACAACAAACGGAGTAAAGGCAAATGTAAGGTGGATAGACAACAACGATGGAAGCCTTTCATATGGTGATGTAATTAATGCCTTTGTTGAGATTAATGCATCGCTTAATAGTAATTTAACGGCAGATATTACAAAGCCAAGCGACCTATTAAAGAAAGTGAATATTGACGGAAAAGAAATGACTTTAGCCGAATACTATGATGCTAAGTTGTTCGAATTGCAAGGATTTGTTTATGAGACTAACGCAATTGATGGAAACATCTTGCTTGGCACCAATGGTGTAAACGAACTAACTAAGTTTGTAATGGGTAAAGTAAAGACTGTACTAAATGAGAATGCTACAACATTTGCAAGCGAAATTGCATTTATTGATAGTTATGTAAGTTTCTTAAATGGAAGCGTTGCGGTGGGTACAAGCGATACAACATTGGTTAAAAATACCTATGTACCATATGGAACAATTACTGGTGCAACAATCCCTACAATGTATGCCTACGAATACACTACCGGAATTTGGGTGTATGAAGTGGGTGCAACAACTCAAAACGGAATTAAGATAAATACTCCATTCGAAACAATTGCGGATATGATTAACACAAAAGCCAGTGAGTAAAAAGGAGAAAATCGTGGAAGGATTATTAAAAGAAGATTTGCTTGATGAATTGCAAGAACTTCAAGACGAATACAAAAAAATAACCGAAGAAGTTGAAATGTGCCGTTTTAGGAGCGAAAAAGCAAAAACAAATAAAGAATTGAAACTTGTTGATAAGGAATTAGGTTTTTTAAGTGATTGCTTGGAACATAACGAAAAGGAAATAAAGGCGGTTTTAAAACAACTTAAAAAGTTTGATTAATAATAAAAATACTGGGTCCAAGTGGCCTAGTATTTTTTTGTATTTAATTGTATGGGGGGGGGTAATCATCCAAATATTTTACCTAATGTTTTATAGCACATTTTTAATTTTTCTTGTAATTCTTTTGGGGTTTCTTTGCTACCATTTTTAATCCAAGAAATTATAAATGCACAAGTGCAAGCAGTAAGAGTTGTTGTTATATAGTTTAGTTCTTCTTTGTTTAGATTAGGGAAAAAATAATTTTGACCTAGTTCAAAGAATTTTTTGTGTGCATTATGTAAAAAATCTATTCTATTGCTTTCGATAATTGCAGTTAATAGTGATTTGTTTTCCATACATTTTTCAATAAAACATAGTGTAGTTTTGTCGGCAGAAGGAGAGTTGATTTTTGCAAATTCTTTTCCAGCTTCAATAAAAACTTTATCGCAAAGATATGATAACACATCAGCAGTGTTATCGAATAATCTATAAAATGTTGCTCTGCCAGTTTTGGAACTCTTTT
>CAZNJK010000024.1:0-8939 GCA_964573405.1 uncultured Christensenella sp. | reverse complement strand
AATGCACACCCTTTCGGCAATTCTCATCATAATTCTACGCATTATAGTAATCATATATTCTTTATTACAATGTTTGTGAATTTCTTCTTGTGCATGTGTAAAACTACACACCATTACCTTTATATCGCCAGTATATTCGCTTAAAATTTTGGCTAAATCAAGCACCTTTTGTTTTGCTTGTTCGCTTGTGTATGGGTAAGAATGAAAATGCAGTGCGGTTATCTCCATTCCGCGTTTTGCCATATTAAATCCCGCCACCGGACTATCAATTCCACCAGAAAGTAGCAATAACCCCTTTCCAGCCGTCCCTACTGGCATTCCGTTAAGGCAGTTTATTTTGTCAAAATATACAAAAGTCTTACCATTCTCTCTAATCTCAATATTTACTTCCACATCGGCATTCAACAAATCAACCTTTACATTTCGGTTGTTTTTCAATATAACTCCGCCTATCTTCGAAGCAAATTCCGATGAATTAATTGGGAAACTTTTGTCAGCCCTTTTTACGGTCACCCTAAATGAGCAATCGTGAATTTCCAAGGTTTTTATATATTCCGTAATATTCTCTTCGCTTGTATCAAACATTTTTGCAGGGCTTATTGAGTGAATTCCAAAAACTTTAGAAAGGACTTGAATAATTTGAAACTCGTCACTTTCGCTATAATCACACACAAAATATCGTCCAGATATCTTTACAACTCTACAAGATATTGATTTTAATCTGTCTTTAATATTGTTTATTAAGGTCTTTTCAAAGTAATTTTTATTCTTTCCCTTCAAAAATAATTCGCCGTATCTAATTAAAATAGTATTTTCCATATTATCTCACTTTTTCCAAGTATTCTTTTACTTTATTATTAAGAGCAACAACAAATGCCTTTATCTCGTCCATTGTATTAAAACGAGAAAAACTTATTCTTATAGCACCTTCAATATCGTCTTGTCTGTAACCCATTGCGGTTAGATTACGATTCTCTTTCTTCTTACTACTACATGCACTACCATTGCCAATTAAAAATCCTTCTTGCTCCATCATATGTAACAATGTTTCTGCTCTACAGCCATAGAACGCTAGCATCAAAACATATGGCGAACAATTTTCATTTGACACTACATCGCAATGCTCCACATTGTTCCTTACATAGACATTTAAGGTTTTTACAAAATCATAATTTCTTTGTAAATCAACAACTGCCAGTTCGCTGGCTTTATCTAATGCCATAATGCCCGACACATTCTCAGTGCCACTTCTAAGTTCTTGCTCTTGTCCGCCACCATTAAGGAGTGGTTTTACATACCTGCTTCCTTTAACATACAATGCACCTATCCCCTTCGGTGCGTGCAATTTATGACCACTTATCGTATAAAAGTCAACGCCCAACTTCTGAACATTTACCGGTATTTTTCCGAATGCCTGGACCCCGTCGCTATGGAATACAACTTTTGGGTTTACACTTTTTGCAATCCTTACAAGTTGTTCAATATCATTAATGGCACCTGTTTCGTTGTTCGTATGCATAATGGATACAAAGCCCACATTGGGAGTCATCATTTTTTTAAACTCATCAATATTTACTGTGCCAGACTTGGTTAATCCCACATACTCAATGTCGTATCCTCCATTTTTAAGTTCTTGAGCGGTCTTAAATACGCTTGGGTGTTCTCCCATACTAATTATGGCTTTTGTATTTTTCTTTATGCACGCCTTAAGCACCATATTGTTACTCTCTGTCGCACAACTCGTAAAAATTAGGTTGTCAGTATTAGTTCCACCTAATCTCCTAATTATGTTTTGCCTTGCCTTATTTATTTCCTTGCTTATTTCAAACGCATCGCCGTATATGGCACTTGGATTGTAATATAACTCCGTGTTGTATTTATTTACCACATTTTGTACTTCGTCTAGCACTCGTGTGGTACTTGCATTGTCTAAAAATATCATAATTTCATCCTTTTTTACACTTGATTATATCACAACAACACTTGCTTTTCAATAAAATTAACCATATTTTTAATAAGGAACAAAGTTAAGTAATGTATCAAGAGAATCAGAATACAGATACACTTCTGGCACATTTCCCACGATTATACTCTCCGCCACCAAAATGTGTTGGGTTGTTGTAAATCTCTTTGTGTAAAGTGGCAAAACAACACCAACATTTGAGTTAATATTAAGATATATCCGATGTATTGTTTGGTTAATTCCGGCACTCTCAAATTCTGACGAAAAACTACAATACACCGAACCAATAGGCGACACTCTGAGTTTTACTTCGGGACCCATACCCACAAAAAGCGGAATCCCAGTAAAGGAGCCAAGTGCTATACTCACACCTTTTTTGCCATACTCGTCTATCTTTGTTTCGGTCGTTTGCGCCAAGTCTTTACTTAAGTTATTTATCTCAAATGTATTTGCTTGAATCATTGTAATATTCCCCAATTCATCTGTCACTATGTTTATTAGGTCATCATATACTATGCTATTCATTATTACATCACTTACTGCACTATTTGTTGCACGAGTAGAAATTGACCGTGCTTTCAATTCGATTGTATTTACTAGCACCGGATTGATAAGGATACTAAAAAAAAGATAAAAGACCACAACAACGACTAAAATAATGCCAATAATAACATATTTCTTTTTGTTGCTTTTCAATTTATCTTTTATCTTTCTTAAACTTATAACCATATATAATTATATGATACATCTTGTCCGTTTTAGACGGAAAATATGATTTTAACTTTGCTTCGTTTTACTATTGAATATGAGCGAGAAAATGTAAGCAAATACCACAGCGCAAGCAATTCCACCAGATGTTGCGGTGAGCCCACCGGTAAATAGCCCCAGTGCGCCCTTTTCTTTTACTGCATCAATCACCCCTTTCGCTAGGCTTCTACCAAATCCAGTGATAGGAACCGTCGCTCCAGCGCCAGCGAAATTAACAAGTGGGTCGTACAAGTCAAAGCCCTCCAGCACCGCACCAATGCACACAAACAACACAAGTATTCGACTGCTTGTAATTGTGGTTTTAATAATAAGAATTTGACCAAGCATACATATGAGTCCGCCCACTAAAAAGCATTTTAAATACTGTATAACCATATCTAATCCCCCTTAATTAATTTCATAGTTTTTACATTCGAATGAGTTTTTGCATTAATATCCGCACTCTTTGTTGATTTTCTAGTTGTTGTTTTATTTCGTCCGTCATATTTTGGCGAAAGCAATGTAAAAGCGTGACATATTCCGGGCACACTATCACCTTGCTGACTGCTAAGTGGACTAAGCAACGCACCTGTTGGTGCAAAAAGAACTTTTTTAAATTCCCCACTTTCCAACTTTTTAAGAACATACGAAGTTAGCACCGACGCACTACACCCAGCACCGCTTCCACCTTGAAATGTCCGCTGTTCGTCGGTAAACATCATTTGTCCACAATCCCCATAATTACTGCCAAGTTTAACGCCTTTATTTTCCATTAAGTCCATAAGTATCTCACTGCCAAGTTTTCCCAAGTCGCCAGTTAAAATCAAGTCATAGTCGTCGGGAGTCGTATGGGTATTTTCAAAATGTGCAAGCAATGTGGTCATCGCTGACGGTGCCATTGCCGCGCCCATATTGTTGACATCTTTTATGCCATAATCAACGACTTTGCCAAATGTAACTTCCGCAATTTCGCAACAATTTTCACCAGTCTTGGAGAGAACCAACGCACCAGAACCAGTAACTGTCCATTGCGTAGTGGGTGGTCTTTGATTGCCGAGTTCCAAAGGAAAGCGGTATTGTCTTTCTACCGAACTAAAGTGGCTGACGGTTCCGCACACAATATTGTCAAAATATCCGCCGTCAATAAAGATTGAGCCGAGCCCTATACTTTCAGCTATTGTACTGCACGCACCATAAATGCCAAGAAACGGGGTATCGAAATGCCTAGCCGTAAAAGCACTGCTTATAATCTGATTCAGCAAATCTCCACAAAGCATTAGTTGGATATCACTTGTCCGCATATGACTATTTTGGACCGCGTGAAAAACGGCTTGTTCGAGCATTTTTCGTTCGGTGTGTTCGTAAGTCTTTTCTCCAAATCTATCGTCTTTCATTACATAGTTAAAATATTGACCAAAATTACCTTTGCCTTCTTTTTCACCCACAATAGAGTAATATCCCCTTATTTTGGGACGATTTTTTAATATTAATGTTTTACATTTATTTGCCATACAAACATTCCTTCTAAATTTAAATAAACAAATATACAATTCCTATCAAAATACTTACTGCAACACCATTTACAATCACAGGGCCCGCCACACTAAACATCTTCACACACATTCCGAATATAATGCCTTCCTTTTTAAACTCTATAGATGGGCTTGTGATAGAATTTGAAAAACCAGTAATCGGAACTATGGACCCGGCACCTGCAAAAGCACCTATTCTATCATAAACTCCAATTCCCGTCAAAAAACTCGCAAGAAAGATAAGAATGATGAGCATCCAAGTCCCCGCTTCGTCCAATGTCATTGTCGGGAATATTGCCATAAGTCCGTCTTGAATACCTTGTCCGATGCAACAAATTAGCCCGCCCACCAAAAACGCATATATTAGTGTTGGGAAGTTTTTTGTCTTTGGAATTTTTTGCGTAACATATTCGTTATATTTTTTATTTCTTTCAAAGTCTGTCATACTTTCGCTCCATTTTTTGTTAAATGATTGTCAAAATTCAAAAAAATAAACACGATTTGAAAAAAATATAAATAAATTTTGATTTTCGTAACAAAATAAAAACATATTTTGGAGGATTAATTTTATGAAAAAAATTTTTAGCACATTATTAATAGCAATAATGTTTGTCGCTGTCCTAACAGGTTGCAACAATCAAGACAACTCGGCAAGTGTGGTTGCAAAAAATCTCGATAGCAACTTGAACAATTTATCACTTGCTGTAAATAAACTCGACACTATTGACAACAAGTATCTCTACAATCCCGACATCTACTCTTCGCTCTCTGCGAAAAACAATAACGGAAACAATTACTTTAGATTGGCTTTTAATGAAAACTTATCGACCACCCAAATTGCGAATGAATCGGTCAAACAAATTTTAATTGACAAAATAACTGACAAGTTATTAAGTCAAAATACAGAATGCAATAAGTCGAATTGTTATATATGTGATAAGTATTGCGACAATGATGGCAATTGTTATTACACTGACTGCAACGGCAACAACTATTGCTACAACTCCAATGGCGAATGTTTTAACTGCACATCTCTTCCAAGCGACTGCAAGTACATCGGTCAAAGGAATTTAAGTTGTGGATCAGCCCAAGTTATTAGTAGTAGTGATACTGAGCCAGTTGCAGAAAAAATCTCAAGCACTACCGAACAACTAGACGAAACAATCACTTCCACCGAAAGGGAAGAAAACACATCTCTTAATGTACCTCAACCCAATGTAAGAATGTTTTATTTTACTCAAGACAGTTTTTCTCCAATTAAAATAAAGTATAGCCCTCGATACATTAGTAAATACAACGAATCGACAATAAATGAACAAATTGAAAATTATTTGTCAAAAGTCCAAAAATTATACGCAATGAGTGAAGACAGCATTGAGGCAAATACAATCTTACAAAATTGCAAACAAAATATTATTGACTGCATTAGCGAAATTAGAGAACTTAACAAATGCATAATCAATGGAACTTGCGAACCTAGTGTTCAAGAATTGCAAGCACTTAATAATTACATTATCGACATAAAGACAACCACTCAAAGACTAAAGGATTGCAATGGCGAATTGAGTAAAGAAATAAATAAAATAAGCGAAAGCAATTCTTCCACAATGGTCAATAGCGTAGATGTAATGAATAGTAATTATTTGCGACTTCTTAACCACATCGACACTAGAGTAACTTATCATAAAAGTGCAATTGCGACACTTGAACAAATAAAATATTTGCTAGATAATGCAATAAATAATGGAGAAATTTCTGATGAAGAAATTGAAGAAATAATTGAAAACTTTACAATTAAAGAAGAAGTTGAAGACACCATCGTCGATGAGTCTATTGATAATAATTATTTAATAGATGATAATGTAGAAAATAATGAAGAAGATAATTCAGATTATGAAAATAGTTACAAAAATGAAGAATTTAACAATAATATAGTAAATGAAGATATTGACAATATTCCTATATCTGATGACAATATTATAAGCAATAATAACATATTAGACAATGTTTATGACAATAACAGCATTGTTAATGACACAAACTTAGACAATGAAAATAACGATAAAATTGTAAATAATGATGCAACAAATTATGAAGACGAAGAAAATTCTTTCGTTAATAGTAATAATTCAGATGTAAAAAATGACAACAATTTTGAAGATGAAAATGCTGGCAATCAGAGCGAAAACTTAAACAATGATGAAATAAATTCTAGCGAAGATAGTACTGAAATCAATGACAATGAAATTACCGATACATCAACAAGTGATAACAATAAAATATATAGTTGGAGCAATGTTGACACATATAAAAAAAGTGAAAATAATACTGAAGCATTAGATGATGTCGACAATAATTTTAATGAAGATTCTCACATTGAAAACAACACAAATGACAACGAAGATATAATTGACAATAATGAAATTATAGAAGAAAGTTCATCCACTGGAACAACAAATAACGACGCAATAATTAATTCAAATATGAATAATGAAATTGTAAATAATGGCACTAATTTTAACAACGGTGCATATGGAACAACCAATAGCGGAATCTATAAGAACAGTGTAATCACTCAAAACAATTTAAACAATGACAACGGGTATGGCGGATATTATTACACCAATGATGGCGAAATTAAAAATAATGGAATTAACAATAATAATGAGTTTGGAAACAACGGCAACACAATTGAAAACAATTTAAATAGGTCTAATAATGTAAATACCTATGGCTACAATACCCTTCTTGACATTATCAATCAAGGCACTGTCAATAACGGAATTAATACACTTTAATTAAAAAAGTAGTTTGTTTTTAGTAAATTTTACTAAAAAAAGAAGTGCAATTAAGCACCTCTAACAAACTACTTTTTTACATCATTTCTTCTTTTATTTTTTCAATAATTTTATTCTCCAATCTACTAATTTGGACTTGTGACACCCCCAATACCGAAGCAACTTCCTTTTGGGTTTTGTCGCGAAAATATCTCAACATTATAATTTTTTTCTCTCTTTCGTTAAGTTTTGATATTGATTTGTACAACAAAATATTGTCAATAACATTATCATTGTTGTCATCATTCGCTATTTTTTCTTCCAAAGTTATCCCCTTTCCGTCACCATCTGACACATCGGTGCTTAGTGATAGAATTTGCTTATTTGACTCCATCGCAAAAACGACGTCTTGAACATCGACTTTAAAATGCTCAGCAATCTCCTCAATCGTAGGGGATTTTTCATTAACTGCCACAAATTTTTCAACAAATGCCGAGATTTTAAAAGAGAGAGTTTTTACACTTCTGCTAATTTTCATTATACCATTATCTCTTAAAAATCGTTTTACTTCTCCCGCAATCATTGGCACCGCGTAAGTGGAAAACTTCACATTAAAAGATTTATCAAAATTATTTATTGCCTTAAGAAATCCCAAACTTCCCAATTGATACAAGTCGTCGTATTCAATTCCTTTATTTACAAATCGCTTTATTACGCTCTTTATTAGCGGACTATTTTCAGCAATAAGTTTTTCTTTCGCTAGTTCGTTATTCTCCTGTGCTTGTTTAATAAGCAAGAGTGTTTGGTCTTGATTAAGCATTTTAACCCCCTACTGCAATGCCATAATCTCCCAATTTCTTAGTCATCGTGATTTTTACACCTTTATTTGGCTGTGACTCAACTGAGAGATTATCCATAAATCCTTCCATAACAGTGAATCCCATTCCACTACGCTCCATATCGGGCTTTGATGTGTAAAATGGCTGTTTTGCCTGCTCCACATTTTCAATCCCAATTCCAAAATCCGTCACCGTTATGTATATCTCTCCGTCCAGAACTTTTACATATATTTCAACTTCGCCAACCTTATTCGGGTATGCGTGCACAATACTATTTGTCACTGCCTCACTAATCGCTGTTTTTATGTCACCAAGTTCCTCAATAGTTGGGTTACTATTTGCAACAAAACCCGCAACACACATCCTTGCAAAACTTTCGTTTTCTTTCACCGCGGTAAATCTTACTCTCATTTCATTAATCATTATTATCCCTCCATTATCCTATCTTAGGAATTATTTCATACAATCCGCTCATCTTAAATATTCTTTCTATGTGTGAATTCGGATTGATTACATACATAAATATATTTTTTGTCTTTAACTTTTTATATCGACCTATTAATACACCTATGCCAGTAGAATCCATAAACTCAAGGTCGTTCATATCAACCACAAGTTTATTGAAACTATTTGCATTTATTAATGCGTCCATACTTTCCCTTGTATAATTGGCCGAATACTCATCTAGTTCACCGCTAAGCACAATATACAAAGTTCCATTCTTTACTTTGCTTTTTATTTCCATCTCGCATTCTCCTTATTTCGTAATTCCATTGTACCAAATCTAATTTTAAAAAAAACAAGAACATTTGTTTAAATCTTGCTTATTTTGTCGCAAAAGTCTAAAGTTTAAAACAACAATTAATTTGGATTAATAGGAATTCCACTTTGATTTTTGCTTAACATTTAATCACGCTAAAAAATGCGAAATAAAATATTTTTGTAAATTGTTGAAAAAAATCAAAATTTCTCTTGACAACATTCTCGCATTATAGTAAAATTAACTCGTATCAAGCAGAAAATAATTTTCGGGGTGTAGCGCAGTTTGGTAGCGCACTTGATTTGGGATCAAGGGGCCGGG
>CAZNJK010000023.1:0-10774 GCA_964573405.1 uncultured Christensenella sp. | reverse complement strand
TGGGGTTATACCCCAAACTGAAAAACCACCAGCTAGGCTGGTGGATATTTATTTAACACCAAATTATTAAATTTAACGATTATTCATCAAAATTTTCTACATTATGATATATTTCTTGAACATCGTCATTATCGTTAAGTGCATCATACAATCTTTCGAAGGTAGGAATTTTGTCTTCTGGCAGAGTAACATAATTTTGAGGGATTAAGTCGATGTCTGCTTGTTCCATAGGAATGTTGTTCTGTTCGAAATACTCCCTTACACTCTCAAAGTTTTCAGGTGTGGTATATATGGTGAAGCAGTCTTCATTTGTTTCAACATCATCCGCCCCCGCTTCTAGGGCTGTCATTGTAATGTCATCTTCGCTTAAACCAGACTCATTGCTTACTATAATTACACCTTTTCTATCGAAAAGATACGATACACATCCATTTGCACCAAGCGAACCGCCGAATTTGTCGAAAGCGTGCCTTACATCACTTGCGGTACGATTCTTGTTGTCAGTAAGTGCAGTAATCATAACGGCGCTACCTAGTGGACCATATCCTTCGTAAGTAACACTCTCATAATTTACTTGTCCCAACTCACCACTTGCTTTCTTAATAGCACGAGTAATGTTGTCATTTGGCATATTTATTGATTTTGCTTTTGCAATAATCGACTTTAATTTTGCATTGCTATTTGGGTCGCCACCACCCGACTTAACTGCAACGGCAATTTCTCTGCCGATTTTTGTATACATTTTTGATGTTTGGGCTTCATTTTTTGCCTTTACATTTTTAATTTTGCTCCACTTATTATGACCACTCATATTATTCTCCTAATTTGTACATTATTATGCTTGCCGACACACTTGCATTAAGGCTTTCGACCCCGTTGTTCATAGGGACTTTTACCGTACTATTGGCAAGTTGTCTTAGTTCGGGGCTTACACCGTTGCCTTCGTTTCCTATCACTAGGGCAAGTTTTTTAGGTGCGTTAAAAGTCTTTAAATCTTCGCCCGACATATCGGCACATACTAAATTATAATTATTTTTTTCTAAAAAATCAACTAACTGCGGGTAGTTATATGAAATTATATTAATATTGAATACATAACTCATACTACTTCTAATAACTTTCGCAGAATACGGATACACTCCGCCAAGCATTATGATTGATTTAAAATTGAATGCCATTGCACTTCTTATAATCGCTCCTAGGTTGCTAGGGTCTTGCAAATTATCAAGCACCAGTATTTTATCGCCTATTACTTCCTTGCATTCGTTAATTTTCACAAAACCAAATATTCCGCTGTCAGTGATGCTATCGGTCAAATATTTTGAGATATTGCTATTTATTTCATATATTTTTCCCGTAAAAGATTTTAATATATAGTTGTACTTGTCTAGTTTTTCAACATCTACTAATATTGTAGAAATTAAGCCCTTACCTACTAATTCCTTAACGACCTTTTCGCTCTCTACTAAGCACTCGCCGTATTTTTTTACATACTTCGGTTCTTTTATGGAATTAGCATATTTGATTATGTCGTTTTGCTTGCTCGTGATTAACATAATTTACTCCTAATACTTAAATTGTAACACAAAAAAATTAAAGCCACAATAAAATGTGGCTTTTTTCTATTAAGCAAGGGCTTTTTTAGCGGTTTCTACTAAAGAAGCAAATGCTGTAGGGTCAGTTAATGCTAAATCAGCCAAAACCTTACGGTTAAGAGTGATGTTTGCTTTCTTAAGACCATTCATAAATTGGCTGTAAGACATATCGTTCATACGGCAACCAGCATTGATACGAGCAATCCATAGTTGACGGAAATTTCTTTTCTTTAACTTTCTACCAACATATGCATATTGACCGCTCTTCATAACTGCTTGATTTGCTACACGATAACTCTTACTACGAGTGCCCCAGTAACCTTTAGCACTCTTCAATATTTTCTTTCTTTTCTTTAATGCGTTTTTTGCTCTCTTAATTCTCATTATTCTGCATCTCCTTAGTTATTGATAAGCTCTTTTACATTTTTGTAATCGGCTTTTGATACATAAGTTGCTTTTCTCAAGCCTCTTTTTCTATCTTGTGTCTTTTTTGTCAAAATGTGACGTCTGTTTTGTTTGTTTCTTTTGATAACGCCTGATTTTTTAAGTTTAAATCTCTTTTTAGCACCAGACTTAGTTTTCATTTTTGGCATAACCATTTTCTCCTTAATTTTAATAACTTTATTTTTTATTTAGTATTTTTTGGTGACAAAACCATTATTATTTGACGGCCGTTGATTTCTGGCTTAGATGTAAGGTCAGCAACATCGCTAAGCATTTGATAGAATTTGTCCATTATAGGCATTCCGGCTTGCGGATTTGCAAGTTGACGACCAAACATACGCAAACTTACCTTTACCTTGTCGCCACCAACCAAGAATTTTCTTACATTCTTAGCCTTAAATGCTAGGTCGTTGTCGGCAATGTTCATACTAAGTTGCATACCTTTTACTTCGGCAACCTTCTGCTTCTTCTTTGCTTCCTTTTCCTTTTTTAGCATATCAAAACGATATTTGCCATAGTCCATAATCTTACATACAGGAGGATTTGCTGTAGGTGATATAAGCACCAAGTCAAGTTCAAATTCTTCTGCTTTTGCTCTGGCTTCGTTAAGACTAACAATGCCAAATGCTGTTCCGTCATTCCCTATTAAGCGTACTTCCGAACATCGGATTTGCTCATTAATCAATAATTCTTTAATAGTGGGATACCTCCATAAAATACTAAAAAAGTGGGATACTAATAAACCCACTTCTCACATAAAAAACAAATGAAAATATTTGAATTTTAACTCCATTGAAATCTTTCATTCTAGGGTGAGAAGTTAAGTATCTTCTACTTTTTACGAACTGATTATACTATGGTCTCAACTTGTTGTCAAGTCTTTTATTCATATTTTTCAAATTGTTTTTTTAATTTTACAAATATCTAATTTAAATTTAAATTGACTTTGTTTTAATTTATAATTATTTAACTTTGCCGTTAAATTGACCGATTTGTCGTTATTTAAATTTCTCGTTAATTAAGATAAATTTTTTAAAAATTACTTTTTAAATGTGTTGTTTAAAAATAGTCTTCAAACAACTTTTCAAAAGTGACATTAAATCTTTTGCATATTTCGGCAATGATTGACACATCGGGAACTTTGCCGTATCGCTCCCAACCGCACACTGTGATTTGCGACACTCCTAGCAATTCTCCCAACTGGCTTTGGTTGAGATTTTGAGAGCGTCTAATCTTTCTTAATTGTTGACCGAATGTCATAATAATGGCTCCTTTTAAGGCTTTATGTCGTCATATTTCGCAATAAAATACACGCTCATAATCTCTTCCATACTCTCTTTGTGACCATACTTTTTTATTAGTGTATCGCATATGTCGTCAAGAGCGGGGTGATAGATTGAATTGTCAATATCTATCACCACTCCATTTTCAATATATGTTTTGTTAATATTGTCAAGCACTTTTATAATCTCGTCAGTTGTGGATTTTGGAAGTCTTTCGTGTAAGTATGTTTGATAATGAGCCCATTGCTCGTCAGTGAGAGAAAATAGGCACTCACACTTGCTACAATGCAAATAATGTTTTGTCATATATTTGCTCACTGGAATAAACAAAAACCGCTCTACTCCCACCAAATCTACAAGATTGACATCAACAAGGCACCCGCATTGCGAACACTTTCTAACACCGAAAAATCCGCGGTCTTTCTTTACAACATCTACACCAAATGCCTTCATTACAACCTTCTTTGCTTGATTTCTTGCATTATGGATTCAATAAATTCGTTAAGTGAAGATGTAGTACTTCCGTTGCCACCACGTTTTCTTACAGATATTGTGCCGTCTTTTGCTTCTTGCTCGCCAAGAACTAGCATATATGGGATTTTTGATAGTTGTGCTTCTCTGATTTTCTTGCCAATACTTTCATTTCGGCTATCTAATTCTACCCTAATGCCGTAGGTTTCTAGCGTGCTTGCAACTTTATTTGCATATTCTAGGCTGGCGTCGGATATATTCATTACTTTTACTTGTACTGGGGCAAGCCATGTAGGGAACGCTCCAGCGAAATTCTCGATTAGGATAGACATCATTCTTTCAATTGAACCATAGATTACGCGGTGAATCATAATTGGCTCTTTTTCATCACCATTCTCATCCACATATGTTAAATTAAATCTCTTAGGAAGTTGCATATCTAGTTGGATTGTTCCACACTGCCATTCTCTACCTATGCAGTCTTTTACATGAATGTCAATTTTTGGACCATAGAAAGCACCGTCGCCAGGGTTGATTTTGTATTCCATATTCATATGCTCAAGTGCATTTTTAAGTGCAGTTTCTGCCATTTCCCAATCAGCAATGTCACCGATGTGGCTCTCTGGCATAGTTGACAATTCCACGCTATATTGTAGCCCAAAAGTAGAATACACTTCGTCTACAAGTTTCATTACATTTTTAATTTCGCTCTCGATTTGGCTAGGCAACATAAATATATGTGCATCGTCTTGAGTGAAACATCTTACTCTTAAAAGCCCGCTAAGAGTTCCGCTTGCTTCGTGGCGATGAACTTTTCCCAACTCGCCCACTCTCAATGGAAATTCTTTGTAGGAGTGTTTGTTTTGCATATAATATAGCATTCCGCCCGGGCAGTTCATAGGCTTGATTGCAAATACATCTTCTTCGCATTTGAAGGTGTACATATTGTCTTTGTAGTGGTCCCAGTGCCCAGATGTTTCCCACAACTGTCTATTCATTGCCATAGGTGTTTCTATCTCAACATAGCCTGCTTTTTGGTGAAGTTCTCGCCAGTATTTTATAAGTTCATTTTTTAGAGTCAAGCCCTTTGGCATATATGTTGGCATTCCTTTAGAATACTCAGAGATAAAGAACAGTTGTAGTTCTTTGCCTAATTTTCTATGGTCACGCTTAATTGCTTCTTCCATCATATGGACATACGCTTTCAAGTCGTCTTTGCTAGAAAAACCATACACATACACTCTTTGAAGCATTTTGTTTTTCTCGTTTCCACGCCAGTAAGCACCACTCACTTTGTTGATTTTAAACGCAAAACTTCTTAGGAATTTTGTATTTTCAACGTGTGGTCCACGGCACAAATCAACAAAATCATTGCCAAGATAATATACCGAGATTACTTCGTTATTAGGAAGTTCGTTGATTAATTCCAATTTGTATGGATTGTTCTTAAACATTTCTAAGGCTTCCACTTTAGAAACTTCCTTTCTTACGAAATCTTCATTGTTTTTGATGATTTCGGTCATAGCATTCTCAATCGCCTTAAAATCTTCTGGAGTCAATGACTTCTCCATATCGATATCGTAATAGAATCCGTTGTCAATTGCTGGGCCAATAGTTAATTTGACGGACGGATATAGTTTAGTAAGTGCTTTTGCTAGCACATGTGCCATTCCGTGGCGTTCTTTCATTTCTAATTCGTTGTTTTTTTCCATAATATTGCTCCTTTTCTTTAATTTTTTTGTCCTAAAAAACAAAAAAATCCTTTGTTAAAAAATCACAAAGGACGAGTTTTAACCCGTGGTTCCACCTTAATTGCTTGAGAATTCCCAAGCCACTTATTCTAACCTTTTATCAGAAAGGTCCTACTGCAATAGCATATAGGTGGTTTCGTAAAACTTCTATTTCAGCATCTCTCAGCAAAATGATGCTTTCTCTGTAAAAAATCAAAATTCACTACTTGTCCCATATGGTTGACTATTATGCTTTTATTTTATCACAATCGGAAATTTTGTCAACTATTTTTGAGCCAAATATTTGAATTTGATTTATTTCTAAATTTTCAATTAAAGTCCACGTTGCTTTAATGAACAATAACAAGATTGATATCACATAAGAATATTAATTTTTTTGTCGAAGAGATAATATAGCGTTTTGAAAGTTTTGTTGCTGACCTGACTGGTGCAATGAATGTTTATATTTTTTGGAGCAAGCAGAACAAGATTGGTGATGAGCCCCATCTCGTCGGTTAAGTCTACCCTACAAGCGACAAGGTTGTTTTTTTCATCAAAAAATAAAAATTTTGATACATCGCTTTTGAGATTAACGACATTTGTTTTGGGTTGGATGCTACTAATTAAAAACTTTAAAAATTCGACATATACTTCATAATTTAATAGATAACTTCCATTTAAATTAGTTATAAATACAAATTCTTGCCACTTAGGTTTTAACTTTTTTAGTCGAAACGCATTAAAGGACGGAATAACTATTGTTGATTGATTTTCTATTGCCGAAAGCACAAAATATATGTCGCTTTCAATGTCAAATAGCACAAGTGCTTTTATAATGGCGTCCTTTTGTTCGTCTGGCAAAAACGGTAATTGGATATTTTGGCTTAGGTATTGGCTTTTTAGGTTGGTCACTATCGTTTCGGACAAAACTTCAAGCGACAATTCGCGATTGAACTCATTGTCGCCATTGATAATGATTTTATTTTGTTTTTCTATGTGATATTCAACCTTTTTAATTTTCCTTATTTTGTTTATAAATTCCCCCGCTTCTTCTAGGCAAGAAAATTGTACTTTAATGCTCCACATAGAATCTCCTTATTTATCTCTATGTATATTTTATGCTGAACACAAAAAAGTATTTAAAAAAATATTGGAAATTTTAACCAAATAGCCACGAAAAAAGCACCAAAAATGTATTTTTAAGGTGCTTTTCTAAAAATTATTACATTTTGTCTGGAATTTCTATTCCCAACACATTTGCGCCAATTGTAATTGCCTTGAATGTAAGTGCCGATAAATTAAGATAGGATTGTTTTTTATTAGCATCTGCTTCGCTCAAAATTCGCACATTGTTGTAGAAATTTGAGTACGATGCACATAGGTCATACAGCGACATACAGATTGAGTTAACCGAATTGTCGTTGTAGGCAATCTCTAGACTATCTATAAACTTCAAAATTTGGATAATGATTTTTTTCTCTTCCGAAAGGTGTATATCAATTTCGCCAGTTTCATTATAACCTGCCTTGTTTAGAATGGATTTTATTCTTACTGCGGTGTATTGAATATATGGCCCTGTTTTACCTTCGAAAGCGGTGAATTTGTCGGCATCAAATATGTAGTCTTTTGATACAAAATTACTCAAATCACCAAACTTCATAGCACAAATGCCTATTTGTTTTGCAAGTTTTTCATCTCCGACGATGCCGTTTTGGGCTAGTTTTTCAGTCGCCTTTTCAGTCACTAGTTCTATAATTGTTTGAAGTTTTACAACATCTCCGCTACGAGTTTTGAATGGCTTCCCGTCACTGCCGTTGATTGTGCCGAATGCGATGTGTACCAACTCTTGTTTTTCTGGAGAAATCCCCGACATCTTGCAAGCCCTAAAAACTTGCTTGAAGTGGGTGTCTTGGCGTTTGTCGGTCAAATATATAATTCTATCGGGATTGAACATCTCGTTACGCATTAGAATGGTCCCTATTTCGCTTGTCGCATACACATCAGCGCCGTTGTGCTTCTTCAAAATTAGCGGTGGCATAGGATTTTTCAATAAAACATTGCCATTTTCGTCTAATTTATTTGTAGGGATGTTTTCGTCCGAATTAGCAACATTCACTATTAATGCACCTTCGCTTTCTACCGCCAACCCTTTATCCTTCATTATTTGAACGACTCTTGGGATGTATGGCTCTGCGTCGCTCTCGCCATACCACAAGTCAAAGTTGCAACCAAGTTCGTCATAAATTCGTTTTATATCCTTTACACTAAGTTCTTTGACAAATTTATAAACCGAATAGTATGGCTCTTTTTGTTGTTGGATATTAAGAGTGTATTGTTCGGCTTTTTGCTTAAATTCTGGCTCGGTCTTTTTTCTAATATTTGCCTTAGGATATACGCTATTTAGCGTGTCCATAGATATTGGCTTATTCTCACCCCTGCCGAAGTACCCTTCTACATAACCTTCGTCTTCAAGTTGGGCAACCACTAGCCCCATTTGAAGCCCCCAGTCGCCTAAGTGAGTATCGGATATGACCTTATTGCCAAGAAGCCTATTAAGTCTTGCAAGCGACTCGCCGATAATCGAACTGCGTAGGTGTCCTATATGCAACTCTTTTGCCACATTTGCTCCACCATAGTCGATTAAAACTGTATCGTTGTGAGAATGGGTATTTACACCAACATTTTCATCCGAATTTAGCGAGTTTGCTACATTTGATAGCCCTTTATCGGTTAGTGAAAAGTTGATGAATGCCGGTGGCAAAAATGTGACAGTAAACAACCCGTGCGAAGTGTCAATG
Organism: uncultured Christensenella sp.; assembly: GCA_964573405.1. Taxonomy (GTDB): domain Bacteria; phylum Bacillota; class Clostridia; order Christensenellales; family UBA1242; genus UBA11490. The sequence goes on along the minus strand of CAZNJK010000023.1, from coordinate 2,453 downwards.
TTGTCCGAAATTTGCTTGCCAAGTTCTATTGGGTTAAGGTGATTTTCTTTGGCGACTTGAAATATATTGTTGCTTTGGAAATCGCTTATCTCGGGACGTGCTGAAAATATCACTTGCGGGGTGATATGGTAGCCACACTTTGAGAATGCTTCTTCCAATTTTTGTTGTATGAATGCTCTAATGTCCATAGATTCTCCTTTTTTCTTACGATATGATAGCACATAACTTAAGTTAATTCAAGTTATTTGCTACATTAAATTATGATTGAATTCATAGATTGCCATACCCACACTTATGGGCAAATTAAGGCTATCTATATTGTTGGTGTGCTTAATTACCACGCTCTCCCCTTCGTCAAGAAGCGAGTCTTTTAACCCGCGTGCTTCGTTGCCAAATACTAATGCGTAATTGTCGGTTGGGGCAACAAACGACCCCAAATTTTTCCTACCTTTTAGCATAAAAAAGTATTTTTGAAGGTTGTTTGATTTTATATAGTCGTCTATTGACGGGAACTCGACAATATTAAGGCTAAATACCGCTCCCATACTAGCACGAACAACTTTGGGGTTGAAATAATCTGCACAAGGGGTCGTGACAACTAGGTCTTTTAGCCCAAAACCAAGCATTGTCCTAATGATTGTGCCTAAGTTTCCCATATCGCTCGGATTGTCTAGCACAATGTGTCGGGTGCCTGAAAGTTTGCTTTCATATTTTCTAAAAACCCCTATTACGAAGCAATTATCTTTATCTGCCAACTTATTAATTTGCTTGTCGTCATTGATTACCTTTATATCGTGTTTTTTACACAAATCAAATAGTTTTTTGATGTCGTCGCCAATAATCAATTTCGAGTGATATATTACACACTCAACAACATCGGGACGCTTACTTACTAATTCAAAAGTAGGAAAACTCCCAAGGCTATATGATAATTCACTATCTCTTTTATATTTTTCGTATTTCATTATATTGAAACTCCTTTAAAGTTAGTATAGCACAAAATTCAAGAAATGTAATAGCAATTATTACAAATTAAAAAAATAAAGGGATAATTCCCTTTTATTTTTTCATTTCGTCTGATTGTTTTAACTTTTCTCGTTCTAAAATCTGCTTGATTTCAGGGTCTTGAAGAAGTGCCTTTTGGACGGCATTTCGCTCTCTACTATACTCTCTTTTTATATATTTTTTGTCCTTGAAAGAATATACCTCTGTTTGTGACGGATTAAGTGTATCTCTCAAATATGTGTCTAATGCGTCGAACCCGCTCATTGCGTAGGCTTTAATTACTAATTTTTTATTTGCCACTACTTTATCTAAAGGCAAACACATTAATGACTCAAACCCATCATAAAGTATTCCGGCGTCTACAAAATTACGAAAGTATTTGTGGTTTGTGGGGATGTATTTTAGGGCTTTATTTCCGTGATTTCTCGACTGCTCTAGCAAAACGCCTACGGGAAGATTTTGTATTCTGTCATAATTTTTATCGACATTAACAACATCTAAGATTTTAAATAAGTTAGCCTCTGGAATTTTCTTTGAAAATTGGATTAAAAAATCGTCGTTCTCAAATAAATAGCCATATTTTAAAGCGGTTTCATTTAATTTTAATGGCACATATTTTGCCACATTCTTAAAATACCACACCATATAATCGTCGTCGATTGCGTTTTCGCCACTCGGCATAAACTTAGGCTCCGTGATAATGTTCTTGTTTGCCAAATACAACTTCTGCATAAATGTGCAATCAGAAAGTTGCTCGTCAGTAAGTTCAATCTCCTTAACCTTAATGTTGTAAAACTTAATATTATTGGCGTAATTAATAATACTAGTTTCCACGTCTTGTTGTGTAGAATTTTTATCAATGCCACACCTATATCTAAATCGTTTAAGTTTTAACTGTTTAATTAAGTCTTTAAAATTTTCAATTGCCATTATATATTCCTTTTTGATGATGATATCACACAAAACAAAGTTTTTCAATAGTTTTGTGAGAAAATTTATAAATGATATTTTTTACTTGTATTTATCAAACAAAAACAACATTACAAGTCAAAAGGTTGATAGGGTGTATAGACGGTTTAGTGAGATATTGAAAGAACTAAATATCGAAGGCAGTATACATACCCTACGCCATACTTTTGCAACTAATCACTTCTACCTAGGTACTCCGGATAAAATAATTAGAAATTGGCTAGGACACAGTACCATACAAATTACTAAGGATATTTATACTAATTTAGATAGGACAATTACTAAAGAAAAGGTTATTAAATTATATAATAATTTATACTTCAAATTTTGACACCAATTTTCGATTAATTCAAACACTTGTTTGATAAAAATTGATGTTTTTTTTAAATTGGGTGAAAAACAAAAAAAGTGACTATATAAAGCCACTTTTTATGGTGCTGATGGCCGGACTTGAACCGGCACGCTTTTGAGGGCGAGGG
>CAZNJK010000022.1:0-12256 GCA_964573405.1 uncultured Christensenella sp. | reverse complement strand
GCAAGCAAGCAAGCAAGCAAGCAAGCAAGCAAGCAAGCAAGCAAGCAAGCAAGTAGATGTAACTCTACACTTTTTTCGTGCTTCCAAATCAAATACGACTTTTTTAAGACACTATACTTTAGTTGCGATGTGCTAAAGCATAGTGTCTTTTTTGCGTAGTTGATTAATATAGATTTATGATGTGTTGAATATAAAGGAGGTTTTTAAAAGAAAATGAGAAAGAAATTTGCAACATTGTTGCTTGCTTTTATGCTCATTATCCCTTGCGCATTGTTTTTCACAGCGTGTGACTCGGGTGAAGAGAAAAAAGTAAAAAGTATTGCTGTCGAACTTGTTTCAACCAAATACACAATGACCGACAATACTATCAACATTCCATATACTGGCGGAAAAATTGAGTTGACACCATCAGACTTCAAAGTCACTGCCACAATGGAAGACGATACCACTGAAGTTTTGCCAGTGAAGACAGCAACTCAAGACGGATACGAATTTGTGTCGACACTGCCCGACGGCGAAGTCACAGCACGAGGCACATATTCCATCGCATTCGCACATCCCGACACATTGACAAGACCCACAATAACGGTTAATGTCGTGAAGGGCGATATAGATATGAACAATGTGGATTGGACATACACCACACCATTCACCTACGATGGAAATGAGAAAATTGTGTTACTAGACAATCTTCCAGCGGGGGTGTCAGTAACCTACAGAACCCGTCGATCGACCGACCTTGGAGAAGGTAAAGACGGCTATGGTGGAACATATGCCGGAACATATGTCACAACGGCGACATTTGCTCACTCAGACGACTACAACGACATCGCACCAAAGTCGCTTACTTGGACAATCAAGCCAAAACAATATGACATCAGCCACCTTTCTTGGAGTACTGTAGGTCCATATGCATATACCGGAATACAAATTCTGCCAATTTTGGAAACAGACCCAACCTTCCCTGATTCTATTATATTTACATACTTCTACACCAAAGACGGAGTGTCGGTCAATCCTTATGAAGTGGGGACATATAAGGTAGAAGTTAGTGCAAGGTCAGAGAACCTTAACTATGAAGTTGTGGGAAGTGTGGCTCCGCTAACTTACGAAATCGTCCCTAAAGAATTGGATTGTTCTAAAGTAAGTTGGGGGTATGAATCAGGTAAAATATATGAATTTACCGGTTCTGCAATAACTCCTACACTTAGTGGGCTTCCTACTGTGGGCTGTAGTGTAAGTTATACATATTCTGACAATTTAGCCGGTCAAAACAAATTGGTTGACGGGAAGTCTGTATATGTGGGAAGTTATAAAGCCACAGCAACTATAAGCACAACAAGTGGAAACTTCCGACTTGTAAATTGCAATGTGGAAGAATTTGAATATAGCATTAAAGAAATGACCATAGATGTAAGCACATTTAATTGGAATGTAGGTGGCACCGTAGAGTACGACGGCAACACCCAAAAGCCAACTATGACTATAGGTAGCGGTTATTCAAGACACATTTCATTTAATTACCATTATCTTTCGGAATCAGACGACGACAAGATTACATATATCCCAAAAGAAAGTGATTTGACTAGCCTTAGTACTAATCCAATCAATGTGGGAAAATACTTCATATATGCATATCCAGTATTGACTAATGATAGTGAAAATTACATATTAAAAGATGGTGAAGAGTATATTTCCACATTTATAACAAAGTCTTTCGAGATTGTCGAAGCAGATTTGCCTACCGACCAAATCGGCTGGAATGTGACCATAATTCCTAATATTAATAGTATGGCGAATTATGATGAAACAAACTTAGAGTTGAAAGACGACGAAGAATTCATCTTGAAAGTGGATGCTCCTAACGACATTCTTAATATATTTGACATAACATATATGGTAAATAGCATTGAGCAAAATGGTGGGGCTACTATAACAAATAAGAACAATTTTTATGATGTGGTAGTAACATTTACACTAAAGGATAGCCTTAGAAATAACTACACGGCTATGGAATACAATATGTTCTTATATGTATATATTCAAACCAACCCATTCGCTTCGATTTTGGTTAATGGCGAGAGTGTGGCATTTGCGGAGTTTATAAACTCCACTTACGAGCACGGAACAAGCATTTCGCTTACAACCAAAGACGGCTATACTATGAATGCGGGCGACAAAGATAATGTAACTACATACTCATATATAGTAGATAGTACTGTTGATAGGGATGTTAATTCTCAAAGAGTATCGGTATGTGGTGAATATGGTGAAGTATATGCAGTAGATTTTGAGCCATATGTGATTGAGTCTATTACAGTAGACGGCGAAGAATATGACATTTCAAATATTAGAGATATTATAATTAATTACACAAAAGACCAAACATCATTAAATATTGGCATTGACAACAAATATTTAACCAAATACAATGGAAAACTTAAATATAGCGTTAGTTGGGGAGACCCTATTGAAATTACTTCAAGTACCATTTCAATCACCGAAATAGATGTAGAGTATGGTGGAAATGTCAAAATCTTTTACGAAACGGATGAAGGAACTCAAATAATTATAATCACCATTGATGTTAGGGCATATTCTCGAGTTAAGTCTATATTCTACAACAAAATTGACATTGACGAAACAATCGATGTAAGGGCAGAAAGCGTATATAATCAAATAACATTGAGTAGCAACGAAATTTTACTAAGCCTAAAAGCAAAAGTTGATGATGGCTACACATATGGGTTCTATTGTGATGAGAATGCTAAGAAAAAATTAGACCTTACAGACATCAATTCGCTTCATGGAAATTCCCTATATATTATTGTGTTTGATAGCACAGGAAAAATTGTTGAAAAACAACAAATCTCAATCGATTACAACCTTTGCGATACCGCGACTCAAGTTACTATCGTAGATACAGAGAGTATCCAAACAAGCAACAGCGAATTTGGAATTACTATTGAGCCAAAGAATAGTGCCATTACCGTGTCAAGCAAATTTGACGGAAATGACAAGATTATACTTTCTGATGGTGCAAATACCACAGATTACGAGTTAAAAATCACTTACAAAGGTGTTACTTACACATACACTAAAAAGATTAATGTTGTAAAAACACCACCACTTAGCGATTATTTAAAAGAAGATGGCGAAGAAGAGTCCTTCTCAGGAACCATTGCGGGCGAACCAATAGAAAATGGTTATATAAATGGCAATAATTTAAATATCTACTTGTATGATGTTTCACAATTTGACGATATTGATTTGGAGTCTATCACTATTGGCAACATTAAGGACGGTTATTCCGTTAAAAAAATCGAAAAGGTAGTCGCTAATGGAAAACTTTACCTTAAAGTTAGTCTGGAAGAATCGTCTACCGAGAACATCATTGTAATATATCTTTACGTAATGATTTCGGGCGATTATGATGACGACATTGCATTTACAGCATATGACTCTTACAGTAATAAAGAAATTAGCGTCGTTGAAGAAGGTGGCGTGAAAGTAATTAAGTTGGATTTGAACTCTCAAAGTCTTAAAATTGAATTGTCAAATCCTTATGCTACAATAACAATTTGTGACGAAAATGGTGATTCAATAAATATATACAACTATGACTATATAATGATCAATGAAGAAGGTAATTATACACTTACCGTAACTTCTACCGATGGAACCAAGTCTGAAATATATACTATCATTGCTACAAGAGAAGACGATAATCCTAGTGTTCCACCTACCGAGCCAGATGTTGACATTCCAGAAACAATCAAAATAGGTAGTACTACTTATAGCACAAGCGAAATCGATCAATACTACAAATTGGGCAAAGACCAAGTAGAGATTGTTGTAAAAGTAGACGAAGAGTGGTTGAGTGGGGATGTTTCATTGTATTACGGCTTCGACGACGGCACAGTCTACCCAATTAATTCCACATCGACCACAATTAATGTGTACAACTACACCTATATGGGTGCGATGATGTATATAGGATATATGAATGAGTACGATGAATTTGTAAGACTATCGGAAGGGATTGAAATCATTGTGTGGTCGGAAGTAAAACAAATCAATTATACAATACTTGATTTGACAGCGGGCACAACTTCTACCGAATCAGAAGTATTTAGGGGATTCAATCAAGATATAAAATCAAATATGGAACCCCGTCAAAAAATAATTACAAATGTTACAGTTGATTTTGAAACTGGGTACACCAGTTATTCTTACAAAGTGACAGAGAAAGATTACACAACCACTTTTGACTACACCACAATTAATCTTGACTCACATAAGAGAGATTATTGGATTATAATGTACGACAACAATGGAAAGGAAATCGGCAGAGTTGGTGGTGTGATTCAGTATGGTTTACAACACGACCTAGTTGGCGATGTTGCATATAGTGATTTTGTGGCATATGACAGAATGACGAAAGATGAACCTTACAGCATTACATTTGATTCGCCGGGGCATGCCATTACATTGCCATATGAATCAAAAATCAAAAAGAGTGGCGACTCAGAATATGTTAATTCAGTAAGCCTAGTGGACGGAATCAATAGTTTTGACTGGAAGATGACCGTAACATTTGGCTCGGTTACTTACACCTTTACTAAGTCAATGATTGTATTTATTGAACCTATTGACTGGTCAATAGCATTTAACATTTGTAGAGATGGTGCGTTAATATATGACGGTAGGTCTTTCACGATTTATACCGATTTCGATGCCGGTCTAATAAAGAGCGACGGAAGTCAACAACTACATAATCCAAATGAAATAAAAGAATTAGAATTAGACAAATTTGGATTAGATATTCCAACTATGGAGAATATCGAAGATATAGAAGTAAAAGGTAAAGAATTTGTCTTTATAGGCGGATACAAATTTATCAAATTCAAAATTCAATATTCTTTAGATAGCACCAGCTATACAGAATATCTTTATATCAGATTGTCCGAATACGGAACATTTGACAACAACATAGAATTTAGAGCGGAAAAAGATAGTATAAATGGAACCGAATACCTAGATATTACAAGTTCTACCACCCAAATATCTATGAAATGTTGTACCGAGAGTCTATTTGTTGAGTTAGACAATGAATTTGCAATTTGCGTGCTAACCGACTCAAGTGGCAATACACTATATACTTATGAAGGGTTCTTATTAGACTACAGATTTAAGGAGTCCGGAACATATACTCTTACAATTAAAGCAACCGACGGAACCACATCAAGACCAATCACAATCAATGTAACCGGTGACTATGTAGCAGATTTAAAACTTGTGCTAGAGACCGATGGCGACTCTGCAGACTTGACACTAATTTGCGACATTGAAAGTTTTGATGAAATGGCGATGGGTAGCGGAAGCAACTTCTCATTCGGTTCGAAAGGTGAAAGTCTTGTTCTAGAAACATATCTAGGCGCAGACCACAACTTGAAAATCACAACCGAAGGCGAAGGTGATGATGCAAAGAGATATGTAACTTTGACCGAATTTGCATCGGCACTTGTTAATGATTTGCATATGATTGATGGCACTAAGATAAGCACATATCCAGCAAAACTTGAAGTTTTGACCGATAGTAACGGGGATTATATTGCAACATATATCGAAGAGCAACCAGGATTTGCATTGCCAGTATATATTTATCTTTACGATAAAGCACCTGCACTACAAATGACCATTGAAGGCACAACTACTGACATTGAATTGCTTTGCGATATTGTGGACCTTGAATCATTAGAAACAAGCGATGACAGTAATGTTGGGATTATGTTTATTGATAGTGAAGATATTAGTGTAATATTCTATGCTTACTTAGGCGATCTAGAGAGTAGTGGGGTAAAAGTAACAACCGAAGACGGCATTCAATACATCTCAGTAAGTTCACTAAAATCAGGGCTTATGATGTTCTCAAAAGATTGGGAGTCTGAATTGACCGCACCTTGCGACCTACCAATTGACATCGACGAAGAAGGAATAGTATCGGTAACATTCTTCGGCATAATAATGGAATATATGCAAATTGCACAAATCACACTTATCTTTAGCGATATGCCAAGTATTGCTGAGTAAATAATGCTTTAGATGATGACTAACAAAAAGCACCTTAATCTTTAGACGATTATTTGTAATTATGAATTGTCTTAATTATAAATTGTACTTTAGTCATTATTTAAACAAAAGTGAATACAAAAAATGCAAGACTATATGTCTTGCATTTTTTTAGTGAATCTAAAGGCTATTTTATAATTAGTGACGATTAGATTATATTGGAAGTAAAAATTATATTGAGAATAATGGCGAAAATTACTTCACGATAAATTGATTTTCTTTAGCGTCAGTCCAAAGAGTGCCATTTACATATTTTGTAAGCGCCATTGTAAATGCTTGGAAATTTAGATCTATACGGGTGATTACATCGTGGGTTAAGATTCCTACTCCGCCTTTACCCGAGTGTAGGTTGGATTGGTTGTTGATTTTGTCCATTACATCGCCAAGCCCTATGGATTTTATTTCTTCCACATATTTGTCTGGTACTGGAAAACTTGCACTTGTGCCAAAACTCTTGTTGCCATTGCGGTCTTCAATAACGGCTATATTGGTGATTGCCCATTCGCCAAGTTCGTTTACCATTCCCGATTCAATCGCCATATATAGGTCGGCGTCGATGTCGTTTTCCTTAGCATATTTTACAAGCCCTTTTACCCTATTTTTAGCGCCAAGATATGTTTCTATGCCTACTGGTTGGTCAGGCACTTGCGACGGCACGCTTACGCCCATAATGTCCACATTATCGAAGTGCTTTTCTAGTGCCGTCCTTGCTCCTTCAATTTTCCCTGGGTTTTTTGTTCCTATAAGAACCTTCATAATCTTTTTCTCCTTTTTGTTTTGTATTAGGCTGTTTAAAAAAATCTACTTATAACAACAATAATCACAGCCCAAAAGAATTGTGTTATTGTCATTCATAAGAAGATTTTTCAAAATTCCCAAATAAAACAATCTGGAATGACGCGAGATTGTACTATGATTATACATATTTTTAATCAAATGTCAATACCTTAAAATAATTTTTCTTTAAAATGATTGTTATTATTTTTATTGTCGTTATAATTGTTTTTGTTCAACTTTTTCATTATAATTGGGAAATCACAATCGCTAGTAACTTATTACTTTACAAGCGGAATGATTATGCCTAAAAGTACTACTAATAGCAAAACAACATATAGGACTTTCCATACAGTTTGCTTATTTTTCACATATCTCCAAGCAAGTACAGCAACTAAGCAAATTGCAACCGCCGTAGCCAACCCTTGAAGCACAAGAACAGCCTTTAGTGATACCCCGCATAGCGATAGGATGCTGGAAATCAAATATAATATTGCCATAGCACCTATGCACCAAAAACTGATTTTGTTAAGCCCCCATACACCACTGCCACTGCGTCTAGTCGATTTTGTGCTAGTTGTGGTTTTTGTAGTGGTCGTCGAACTCTTTGATGTCGAGCTTTTTGGTGCGGTTTTTGTAGTTTTTGTAGTAGTTTTTCTTGTTTCTGCCATAATTTTCTCTCTCCTTTTTTATCGCACACATTATATCACAAAAAATGTGGCATTGTTAAATATTTTATTTAAAGTTTTCCTAAAAATTGCTATATTTTTTGATAATTATATTGTGGGGAGTGGAGTAACTAAAATTGCACATTTTTCGTACAATGTAGTAGATTGATTTTTTTCAATCACTTTACAAAGGGAGCGGAATATGTGTTTTTCAGATTTTAATAGTTGTGGGTGCGGTAATTCAAATGGGATGACAACACCTACAAATAGAGTAATATTTGCTACTACTCGTGGCGTGACAGGGGCTACTGGACCTACGGGTGCAACTGGTCCAACAGGTCCGCAAGGAATCACCGGTCCAACTGGCCCAACTGGTCCAACAGGTAGTACGGGTGCGACGGGACCTACTGGCCCACAAGGGGAAGGAAGTACCGTAGAAGCGAGCATTAACCGAAACGACACGGCTCAGGCTGTGACAAATAATGCGGTGGTGTCGATTGCTGGCACTAATGTATTGACGCCCAATGCAACAATGATATATGTTAATAATGGAGTCATTTTGAACACTGCCGGGGTGTATTTAATAACGGCGACGGTGGAAATAAGCGGTAGTGCGGGAAGCAATAAATTAGCACTCCGAGTGGGCGATGTGGATTATAATTTCTATGTGACCATAAATGCCAGCGAGAGTTCGGGAGTGGCGAGCCATACTATATTTTTGAATGTGGCAGATGTGCCCAAAACAATTGAGATTTACAATCAAGCGGGCGACCAAATAAGCGTAACTAGGGCAGAACTTAATGTTTTGCAATTGTATATATAACGCCACGCGTCATTAAAAGCAATCTAAAACGACCCAATATGATGTAAAACTACCCAATATTTATGGCCATTAATCTCAAGAGTGTATAAAAAGCAATAAAAAATAGACCTACAAAAAGTGTAGGTCTATTTTTTTGGTGAATTTTTTTGAATGTCCTTTATTTTTTTGTATCGGTTTTTAGTAAAATTTGTAATTTTCTAGTTTATTAGTGTAGTTGTTTTGTTGCCATCATATAATAACAACTAATTTTGTATCCGGCATTACCATACATTTTGTCGAGTCCGGAGTAAGTGTAGCCTAGGCTTGCATTTTTTAGCCCGATATTCTTAAGATGTTGAGTGCCAAGAATGACCATATTTGAAGCAATTCCTTGATGGGTGTCGGCAATCCTTACGCAAGTGCAACCGACACCACCTAAGCCTGTTGATTCCGTTTCGGCCGATACGATGATGCAACCGACCATTTTATTTTTCTTTTCAGCGACAAGGACTCTTTGATTGTTATTTTCGTTATATAATTTTTCATTTTTATAATACTTTGAGAATTTTTCATCTTGATATTGGCAAGCATCGTCGGAGCAATCTATAATCCCTTTCAAGTCGTTCAATGTTGCCCATCTATATTTGACATCTTTTATTGTGTCATTTATTTTATTCTCAAATTTGTTGAAATTTGTTAACTTCATTTGCATATCAAAGCAGTTGCAATCCCACGAATGCGAATAGCCCCTTTTCTCAAAAAAGTTACTTGCTATGTCGTTGACTTTAGGGGATAAGCATTCGTTGACCGAAGCAAAATATTTTTTGCTTGTGGGGACTCCCGGCATTATATAATCAAACCCAGCCCCAATTACAACATCTTTATGCCCATTATGTTTTATGACGTCTTCCGATTGCGAAAGTAAAGACGTTCCCAGCCCTTTGTTTCGATGATTTTTATCAACATAAAAGAATAGGATTGTGTTTTTATTTATTACTGATATGGCTAAAAGTTTGCCAGTGTCATCTCTTTTTTCTATGAAGATATTGTCACCATTATTTAGGATTTCTTTTATTGTCTTTTCTTCTCTGTTGATATAGGGGAATTCTTCCTTAAATATCTTTATTATTTCTTTCGTATTGTTAAATTTTTCCAAAGCAAAATGTCCTTCCGAAAAATTCAATTGACCGTTTTTGTGCTCATAACCCATTTTGCGATAAAAGGGGATAGCTGATATACTTGCTGGTATTTCTATTCTTTTTGCTCGTCTAAACAGTTCGTCTTGCTCTAGTGTTTCAATTATCTTTCTGCCATAGCCTTTGCCTTGATATTCTGGGTCGACAAAAATTGAAAACAAGGAGCTTTCAGTTTTACTTCCCCAATATTCTCCAATAGCACCACAACCGATTATTTTGGAGTCTTCAACTATAACATAAAAATGAGTCCAAGAAGCCCGCTTTTTTACACCGTCAGCATCTAAACTTTTTACAACATTTTCAATTTCAATTTGTGGATAAAACTTGGAGAATTGAGAATATCTAACCGCTCGTTCAATCATTTTTGCAGTTTCTTCATACTGTGTATCATTAATAATTTTTATTTCCATATTTTCCCCTTGAATTTAGTCGTAAATATGATGAGATTATATTTTAATCACGTTTAATTTATTGATTAAACACTTTTACCGTAAAATAAAACCAATTCATCGTCTTCAACAAAACTTGTAATAAATTCGGTATATCCGAAATGCAGATAAATGGCGAGATTTCGGCTTTCTTTTGCTTCACTGCCGATTGTCAAATACTTGATGCCTTTTTCTTTTGCATAGCGTTCTGCCATTTTGACAAGTTTTGAAATATGACCTTGCCCTTCATAGTCTTTTTTTATTCTGAATGCATTCATATTGGCAATATATTTGCCATCGCAGAGCATAGGTTTATTCTTTACGGCAGAACAATTAGGTGAAAACAAAACGGTAATTTGACCGATTGGCTCGTCGTCATCTAAAACGCCAAAGGTCGTGGCGTCACCATTTTTATTGTATTCGAGATATTGTTTTTTCCACCTTTCCCATTGCTCTTTTTCTTCTCCAGTGTGCCTATTTATGTCATAATCCCATAATTTTTCTAAATCGTCAATGGTCGCAATTCTATATTTAAACATTTCATAACTCCTTTAAGTCGTTGTTAAATTTGCTCATGATAAATTACTTGAATGTTGTGTTGTTGTGCAAAATTAATTTCATCGGTTACCGATTTCCCGATGTAACCACCTATATTTAGCACATAAATTGCGTCACTAATTTCAATACGTTTGTAATGTGCGATTTTGATTTTTTCCAACTCTTCTGGAGTTATTGGGGCATTGTCAAAATCATATACACACTGCAAGACGCACCAGCCATATTTTTTCTCTAAGTCAAGTGCAGTTTTGACCATCATATCCGCCCATTTCATACTTCCGCAAATTGTTACGACTTTAATTCCATTAAGTTCCATTTGTTGCTCCTAATAATATGTTAGCACATCTCCCAGAAATTTCAAAGTGTATATAAAGATTTTTCAACTGTCGCTTGATTGCCGTGTATTTTTGTGTTTGCATTGTTGATTAGTAAAATCATCATTGACATCTTTTGTTAGCAAGCGAAAATACAAATAAAATCAAATCACATTTAAATAGATGAAAGATGTTTGACATGAATTAAATTTTTAAGTATAATTAATAATGTAACTTATACCATACCAAAACAAAATAGGGAACTAAAACTAGTGTATTTATTAGAAAAAACCTAAAATAGGAAAAAGCCTTAAAATAATTTAAGGCTTTTTGTTGTAAAGTAATTTTATTAATGCTATAATGTGAAAAATGGAGTTTCAAATGGATAAATATATTATAGTTTGTGATGAGTCAACTAAAAAAGGTAAGATGTATAGTTATTTTTATGGTGGTGCTATTTTAGAAGAATGTAAATATGATAAGATATCTGGAATTTTGAATGATTATAAGTCAAAATTTGGATTTAATGAACTAAAACGGATTAAGATAAGTGAAGCAAATTATAAATCATATATTGAAGTATTGGATTTATTTTTTACTTTTGTAAAAAGTGGTGATATTAAAATTAGAATTATGTTTTCACCCAATAATCAACTTTTTACAGATATCCCACATTCTCATAATGAGACATTTATGAAGTTTTATCATACGTTTATATAAATGCTTTTAATATTTTTTATGCAAGAAAAAATTTAAGATTAAGAGTTGTTTGTGATGACTTACCGGAGACCAAGGAACAATGTAGGAAATTTAAACAATGTTTGGTTCAAAAAATAATAACTAATAATAAGCCAAATACAAATAAAGTATATTTAACTCAACGAAATATAGAAGAAGTAGATTCGAGTAGACATGTTATTTTGCAATTTGTTGATATAATCGTTGGACTGGTCGATTTTATATTAAATACTTCAACATCTGAAATTAAAAATTCAAAACGTGCGATGGCTAGATATAATATTTGGAAGCAACTGGAAAAGTATATTTTTGAGATTGATGACAACTTTATAATATCTGAAACGACGCGTCCAGTTTATTCTTTTAAAGGGTGGGTAAAAAAATATGCTCATTTTGTTTATCAAAAAAAATCCCCGAATACTTCTACATAAACCGTCCACGCGAACGCGTAGCCCTTCGAAAGCATTAGAGGATTAATATAATTATATGAAATATTTCATATATTTATACTATATGATAAAATAAAAATAAGTGTTTGTCAATATTTAAATCGTGTTTTTATAAAAATAATACAATTACATTCGCCGTTATATCTCCTTTACAATTTATTTAGATTGTAGTAGACTACTAGCAAGGTAGTTAGTCT
>CAZNJK010000021.1:0-12627 GCA_964573405.1 uncultured Christensenella sp. | reverse complement strand
ATGGGGTTATACCCCAAACTGAAAAACCACCAGCTAGGCTGGTGGATATTTATTTGTATGAATCAATTGGAAATTTACATATTGACATATTGGGGTATTGTGATATAATAAAGGCACAAAGGGAGATTGTGGTATGAAAATTGATTATATTGATTGGATTGTGGTGGGCTTTTCGGACGACCTTGATAGGACATTGCAAAATTGCTCTGAGAAGGAATATTTGGAATTAAAAGAGAAAATAAACGAAAAGATTGAACATCTTGATGAAAGAATTGAAATGGGGCTAGAAGATGTTGATGTAGATGAGTTCGGTGAGATTTCGGCTGAAGAGCGTGAAAGAAAAGTTGTGGACTATAAAATGTGCCAGTATGATAAGTTGTCGGCATATTTCCAGAAAGTGTACGCGCGTTTTGAAAATCAACTTGCAACATACAAAAAGAAGTTTGACCCATTTGAGAAGGGTATGAGATTTAGAAAAGTCGATTTAAAAAGATACCCTATAGTATATCAGACTAATCTAGCCGTAAATGTGATGAAGCATGGCGAAGGGCGATCATATGACGAACTAAAAGCGTTAAATTCTAAATTTTCGCAAGAGCCAGTGGAATTTGCTGGTATTAATAAGGACTTGGTGGACGATATTATACTAAACTTGGAGTATTCTGACCTAAAAAACTTTGTAAAAGAAGCAAAGAAATTGTGGTGGGATGTTGCAAAGGAATGTAAAGCTGAAAATGAATTTGTAAGATAAAGTAAAACATTTTTTGTTTTACTTTTTTTATTTTAAATCAAATTTTATTTTAGTAATAAATAGATTTTGTCGAAGTAAAAATGGGTGTAGTTATGAGCGGATTTGTTTTTGTGTAAAAATAGGCTTCATAACGACATTTTTTAATGGTTTGCATAGTAGCGGGGAAAAGAGAAAAGTAACAATATAAGCCTTCGCTCCATAAAATATTGTATTAGTAAATATTAGGGGTGAATTATGGCTATTTTACATATTGAAGGTGGAGAGAAATTGAATGGCGAGTGCGAAATTAGTACTGCCAAGAATTCGATATTGCCTATTTTGGCGGGGAGCATTATGTGTGGCGAACCGCTTGTTGTGAAAAAATGTACGTTGTATTCCGATACTTGGCATATGCTTAAGATTTTGGAAAGCGTAGGTGCGAGAATTAAAATCGTGGGAGAAGATGTATATATTGACGGGGAGAATATTGAAAATCACTATATTGATGAAATATATACTAAGAAGATTAGGTCGTCCATATTTATGCTGGGCCCGCTTCTTAGCCGACTACGAAAGGCCAAAGTTTCCTATCCTGGCGGGTGCAATATAGGGCTAAGACCCATAGACTTGCACTTAAAGGGGCTTAGGGACTTAAATGTAAAAATAGAAGAACGGCACGGCTTTATATATTGCGATGGCTCAAATATGAAGGCTGGGGAAGTTCATCTTGATTTTCCGAGTGTGGGAGCGACCGAAAATTTGATAATGGCGAGCGTGTTTTTAAAAGGCAACACCACCATATATAATGTCGCAAAAGAACCAGAAATTGTGGATTTGGCGAACTTTTTGAATAGTATGGGGGCTCACATAAGTGGCGCGGGGACCAGTGAGATTGTGATAAGCGGTGTAAATAAATTACATGGGGTGCAATATACTCCCATACCTGACCGAATTGTTGCTGGTACATATATGATAGCGTGCGCGATGGCTGGTGGGAAGATTTGCTTGAAAAATGCGGTGGCGGAACATAATCTTTCGCTAATTTCGAAATTAAGGCAGTCGGGCGTAACAATATCAAACAAGCGGGATTTTGTTGTTGTAACTGCAAAATCAAGGGCGAAGTGTGTGCCAATAATTGAAACAATGCCGTACCCAGGATTTGCGACGGATTTGCAGAGTCAGATTTTGACGTTGCAGACGGTGAGTAAGGGGGCTAGTGTGATATGTGAGAATTTATTTGAAACTCGGTACAAAATATGTACGGAACTTATAAAAATGGGTGCTGACATCACGCTAAAAGACAAAACTGCGGTGGTCAAGGGGGTTCCGAAATTGTATGGTGCAAGTGTGGTGGCGAGCGATTTGCGTGGCGGTGCCGGGCTTGTGCTTGCGGGGTTGTCGGCAAGCGGATATACCACTGTGCACGACATTCATCATATTGACAGAGGGTATTATGAAATAGAACAAGATTTGACAAGTTTGGGTGCAAAAATTATAAGAAAATCGGAATAGTTATTAAAATTTTTAATGTTTTAATTTGAGTTTTTCATTTTCTTTGCTATAATTACTCTGAATAAGATAATTAAAAAGGTAGAAGATGAAAAATAAGCGACTTATAATTATTCTAAGTGTTTTTTCGTTTTTGGTGCTTATAGCGGTGCTATGTAGTACTGTTTTTACCGTAAAAAAAGTCAGCCTTAATTGGCTCACTACAAAGAATTATTTTGTGGATATGGATGATGTTATTGTTGCCGATGTAAAAACCGGCGAGAGTGTGTTTTTGGTTGATAAGCAGTCGATTATAGATACTTTGGAAGGAAAATATCCGTATTTGAAGGTGGTGTCGGCGGAAGTAAAATTCCCCAACAAATTGGTTTTGCATACCGCGGAAAGGCAAGAACTATATAGCCTAAAATTGCAAGACGGCAAGTATGCGATTTTGGATTCCGATTGTAAAGTTTTGCGATTTGCCACAGATATGGACCTTAGCAATATGTCTTTAAAACCAATTCCGCTTACATTGAAGGGATATGTATATAATGATAACAATTTTTTGGTGTCGCAAGTGGCAAATATCGGCTGGATTAAGAATGTGTTAACAAATTTGAGCGTGGCATTGTATGAGTGTGGATATGAAGAAGTGGATTCTAAAAACAACATATCTGGCTTAACAATAGATGTAAGTGGTTATGAAAACAAAATGCTAGTAGATATGAACTATAGCAATTTGGATGGCGATGGCGGAACACAAATTGAGATTTTGCAAATTTCCGATAAATTGTCGGAAAAATTCCGATTTGCGATTGGTGTATATGATAGGCTGACGGCATCGCAAAAGAGTCACGGGAAAATTCAAGTGTATTCCACGAATGGTGTGATAGGTGGAGATTATTCCGAAGATGTTTAAAATGGGAAAATGTGTTGTTTTCCTATTTTTTTGTTGTTTTGCATAGTAATTTAAATTTTTGAAAACTGATGTAATTATTTGACAAAGCATTTATTAATATAATATAATTTGTTTAAATAAAGCGGGAGAGTAAATAATGGCGGTTAAAGATGTTGCAGTATTAGATTTCGGCTCGAGCAAACTTACATTGTTGGTTGGGCATAAGGCTGTAAACGACAATTTTTCTATTACGGCATATAGCGACATTGAGTATGCTGGCTTTATGGACGGCGAGTTTGTGGAAGAAGATTCGCTTTTTGAAAGTGTCCAACAAGCGGTCGCCGAAGCGTCTGAAGGCCTAAAAAAGCCAATTTCTCGACTTTATGTAGGAGTGCCTGCCGAATTTTCGAAGATTGAAACGGGGACTCTTAGCAAAAACTTTGGGAAGCAAGTTGAACTAAATAGGAAGAAGATTGATTCTCTTTTTGTGAATGCCGACAAAAATGTGATGAGTAGCACCCATTCGGTTATAAATATTTCACCGCTAAAGTATGTGCTCGATGGTACGAATGAAATTTATGACCCGATTGATTGCTATTGTAAGTCAATTGATGCCGAAGTGTGCTTTATACTTTCGGACAATAAGTTTATTAGCCTTGTTGGAAGAATTCTAAAAGACCTTAAAATAAGCGAAGTCGAGTATGTGAGCAGTATATTGGCTTCGGGACAATATCTAATTAGTCCTGACAACAGAAGCCGTGGCGCATTGCTTGTAGATGTGGGATATTTGACTACGTTCGTGGGGTACTTGGAAGGCGACGGGATTAGAGAAATGAGTTCGTTTTCTATGGGTGGTGCACAGATAACTGCCGGGCTTAGTGAAAGGATGAAATTGCCATTTTCGGCGATGGAGCAGGTAAAAAGACAACTGCTTATAAGCGTAAAACCTACAGCCCTTGATTTTTATGAAATGTATAGGGGCAATAAAGTCGAGAAGGTGTCGGCATTGAAATCCAATGAGATTACGCTCAATGTGATTGACGGGATTTTGAAAGAGATTGCGAACATTATAAATACTTTTGATAGTCCTAATGAATTGAGTACGATATATCTGACCGGTGGCGGGCTAGCATATATGAAAGGAATAGAATATTATATGTCGCAAGCCATAGGGTTGGACGTGAAAGTGGTTTCGCCGAAGCCGATTAAATATAGCAAGCCGGACTTGTCAAGCGTAATAGGATTGCTTGATGCATCAATAAAAATGGAACAATAATAGGAGAGTGGAGATATGGAATACGAGAATATGAATCATATATGTAATATTAAGGTAATTGGCGTAGGTGGTGGCGGAAATAATGCTGTAAATAGTATGGTTAATTCCAATATTACTAGCGCGGAGTTTGTTGCGGTAAATACTGACAAACAAGCACTTTTGATGAGCAGAGCAAAACACAGAATCCAAATAGGCGAGAAGTTGACTCGTGGGCTTGGTGCCGGAAGCGATCCAGATATCGGGTTGAAAGCGGCTGAAGAAAGCAAGGACATATTGAAGCAAATGCTTGAAGGGACTGACCTTGTATTTATCACTGCTGGAATGGGTGGCGGAACTGGTACCGGTGCTGCTCCGGTAATTGCTAGTATTGCTAAAGAAATGGGGATTTTGACCATAGCGGTTGTTACAAAACCTTTCATTTTCGAAGGTAAACGAAGAATGGATAATGCAGAAAGGGGAATAAAGGAACTAAAAGGCTGTGTAGATACTTTGGTTGTTATCCCTAACGAAAGGCTTTTGAAAATTGTACCTAAGGGAACAGCGGTTATTGAAGCGTTCCGTACGGCTGATGACGTGTTGAAGCAAGGTATTCAAGGTATAAGCGACTTAATCGTTACACCTAGCCTTATCAACCTTGACTTTGCCGATGTTAAGACTATTATGAAGAATAGGGGCTTAGCACATATGGGACTTGGTCGTGGTAAGGGCGAAAATCGTACTATTGAAGCGGTAAGGCAAGCAGTAAGTAGTCCGCTTTTGGAAACAACTATTGAAGGCGCTACCGGAATTATACTTAATATTAAAGGCGGTCTTGATTTGACTTTGGAAGAAGTTTATGAAGCGGCTGACCTTGTAAAGGAAGTTGTTGACCCATCTTGTAATATTATTTTTGGTAGCGGAATTGAAGAAGATATGGAAGACGAAGTTGAAATCACTGTTATTGCTACTGGTTTTAGCGGAACAACTGTATCTGATGATATGAAAAAGGATATTATAAGGACCGTAAGCAACGATATTCAAAAAGCCAATGATTATGCTAATCATGAGCAAGATATAAAAGTAAATAATTTGTATGAAGAAAATGTTGTGGAAGAGCCGGAAGATGAAGAGCCGGAAATAGACGATGACGACATTCCACCATTCTTAAGGAAAATCAAGAAAAATAGATTTTAACATTTTTCACTTAATTAGGATAAATTTAGCAAAAATTTATCCTTTTTTTTGTCCTAATTAAAGTGAGTTAAAAAGTATAATAATTTATAATTAGGGTATGGAAGTTTATATTGAATATGTTATATTTGACAATTTAATAATTGACTACTTAATTGTGTATTTTACGGGACTTATAGCATCTATAAAATTTAAAAGGTTAAATGTGCTATTGTCTGTGCTGTGCGGAGTAGTGGGCGCGGTTTTGTTGCCCTTAATTTCAATTAAAACGATATATCTTATAATTATGAAAATCTTAACGAGTGTTGTTATGGTGATTTTTCTTAAAAAATATGCCAATTTTAGGCAGTTTTTATTAGTTTGCATAGTACTATATTCGGTTACATTTTTATTTGGTGGGGTGTGCGTGGGAGTCAACGCAATGTTTTGCGTTCAGATAGACGGCGGGCAGGTCTTAATTAATGGTTTTGATTTTCCTATAAGTATATTTGTATTGTTTGCCAGTGGATATTTTTATCTATTTATTAAACTTATAAAATATATGCGAGCAAAGTCAAAATTGACCAATTTTTATTTTGATGTAACAATTATTCAAAACGAAAAAAACTACTATTTAAGGGGTTTTTTGGATACTGGGAATAAACTTTTTGACAATAATTCGCCCGTTGTAATTATTCCTATGAAAACTTTCACAAAAGTATTTAGGGACTATCCGTTGGAATTAATCCCACTGGGTAATGCTCCAAACAATCCGCATTATTTGACGACTGCGAGTGTGGGGGATATAAACAAAATTTTGGTGCTCGAAATTGATAAAATTTATATAAAGAACAACGAAAAACACAAGGAATATACAGATGTGAAGTTGGGGATTAGTAAAGTTAATTTTAGTACTGATTTTGATTTGTTGTTACATAGTAGTTTTTAAAAAAGGAGTAAAAAATGAAATTATTTAGCATCTTAAAGAAGTTTTTAGTAAGTAATCCATTTATTTTTGAGTATAATATTGTGGAATATTTGTGTTCGGGGGAAGCATTGCCAACGGCACTGACTGAGAAAGAAGAACTCGACATTTTGGTCAAAATGCAGACGGAAGAAGACTGGGCAAAACAACAACTTATAGAGCACAATCTACGACTTGTAGTATATATTGCTAAAAAATTTGAAAGTGCCGAAACTGATTTGGAAGATTTAATAAGCATAGGGAGTATTGGCTTAATAAAGGCAATAAATTCGTTTAAGCCCGACAAAAATATAAAGGTGGCGACATATGCGAGTAGGTGTATTGAGAATGAAATTTTGATGTATTTAAGAAAGATAAGCAAGTACAAAAGAGAAGTCAGTTTTGACGAACCGCTCAATGTTGATGCGGAGGGTAATGAACTTAATCTTACAGACCTTGTGCCTTGTGAAATTAATTGTCCGCAAGAAGATATGGACAATAGAGTGGAAAAACAACTATTGTGGAAAGTGCTTAATAAATTAAATCCGCGAGAAAAAGAGATTATGGTGCTAAGATATGGACTTGACGGGAAGGACGAGAAAACTCAGAAAGAAGTAGCGAGTGAAATGGGAATAAGTCAGAGTTATATAAGTAGGTTAGAAAAGAAAATCTTGGTGCGTTTAAAAAAAGAGATGATTAAAAGTAGTGCGGTGTAAGAAAATGCTACATCTAGCCATTAATTCTGATTTTGCATAGTACTAAAATTCGACAAAATTGTACAGTATAATATTTTTTATAAAGGGCAACCTATACATAATAAAGGGGGTCTTTTATGAGTAATAAAGTTGAAATTACTGGCATTAGTACTTCAAATTTACCCAAATTGAGTGGTCAAGAGCAAGCGGAACTTATGCAAAGGTTGAAAAATGGAGATAAGGAAGCAAGAGAGCAATTCGCAATATGTAATATGCGACTTGTCCTTAGTGTTGTACAGCGATTTAAGGGGAGAAAAGAGAATATTGATGATATTTTTCAAGTTGGTTGTGTAGGGTTGATGAAAGCAATCGACAACTTTGATGTGAGTCTAAATGTGAAATTTTCAACCTATGCCGTACCTATGATTATTGGCGAAATAAAGCGGTTTTTAAGAGATACGAATAGTATTAGGGTGAGCAGAAGTCTTAGGGATATTGCATACAAAACATTGAAGGCACGGGAAGAACTATTAAGAGAAACTTCTGACGAGCCTAGTGTGGAAGATATTTCAAAATTGCTAGATATTCCTATAAAAGAAGTTGCGCTGGCAATGGAAGCGATTTCCGACCCCGTTTCGCTGGGTGACCCTGTATACAACGATGGCGATGATACCATATATTTGCAAGACCAAGTGAGCGATGATAGGATAAGCGAAGATATTTGGGTGGAAAATTTAAATCTAAACGAAGCGTTGAAAACACTTAATGATAGGGAGAAAGAGATTGTGAATCTTAGATATTTTGTGGGGAAAACGCAGATGGAAGTAAGCGAAGAAATAGGAATTAGCCAAGCACAAGTAAGTAGGCTAGAAAAGAACGCTATTGATAGCATAAAAAAGCACGTGTGCATATAACGGTGCAATTGAAAGACGAAAAAGGGAACAATGGGATGTTCCTTTTTTCTTTTCTTAATAATAATGCGTGCGTGTGCACGCACGCGTACGCACGTTATTTATATAATAAACTTATTATTTTAAATATAATCTTATTAAAATATATTGACATAGTGAAAATTTTATGTTATTATTCATTTGTTTGTTACTCTTTTTTTTTACTACAAGAAAATATATTTTAAAAGGTGGTGAATCACGAATGGGGAAGAAATTGACGCCCGAGCAAGAGAAAGTCTTGCGACAAGAGAAGGAGTATGCGGGAGTAATTACTGGCATACTCGACAACATTATCTCGGATTCGGAGAAAGATAATTCGAGATTGCAACAAGGCATTAAGGATATGCAACAATATTTGGCGACTTTAAAAGACGACAAGGAAAAGACTGCCACAATGCAAGAGATTGAAAAGTCAAGCGAATACATAATGTCCAATTATAAAAGGATAGCGCAGAGTACAAAAATTAGAAACAATCCGTTTTTCTCTAAGATTGTATTCGACGACGGCAGGTCGGGAGAAAATACATCTTACATCGGACTAAAAGATGTTTATCTTAACAAAACAAATTATGTTTTGGACTGGAGAGCACCTATAAGTTCGTTGTATTACTATTCGAATCTTGGAAAAACATACTACGATGCTCCGATGGGGCGAATTGATGTTGACCTAAAATTAAAACGACAATTCAAAGTAAAAGACGGCGAGATTGTATTTTACATTGATACCGATGACAAAATCGACGACTCAGTTTTGCAAGAAGCACTTAGCGAGAATGCGTCGAGTTATATGAAAAACATTGTTCAGACCATTCAAGAAGAGCAAAATAAAATTATAAGAGAAGATTTGTCGACGACTGTTGTTATAAATGGAGTTGCGGGTTCGGGCAAAACGAGTATTGCGATGCACAGAATTGCGTATCTGCTATATAGCAACCGAGAGAAGTTGAAAAACGAAAATGCGCTTATTATATCGCCCAACTTATTATTCTCCGAATATATATCGCAACTGCTTCCAGAACTAGATGAAGATAATATTGCGACTGTGTCGTTAGATAAGATGTTGAAAGAAATGACTTGCGTGCCAAAAGTCGAGTCTAAGGACAAACTTTTGGAAAGGGTTCTTCATTATGACGAAGAGCGATACGATGAAGTAAAGAAGAAGTACACATTTGAGTACTTCAACTTAATGCGGGATTATTTGAAGGACATAAATAGGAAAATTCCATATGTGATGTATGAAAAAGAGCATAAGTATTTGGACGAACGCAGTTCAAGGCTAAAAGATGAAACATTTTATCTTGATACAAAAACAATGGACAAGAAAACATTTGTAAATTTGTATCACATTGATGCGGACCCATCGGATATATATAACAGTCTGATTTTCTCCGCTGAAAAGATTGTGAATTACTATTATTATTTCGAAAAAGAGCAAAAACGAGAAACTCTTATGAAAAAACTCGTGGTCGATATGCTTAAAATATTGCGACCAGAGAAAATGTACAACGACTTCTTAAGAAAGAACGGCTTTAAAGAAGTCGACATTAATAATTTGCCTTATGAGGATTTGACAGGTTACGCATTCTTCACCCTTAGCCTATTGGGTTTTAAAAAGGATACATATGTTAAGCACCTATTCCTTGACGAAATGCAAGATTATGATGCGACTGCACTATATATAATTAAGAAAATGTACCCGGAAGCGAATTTTACGGTCGTTGGAGATTTCGAGCAAAACCTACTAATGGTCGACGATAATAAGCAAGCGCTAAAATTCAATTTCCCTACAGCGAAGTTTTTTGGGCTTTATACAAGTTATAGAAGCACTAACAACATTATCAAACTTGCATACAAAGTGCTTGGAACGGAAAAACCACAGCAAAGCCTTGTAAGAGAAGGGGAAGAACCTAAAATTGTAAAATGTGATTCGCTAGAAGAGAAGTTTAAGGCAATAGCCGATGAGATAAAAAAACAAAACAACAACAAGCGAAAAGTTGCGGTGCTATGTAAGACTAGGGAAGAGGCGGAACTATGCTCTAAATATTTGACCGATTCCATTCTTATACTTAACGAAACCGATAATCGATTGTTCTCCGCAAAGAGTTTGATTACCACCACATATTTTAGTAAAGGCCTTGAATTTGATGTGGTTATTATTCCAGATGTAAGTAACGACAACTTCAAGAAAATACAAGACAAGCAAAATCTTTATGTCGCTATCACTCGTGCATTGCACGAAGTTAATATGTATTATACGGGCGACTTGACAGATTATTTAAAATAAAAAACATATAAATAATTTTAAAACGCCACCAATTGTTGGGTAAGTGAGAATTTTACTTATAACAATTTGGTGGCTTTTTTAAAAATGTGTATAATTTTATTTGACAGCAATTGAACTCAAGATGTATATTATATGAGTATATGAACAAATATTCATATAGTTAAGGAGAGTATAATGGACATAACGAATGAAGAACTAATGAAAATGTCGCTTATATATAAGATGTTTTCGTCGCCGGTAAGACTCAATATAATTAACACATTAAAAGAAGGGGAGAAGACTGTGACCGAACTTATGGAGCAAGGCATAACGCAATCTGCGTTGTCGCATCACCTAAAGGATTTGAAACTCGCTAGGATTGTAAAGAGTAGAAAGAGCGGGCTTAATGTGTATTATAGTATAGACGACAATCATATTTATGAGATATTTGAAGATTGTCTTAATCATATAAGAATGGAGGATTGTAATGAGTGAACATCATCATCACCATCATGGTGGTAGCAAAAAAAATATAGCAACGGCATTTTTTATGAATTTGGGATTTGCCGTGTTTGAAGTTATAATGGGACTTATTACCGGAAGTATTGCCATTGTGAGTGACGCGTTCCACGACTTCGGGGATAGTTTGTCACTGGGCACGAGCTGGATTTTGGAACACAACAAAGACAAGTCGGCAAATGAAAAGTATCCGTATGGATATAAAAAGTTGTCCGTTGTGGGGGCAATAATAAATGTATTTGTATTGTTGGTTGCGATTTTTGTGTCGATGTATCAAGCGATTAATAGGTTTTTCAATCCCGAACCAATAAAAACGGGAATCTTTATTGTTGTTGCAATTATTGGTGCTGTTGTTAATGCAATTCCAATCATAAAAATGAAAACATCAAAGACTATTTCGGAAAGGACTGTGTCGTTGCATTTATTTGAAGATGTTTTGACATGGTGTGCGTTTTTGGTGGTGGGGGTTATTCAGCACTTTACTGGCTGGTACTTCCTTGATTCGTGCATAGCGATTGCGGTGTGTGTTGTGTTGCTTGTAGGTGTGCTAAGAAATTGCTTGGCGATTTACTACATTATAATGGACGCGACCCCTAGGGATTTGAAAATTGATGAAGTGAAAAACGCAATTGTTGGGTGTAATGAATATATTGACGACATAAAAGACATTAAGGTGCGAGATATTGATGGGGAAAGTTATGTTGCAGAAGTCAAACTTTATATAAAACCTAATTTTGATATATCTAATCTGTCGGCTCTCTATGTAGATGTTGAAGGGGTGGCAAAAACATTTGATATTTATTCAATCAATATCCAAGTGTATAAGGACTTAGAAAATGCATTGTAAAGGGTAGGTCGTGGACCTATCTTTTTTTGTTGCCCTAAGTAATGTATTATATATAGGGGTGGAGAGAACATTTAAGGTATATTTTACAAAAAATTATTCAAATTTTAAAAATTTCAATCAAAAAAATTGGACATAATGAGAGAATTTTTATAAAAATTTAAAATAATTTTTACTAATTTTTAATAAATTTTGATTAAAAAATGGCAATTTTGACCCCAAAAAATGACAAAAAAATATCAAATTTTGAAACACACGGAAGGGTGGGTGAAAAAACTTAAAAAAAAGTTAAAAAAAGTTTAAAAAAAGTGTTGACGAATAAAATTTAGAGTGGTAAACTATCGTTGCAATCAATCAAGAGAGCAAATCTGATTGACTTGCAAGTACATTGACAACTACATATTTTTAAATCAAATATCAAATATTTGAAACGAATACGAGTATAGTAATTTAAACTTTTATTAAGTATTTATTTTATACAAGTAATACAAATTCACGAAACAATTGCAATTTTGCAAGTTTCAAGAGTTAATCCGTTTTTATATTAACAAATAAACCAAGAATATCGACAAAATACGATCAAGCGAAAAAGAGCGTATGGTGGATGCCTTGGCACTAGACGCCGATGAAGGACGCGATAAGCTGCGAAAAGCTACGGGGAGGAGCACGTATCCTATGAGCCGTAGGTGTCCGAATGTGGAAACACATCAGAGTTAACCCTCTGATATCGTTATATGAATACATAGTATAACGAGGGGAACCTGGGGAACTGAACCATCTAAGTACCCAGAGGAAAAGAAAATAAACTAATGATTACCTAAGTAGTGGCGAGCGAACGGGTAAGAGCCCAA
>CAZNJK010000020.1:0-15892 GCA_964573405.1 uncultured Christensenella sp. | reverse complement strand
ACAATCATTATGTTGTGTTCTAAAGTTTACTTTTTGTTTCTTGCGTCTGGTGTTAATCTCAAATCTTTTAATATTTTTTCTAATTGTTTATTGCAATCAATTAGGGTTTTGTAATGTTCGTTTTCTTTGACCATAACTTTGGGAGTTTTGCCATCGCTACAAATCCCAGTCACAATTCGCATATATCTATCTGGATTTTTATTGTATTCTTTCCACGCTCTATCTCGCATAATTTTCAGTTGACAATATTGCCAAATCAGTTCAACGTCACTATGGGATAATCTATATTTAATGCTTTCTTTTAGTTCTTTTACAATCTCACCATATGCCATTTTTTCTTCTTCTGTCAGATATTCTGGAATTTTTAGTATCTCATCATTTATTCTTTTTGTTTCCCTTTCGTTTTTTCTATTGATTTCATTTATTTCTTTTTCCCATTCAGTCATTTTCAATCTCCTTATTTTAAATAGAAAAGGCCATTCACGAATTTCCGTGAACGACCTTTTACTTTTCATATTAAAATAATATATTTATCGAAGTAATATTATTTCATTTAAATAATATCATACACCTTTAAGGATTTAAAGAATCTATGTCAAAAATTTTACATTCTTTAATTATTTTGTTGAATAACATATACTAAAAACAATCAAATTGTGTATTATTCAACATAATCAATTACTAAACAACGATTAGGCTCTTCACCTTCGCTGTGAGTGTCTATATGTGGCTTGTCTTGTAGTGCCTTATGAATAACCTTTCTTTCATATCTATTCATAGGTTCCAACTTAATACTACTTTTATTCTTTACAACTTTTCCAGCAAGTCTTAATGCAAGATTGATAATAGTATCTTCTCTTTTGCTTCTATAATTTTCAATATCAAGATACACTTTTCTTGCATAATTAGGGAAATTCTTTTTGATGTACACATTCAACAAAAATTGCAAATTGTCAAGTGCTTCACCGTGATGGCCTATAAGTCGGCCCATCTCCGCACCAGTAATAAGTGCAAGAATGTCCTTATCGTCTTCAACAACATTAAGTTGATATCCGTACCCGGTAACGCTTAAGAAATCGTCAAGATAACCTTCTACCGCATCCCTAACTTGTCTAGACAACTCAGCGTCATAAGGTCTATCGGTCTTATCACGACGAATCTCCACCTTTGGTGCGTTGGCTTTCTTGTATTCTTGTCTTTCTTCTTCCGAATCAAACACCGTCATTTCTATTTTAAACTTTTTTAGAGTGGAGTTTTCTTCCAATACTTTCACTTCTACATTTTCTTTTTCTGCTTCGAGTAGCATTAAACCCTTTTCAATTGCTTTGTCAATACTTGTGCTACTAACTTCTATACTTCTCATTATTTTCTCCTTTATCTGCTATAACTTGGCTTGTTTGGTTTTTGTTTTTTTGCTTTTTTCTCAAATATCGAATCTACAAGAAGGGTAATTAGTGGTGAAGTTATTACTTGGAACAAACTACCCGTAACGATGTATATACCGAAAGCCGAGTTGTAGAATATTGTAAATATTGCCATAATTATAGGCATAACTATCATCATCGACTTATTTGTCGTATTTACATAAGGTGTGCCTTTCTTTTTAGCCCTTTGCTTAGATATCAACTCACTTAGCCACATACTGCCTAACGACAACAATCCATTAATCACCGCAAGCAAAAAATATCCGTTCCAGCCACTATAACTATCTTGAATAGGATTCATAACCCTTTCATATATGTCCTTAGTTATTACTTCGCCATCTTCCTTAGTTGTGCTTATAAACTTATCGTAAGTCAAAGTCACCTTTGCCGATGTGTCCGGTCGCCAAATATTTGTAATCCAAAGAAATCCGTTCTTTATCTCGCCATATTTCGCTACAACACTTTCTTCCGCCTTGCCTTTAGCATACTCTTCTGGTGTTAGTTCTGCTATTGTTGTATTGACCAACTTGTCGGCTTCATAACTATTTTGATATGTTTCGTAAGTAGTGTTGTAAGTCGTATTTAAGATGTCAAATTCTTGACTGATTTTGTATGCCGACATACTATTTAATGTGCTAAATAGCGTAAAGAATATGACCATCGAAAGCACCATATATACAAGCATTCCCGCACATGTGCCGTACACATTGTAATTGTTTTTCTTGTATAAGTCGGCGGTCTTTTGATTTTTCATATTAGGGTTGTTAGCATAAGTCTTGTTTATCTTATCAAGTTCGGGCTGAATCTTTGCCATCATCATTGTGTTTTTCTTTGTTATGTACTTATTGTAAAAATCAAATGGTGACATAATTAATTTGATAAGTAATGTAAGTAGTATAATTACAACCGCATAATTGGTTATTCCACCTTCTAGCCAATTAATTATTTTTGCCCATAGTCCAGTAGGAGCACTTACGCTAAGCAATGTGTTTAAAATATCCATCTATGTTCTCCTTTTATATTTAGTGGCACCATATCGAGCCCGCAATTCTTGTTAAAAGGATTACATCTCAATATTCGCTTCGTGCCTATATATATCCCTTGTATAACTCCCCATTCCTTGATTGCTTGAAGCATATAAGTACTGCACGACGGCTTAAACTTACAACTACTGCCAAGCAATGGCGATATACAAAATTTGTAAAAGTAAATAAGCCCATAACATACCCATCTTATAGGGTAGGTAGCAATACTAACTACTTTACTCATTTACTATCATACCACATTTATTTAAAATTTGAAACAATTCTTCTTGCATTTTACTAAAAGATTTGTCGGTTATTACTGGTTTTGCGGTGATTATATAATTGTACTTTTGATTCATCCTAGGAAGCAACTCCTTTACACACTCCCTTAGTTGTCTTTTCACCCTGTTTCTTATGTGGGCTTTGCCTATTTTCTTCGACACCGAAAATCCCACTTTGCACACCTTTAGTTTTGTAGGGGTGTAATTTACAATCATACTCTCGCCCGATTTTGATTTGCCGTTTTTGTAAATGTACCCAAATGTTTTTCTTTTCGTAAGCCTATTTTCTTTCTTTAACATATTTTAATCTAAACATTATTTTTAATGTTTTACTCCTATTTTTTACATTTATCATCATATCACAAATCCCACCATAAATCAATTAGTTAATAAAGAATTAACTACTAAATAATGATTAATCACTACAATATAGTTTAACTTTTTAACTATTAAAACATATCATATGGGTTTTTAATAAGTTTCTTATTTAATTCATCAATTAAGCACTTCTTAAATATAAATAAAGATTTTAAAGGATATATTTTAAACAAAAAAAGATGAAAATTTAATTTCATCTTTACTATAATTATTTGTTAGAAGTTGCTAATGACTTTCTGCCACGATTTCTTCTTCTCTTAATAACGTTTCTGCCACCAGCAGTTTTCATTCTTTGTCTAAAACCGTGAACTTTAACTCTTTGTTTTTTCTTAGGTTGATAAGTTCTTTTCATAATTAAGTATCCCTTCCTTTTATTATATTAATCAAAATATGCATAATGTCTTGATATTAAGCCATTTAACTATTGAATTTTCTAGCCCTTCCACTAAAAAATCCACATAAGTGCCTTTATTATATATAATTTTATTGCACTTGTCAATAATTTTTTAACCAAACTAAACTTTATTTTATACGATTCGTACTGGCAATATTAGATACAAGAATTCGTCGCCTTCATTAGGAGTGATTACACAAGGTGCAACTGGCGACATAAAACTCATTTTCAAAAATTCATCGCTAGTTACTCTAAGTGCTTCTGTAAAGTACCTTGCATTAAATGCTATTGTTAGGTCATTTCCGGTAAGTGATATGGTTATGTTTTCCTTAATGTCACCAAGTTCACTCTTACTCGATAGCACCATTACCTTGTCCGTAATCTCAAATTTTACAAGGTTGTTTTTATCTATCCTATTAAGTAGGCTCGCCCTTTCCAACGCGTCTTC
Source organism: uncultured Christensenella sp. (assembly GCA_964573405.1). Classification (GTDB taxonomy): domain Bacteria; phylum Bacillota; class Clostridia; order Christensenellales; family UBA1242; genus UBA11490. The sequence goes on along the minus strand of CAZNJK010000020.1, from coordinate 11,942 downwards.
TAGTTGGTCTTTATTAAGAATTAAAGATGTGCTAAAATTAGATGGAATAATTTGATTGTAATTCAAATAATCCCCGTCAAGCAATCTTGTTGTGATGCGTGTGCCATTAAGGTCTATCATTAAGTGATTTTTCTGAATATATACTTTTACCGCTTCGTCGCTGTCTTCAAGCAACTTACTTATCTCGTTAAGACTCCTTGCAGGAACTATTACGTTAAACTTCCCAGTCGTGCTAACAATAGTTTTTTTAACAACCGCAAGTCTATATCCATCAAGTGCAATTGCCTTTATCATTTCGCCTTCGACTTCTAATTTGCAACCTTTCAATATTGGACGGGTATCTTCCATAGCAACCGAGAAAATAGACTTTGAAATTAATTGCTTCAAATTAGTCTGACTAATCTCAAAATAATCAGTATAGTCAAGTTTCTTAATGTTTGGAAATTCATTAGCATTAAGACATTGAATTTTTCCTACGCTGTCGGTGTACTTTATAGATAACGTGTTTTTATCATTAAGATTAAGTTCGATTTGTTCTTCCGACAACTTCTTAATATATTCATTGAAAAGTTTGCCCGGAACAACAGTTTCACCCTCTAACTTAACTTCAGCGTGAATAGTCTTCTCTATGCTAAGTTCTAAGTCCGTAGCACTTAATGTAAGATAGTCTTCATCGGCTGTAAGTTTGATTCCTTCAAGTATAGGATTTGTAGTACGACTAGATGTACCTTTGCTTACTATAAGCAATGCTTCACTTAACTCTAATCCTTCGCAAATTATTTTCATAGCGTTCTCCTTGTTGATTATAATGTTAATAATAGAATAGTAATAGTTATTATATAGGCTGTGGAAATGTGAATAACTTCACCCAACCACAACATATAGTGTTTTAAGTGACGAAATTTCGTCGACCAAAATCAATATTTTGATTTTTAAATGTGGATAAATATGTGCTTAACTTTTTCGACCTATCCACATATTCACAATTTGTCATTTTTTGTAACAAATTTTAAGATTTTGTAAAACTTAAAAACTGAAAATTGTTAGTTTTAAAAGTGTAAAAAGTAAAGATTGTAATTGATAAAAATTATAAAAAATTACTTAAATATACACTATTAACTATATAAATTATATATTATATTTTATTTGAAATCAAGAGATAAAATTAAGATTAGTTAAAATTTTTAAAAAAACTTCCATTACATAAAGACATAATGAAAGTTTTTTAGTTATTAGTTGTGATTACACATCTGCTTGATGTCGTTTACAATGACTCTTATGCGGTTGTTTTCCTTTATTAGGTCGGTAATCTTATCACGCGCATATATTACTGTGGTGTGGTCTTTCTTGCCAAATATTTCACCCACAGATGTAAGCGGTAGGTCAAGTAAATCACACATAATGTACATACAAATTTGTCTAGGTTCTACTATCTCTTTATTCTTCTTCTTTCCAAGCAAATCTTCTTTGCTAATTGAAAAATATTTTGTTACACAATCTATAATTCGGTCACTTGTAAGGCTCAATTTGTTGCTACTTACATGGTCTTTAAGTGCGTCTTTCAACTCGTCAATGGTGGCGGTGTGTTTTCCAAGTAGTCCTGCATAAAAACACACTTTTTCAAGCACACCTTCAATTTCTCTAATGTTGGTGTCGCAATTTTCGGCGATGTAATTAAGCACTTCTTCATCTACACTTACTTCTTCTTCCTGAACCTTCTTCTTAAGTATCGCAAGGCGGGTTTCGAAGTCTGGGGACTGAACGTCTTGTATAAGCCCCATACTAAAACGACTCTTTAACCTATCTTCAAGTGTAGCAATCTCTTTAGGTGGTCTATCGGACGCAATTATAATTTGCTTGTTGTTTTGATACAAATCGTTAAATGTGTGGAAAAATTCTTCTTGTGTGCTAGTCTTGTTGCTTATGAATTGAATGTCGTCTATCATAAGCACATCAACATTGCGGTATTTTTCCCTAAACTTACTATTGGAATAATCCTTTCCGCTTTTTAACGACTCAACATAGTCGTTTGTAAACTTCTCACAAGTTACATATAGTACTTTTAGATTAGGAAAATGTTCTTGAATATAATTACCTATGCTATATAATAAGTGGGTTTTTCCAAGCCCCGACCCGCCATATATAAATAGCGGATTTATTTTTCCTACGGGATTTTCAGCAACACCCCTACAAGCCGCGTACACATACTTGTTGCTATTGCCCACTACAAAACTATCAAAAGTGTATTTTGGGTCAAATTTAAACTTATTAGGAACTTCTTCTTCGTGCTCTTCCTTTAATGACTCTTTTCTAAATTCTTCCCGCTCTTCCGGGTTAAGAACAACACAATCTACAAGATTGTCGTCCACAGCAATTAAAGACTCTTTAATGTACTCATACAACAACTTATTTATTCTCTCCTTAGCGGTTTCACTTGTGGTGCTAAGATATAGTACATTGTTTTTCACATCAATAGGCTCAAGCGACCTTATCCATAAGTCAAACGACACCGCAGTAACATTCTTTTGCAATATATCGAGTGCCTTGTTCCATATTGATTTTAATTGTTCGTAAGAATATCTCATAATTTCCCCTTTATACATCCTAAAAAGCACATTTACGCACTTTATCACTTTAAAATATAACAAAATAAAAAATAATTGGCAAACAAATTTTTCATTTTTTGCCAATTATTGTATTTGATAACTTTTTATAAATTATTGTAATTAGTATTTTTTATTAATTCGCGTGAATGTTATTTTTTTTAATTAACTATTACAATTTATATCATTTTTGAAAAAATTATATCGTTTTTGAAAATTATTACAAATTATCATCTAACAAGTTTAATTGCACTATTTTTTTTTAGATTAAGCCACCGCTTAGAAATTATAACGACATATCTAATTCGGTGTATTTTATCTCACCATTCTCCACCCTAAATTTCGTGCAAGGGAACTTATAATCAAAATCAGTACAAGTAATGATTGTTTGAATGCTTTTCACCTTTTCCAATAACTTTGTTTGACGGTTGTTGTCAAGTTCGCTAAGCACATCGTCAAGTAGCAGTACGGGATATTCACCCATTCGCTCGTTGCATAGGTCAAGTTCGCCCAGTTTTAACGCTAGGGCTACAGTGCGTTGTTGTCCTTGGCTTCCAAACTTTCTTATATCAATTCCGTTTACGGTTATTTTAATGTCGTCACGGTGCGGGCCAACAGTCGTAAATCCCACATTCATATCTTTTTCAAGACTCTCTTCATAGCCCGCCATTAACTTGTCCTTAATTTCGCTCTCATTTGCCCCAGTAAGCCCGATGTAACTTAGGTCAAGTACCTCCTTATTTTCGGTCAAATATTGTTGGGCGTTGTTGCAATACACCTTTAACTTGTCTATGAGTTTCATTCGGTCAACTATTATCTTGGCACCAAGCGTGGCAAGTTGGTCGTTCCAAATGTATATTGTGTCTTTCAAAACACTCTCCGAGCGAGTAGTCTTAAGTAATTTGTTGCGTTGATTGAGAACTTGATTGTATTTGTTGAGATTGTAAAAATAATTCTTGTCAAATTGACACAAATCAATATCCATAAACTTGCGTCGTTGGTCGGGACTATCTTTCACGAGTTTTAGTTCGTCAGGTGAAAAATATATCGCGTTAAAATTCCCCATCAATTCGCCCATTCTCTTTATAGGCAAGGAATTTATCTTAATTGTCTTGTTTTGGTCGCTAAACATAAAGATTTCTATCTTTTTTTGCCCGTCAGTTTTCAAGACTTCAGCGGTGACTTTACTAAAAGTGCTTTCCCACTTAATTAAATCCTTTTCCTTGTTTGTGCGGGGACTTTTTCCAATAGCACATAAAAATATGCTCTCGAGGATGTTTGTTTTGCCTTGAGCATTCTTTCCTATAAGCACATTAATATTGTTCTCAAAATTTATCTTTTGATTGTTGTAATTTCTAAAATTTCTAAGTTCTATGCTTTTTAAAATCATACCTTTTTACCTAACTTTTATTATATCAAAAAATTAAACTAAATCAAAATATTTTTAAGCCATAAAAAAGATAATTGAAAGTAAGAATGATTGCTTAAAAAAATAAGTCAACAACGGAATGTAAATTTTTCCACTGTTGACTCATTATGTAATCTTTAAAATATGTTGCCTTCATATATGTTTAAGTCGTCTTTTTTAAGTAATTCCTTAAACCCGCTATCCCGTACAAATTGCTCCATTTTGGGATTAACACAATCGGCAATTATCGATGTGATTTTTACGTCGTTTTCTTCCATAAAATGACGCATATTTTTGTAAAAAGCACTAAGAAGCAAGAAGAATGCGTCAGTATTTTGATATTCTTCCTTAACAACCACCGACGAGAATAAACATTTGTATGATCCCTTAGGATTCATTACAAGAATATCGTCAGGATTTATACCTAATTCAATCTTTTCACCCGTCACAAATCTACTGTAGCACTCGTCAGTAATCGGCATAAAATTGATGTAGCCTATAAGTTCGCTTCCATTAAATATTGCGGTATATATCCTAGGATTTTTCTCATACCAAGTTTTCACAATCTCAAAAGGAATTAAATTGTTGTCGCTAAATACCGCCTTATCCAACTCACACATATCCCTTACATCGTCAAGTGACACAAAAGTTTTTATTACAAATCCGCTCATAAATCACCCCTAAAAAATATTTCCTTCATAAATATTAAATTTGTCGTCCTTATATACTTGCTTAAATCCGCTATTGATTACAAATTCTTCCATTTTATCATTAACAACATCGGTTATGATCGACTTTATCTTAATATTCTCTCGTTGTAACTTATTCTTCATATTTTTATAAAAACTACTAAGTAGCAAGAAAAACGCTTCACTATTGCGATAACTTTTCTTAATAATAATGCTCGAGAAAAGGCAGTAGTACTCCTTATTTGGCTCCATAACAACAATGTCATCGGCACTCATATAATGTTCCTTCAATTGCCCGCTTTTTATCTTCTCATAGCATTCGTCAGTAATTGGCAAAAAGTTAATGTCGCCCACAAGTTCCGTTCCGTCAAAAATTGCACTATATATAAACGGATTTTTCTCGTACATCTCCTTACACGCTTCAAATGGCACTTGCTCACTCTCAGGGTACGCTTCTTGGTCAAGCAAACACATATTTTTTACGTCTTCAAGACTTACTAATGTTTTAATTGTAAATTTTTCCATATTTTTTCCTCTATAATTAGTATATCATATTTCTATCCAATTTCAAAATCTATTGCGTTATCTTTTTTTACAATTCCAACACTTTTAACTTTTGATGGATAATTTCTAAATCGGTTATCCGACAATTTCCGACATTCTCAGATTATTTTAGATGATATTAGACAATTTCAGTAGATTTAAAAATATTCGACATTTTCCGATGATTTCAGATAATCTCAGACTATTTCCGACAATCAAAAGCGATTAAAAAAGATATTTTCAGATAATCTCAGACCATTTCAGACATTCTCATAGGATTTTCGACAATTTCAGATATAAATATGTCGAAAAATGTCATTAAGAAATTTTAAACAACAATTTTTTGCATTTTAATTGATATATAATAATAAAAAATATTATATTAATTTAATAATTTATTTGTAATATAATAAAGTTTTATGATATAATAAGCGTAATGAAAAACAAATAGGTGGTATTTATGGCTGATTTTGAAAATTTAGAACAATTTAACAACAATAACACTAATGGCTCGCATTTGACCGAATTTGACCGCGAACACGTAGATATGAAGTCAATTCGATATAATGAGAATGACATTCAAGTCCTAGAAGGGCTAGAGCCGGTTAGAAAACGACCAGGTATGTATATTGGAAGCACCGACTCTCGTGGACTACATCACTTGGTTCAAGAGATAGTGGACAACTCCATTGACGAAGCGCTTGCTGGATATTGCAACACAATTACCGTAAAACTTAACAAGGACGGAAGTTGTACCGTAATCGACAATGGTCGTGGTATTCCTTGCGGAATGCATAAGACGGAAGGTAAGAGTGCTGTTGAAGTCGTACTTACAAAACTTCACGCCGGCGGAAAGTTTGGTGGCGAAGGCTACAAGATTTCGGGCGGACTACACGGCGTAGGTCTTTCGTGCGTTAATGCATTGTCGAAGTGGCTTGAAGTTACCGTTTATCAAGACGGCAAAATTCACGAACAACTATATCGTCGTGGCAAACCGCAGTACGACCTTAAAGTGGTAGGTACTTGCGACCACACTGGAACAACGGTTACTTTTATGCCGGATGAAGATATTTTCGAAACATTGCAATTTGACTATGATAATTTAAAACACCGCTTTAGAGAAATTGCTTTCTTGAATAAAGGGATTACAATCAATCTTGAAGACAATCGTTATGACGACCAACTTAAAGAATCCTATCATTTTGAAGGCGGAATTGTTGAGTTTGTAGATTATCTTAATAAAAACAAGGAAGTGTTGTTCCCTAAAACTGTATATGTAAATGTTGCAAATAAAGACAACGAAGTAGAGATTGCTTTCCAATACAACGACGGGTACAACGAGATTATAAATAGTTATGCTAACAACATCAACACTGAAGAAGGCGGAACTCACTTGGTAGGTTTTAAAAACGCACTTACTAAGATGATTAACGAATATGGCAAAAACAACCGCATTTTGAAAGACACCGAAAAACTAAGCGGTGACGATGTAAGAGAAGGTCTTACCGCTATAATTAGCGTAAAACTTAAAGACCCGCAATTTGAAGGTCAAACAAAAACAAAACTTGGCAACTCCGAAATGCGTAAGATTGTAGAAGACGCAATGCAAGAGCGATTTGGCGAGTTCTTGGAAGAAAATCCGGTAGTCGGGAAAGACTTGGTGCTAAAATGTATCACAGCAAAAAGAGCGAGAGATGCAGCCCGCAACGCACGAGATTTGACCAGAAGAAAGGGAATACTTGAAAGCACAACGTTGCCAGGAAAACTAGCAGATTGTACATCAAAAGACCGCTCACAAAGTGAGATTTACCTAGTCGAAGGAGATAGCGCGGGTGGAACAGCAAAACAAGGTCGTGACCGCCGTTTTCAAGCGATTTTACCGCTAAGGGGCAAAATTCTTAATGTAGAGAAAGCGAGCCTTCATAGAGTGCTAGAAAGCGGGACAATTAAGGATATGATTACCGCGTTTGGGTGCGGAATTTCAAGCGAATTTAACGAAGAAAAACTTCGTTATGATAAGATTATTATAATGACCGATGCCGATGTCGACGGAAGTCATATTAGAATTCTTCTTCTTACATTCTTCTTTAGATTTATGCAACCGCTTATCACCAATGGCCACGTGTATGTTGCTAAGCCACCATTACACAAGATTAGTGTGAATAAGAAAGATTATTATGTGTACTCCGACGAAGAAAAAGAACAAAAGATAAAGGAACTTGATTACCCTAAAAATGCGGTATATCAACGATATAAAGGTCTTGGAGAAATGACCGCAGAACAATTGTGGGATACCACAATGAACCCAGAAAACAGGATTTTGTTGAAAGTGACTATGGACGACGCAATTCAAGCGGACGAAACAATCTCAAAACTTATGGGAGATGACCCAGAATTAAGACGCCAATTCATAGAGCAATATTCAACAGCCGAAACATTAAAGGAGCTAGATATTTAGTATGGATAAAGAACAATTAGATGAGATATTTGAAAAAATAGATAACTCCAAAATAATGGAAGTTAATGTAAAAGAACAAGTAGAAAATGCTTTCTTTAACTACGCAATGGCGGTTAACGTAAGCCGTGCCATTCCCGATGTAAGGGACGGACTAAAACCCGTACATCGTCGTATATTGTACGCAATGGGCGAAATCAACTTATTTAACGATAAACCTTTCAAAAAATGTGCGCGTATAGTCGGTGATGTAATGGGTAAATATCACCCACACGGTGACAGTAGTATATATGACGCATTAGTACGTCTTGCTCAAGACTTTTCCATCAACTGCCCACTTGTAGACGGTCATGGAAACTTCGGCTCAGTGGACGGTGATAGCCCAGCAGCAATGCGTTATACCGAAGCAAGGCTTAGCAAAATCGCAAGCAAAATGCTTGACGGAATAGATAAGGAAGAAGTTGATTTTTATCCTAACTTCGACGAAACCGAAATGCAACCAGTCGTACTTCCTGCCCGTTTCCCTAACCTACTTGTTAATGGTAGTGACGGTATAGCGGTAGGTATGGCTACCAACATCCCACCACACAACTTAGGCGAGGTTGTTGACGGTATGGTGGCACTTATTGACAATAAAGATATAGATATTGACGAATTGTGCAAGTTTATACCAGCGCCAGATTTCCCTACCAAAGGCATAATTATGGGTGGCAATGGCATAAAAGATATGTATCGCACCGGTCGTGGAACATTTATTATAAGAAGTAAAGCGGAGATTGAAGAATACGCCAATGGCACCAAGCACCGCATAGTTGTAACCGAGATTCCTTATCAAGTAAATAAGGCAAAACTTATCATCCAAATAGCCGACTTGGTAAAAGCAAAAAGAATAGAAGGCATTAGCGACATCAAGGAAGAAAGTGACCGTCAAGGAATGCGTGTGGTTATTGAATTGAAGCACGACGCAAATCCACAAGTTGTACTTAATATGTTGTACAAACACACCGAACTTCAAGTGTCATTTGGTGCAATTATGTTAGCACTTGTCGATAGCACTCCAAAGGTTCTTAACCTAAAAGAGATTTTGTCGCACTACCTAAAATTCCAAATCGATGTAATTAAGCGTCGTACAAAATTCGACCTTGATAAAGCAGAAGCAAAAGCACACATTTTGCGTGGATTGGTTATCGCTCAAGCAAATATTGACGAAGTAATCCGAACAATCAAGTTGTCAGACGACAAGAATGACGCTATTCAAAAATTGATAAGTATGTTCGAGCTTACTGAAAAGCAAGCGACCGCTATACTTGATATGCGTCTACAACGACTTACAGGGCTAGAAGTTGAAAAACTTAAGGAAGACTTAGTAAGTACCGAAGCAGCAATTAAGGAATTTAGAGAGATTTTGGCGGACGAAAATAAGGTTCTTATGATAATCAAACACGACTTGCTTGAGATTAAGGAAGAGTACGGCGTGCCAAGAAAGAGCGAAATCAGTTATGATTATTCCGACATCGACATTGAAGACCTTATCCCAAGAGAAAATGTGGTTATTACAATGACTCATGGCGGATACATTAAGCGTATGCCTATAAGCGAATACAAAGCCCAACATCGTGGCGGTGTGGGAGTAATAGGTCAGAAGACAAAGGAAGAAGATTTTGTAGAATCTATATTCACTTGCTCCACCCACGACTCGCTATTCTGCTTCAGTAGTGCCGGCAGAGTATATACAATGCGTGCATTCGAAGTTCCAGAGGCCCAAAAACAATCAAAAGGCAGGGCAATGGTCAACTTGCTTCAACTTAATGCGGGCGAGCGAATCACTGCAATAATGCCTATCAACCGCGAAGTTAGTGGCAACCTAGTAATGGCAACAAAACAGGGTATGATAAAGAAAACAAAACTTGAAGAATTTGATTCAATCCGTAAAAATGGTAAAATCGCCATCAAACTTAACGAAGGCGACGAACTTATAAATGTAGACGTAACCAACGGCGACAACGAAGTAATAATGGCTTCAAGTAGCGGAAAATGTATAAGATTCCACGAAAAATTTGTCCGCACATTATCGCGTGAAGCAATCGGTGTAAAATCTATCCGCTTGTCCGAAGGCGAAACAATTGTGGATATGGCGGTAGTTAAAGATAATTGCGAAATGCTTACAATATCCGAATACGGCTACGGCAAACGCACAAGCCCAGACGAATACCGCATCCAAGGTCGTAACGGAAAGGGTATAAAGGCGGGCATATTCAACGAACAAACCGGAAACCTTGTCAACCTAAAACAGGTTACTTCCGACGATGACATTATGCTTATCACCGACGACGGACAAATCATCCGAGTAAGTGCAAAAGAAATCAACACAATCGGCCGTAACACAAAAGGCGTAAGAATAATGAAAATGAAAGCCAACCGCAAGATAATTGCAGTGGCAGTTACCCCTAGCGAAGAAGAAGAGCAAGCCATGGCTGAAAATATGGTCGAAGCCCCTTCCGAGCCAGACACAAATACTATTTCTGACAACCTAGATATGACCGAAACCAACGAAAACGAAACCAACGAATAATTCGCTGATTGCGTTAAATTAAATGGTAAAAAAGTCTATTAAGGCTTAATAAATCATATAATTATTACACAATAATTGTCATATAAAAATTGCTCAATTTGTGTGTATGAAATATGAAAAAAAGACCGAATTTCTCGGTCTTTTTTTTGTGTTAATTAAACGATGTAATTATAAATATCTAAATGCTTTTATTCTTAAAGCAATCAAATTTTATCTTTAATTAGTCAATTTGTAGTGGTTTTTAATTATAACCCTAACTTGAATTATTTAATCATTCGCTTTTTGCCAAAGAATGGACTTTGCGCTTCCTTGCCAATAAGTGCAAATATTATCATATACACCTTGGCAATAGTTGTCACTGCAAGTAGTACTAACCCAACGATGTTGCATATCATTAGCACTAGGCTCAACCATTGATTTGTGCTTGTTATAAACTTGCCCACCAAGAACAATGCTAAACCAATTACATCAACAATGTTTATCTCAAGCCCTTCGTTTGCGTGGTGTCTTACATAAGAATTTTTACCCATTATGATTAAAGGAAGGAAGAATAATATGTACGCCATCCAAGCCACCTTACGACCACTCTTTATGTCTTCTCTACTGCTTTTAGGTTCTTTTGACTTTTTGTTTTTGTTTTTACCTTTGCCCTTCTTACCTACTTGGCTGTCGTCAAGCACTAGCATAGGTTCACCAGGGTCATCCGCATTGTTGTCAATCACCATTGTTTCGGGCGACGGCTCAAAACCACTCTCAGAGTCGCTATAACTCTCCGCTGGTGTAGGCTGGTCATTGTCCACATTGTATTCGTACTCGGGATTTGGCACTTCCGCACTCTCGCTTGGATCGTCCGAACCATGCACTATTTGTGACTCATACACATACTCGGTTGGCGAAGATCCTATATTCATCGACTCCGCATTCTCCTTGTTTAACATTCCTATAGTAATCCCCATAGCGTTGTAATTTTTCATCTCCGAAGAATTGCCGTTTATGGCGGTCATCTTCTCTTCGTGCACCTTGTTGATGTTGTCTAGTGCCACAAGAAGCTTGTTCCTATTCTCTTGCGCCTTGGATTTGTCCACAAAATCCCCACTGCTTAGTGGTAGCCCGCCTTTTATAAAATTCCTATTTTGTCCTTCCATTTTCTAATTCCCCTAAAAAGTCGCATCTATTTTAGTAATTATAACCAATTAATGCGACTTTGTAAAATGTTTTTTGTTACCTATTGCTTATTTTGTGTCATTTTTCGTGTTTCATAGGACGCATTAGTTGTTTTAAAACAAGTCATTGTTCACCACTTTTTATCATATATAATATACTATATTATTATATTACACATCATTAATTATATGTCCCGCCCCCTTAAGGCAAAAATTTCTCACCTACATTCTTTCTTTTATTTCGACAAATTTTTTAAATTCCACCTATTGACAATTCATCATATTTGTATTATTATATCTATGCAATTTGAAATTTTACTACTTTCAATCTTTATTTTGATTGAATGCTATTTGAAAAATTATATCAATGTTTTATTTGATTTTTTCAATAATTAATCTAATTCACACTTTAAATTAATCTAATTCACACTTTATAAAAAAAGGCTATTTATGAATAATTCCCACAACCCAAAATTCAATAACGCTCTTAAAATTATGGAGTTCTGCAA
>CAZNJK010000019.1:0-17087 GCA_964573405.1 uncultured Christensenella sp. | reverse complement strand
CGACAGTGGCGAAACTGTTAGGGAAGTTTTGAAAATGCTAAATCATTACAAAGTGCCTGTTGCAGTGCTTTCCAAAGGTGGCAATAAAATGCTAAGAGATTTGGATTTATTCAAAGAATTTGGGGATAGAATTACAGTCGGAACAACGCTTACATTTTTAGACGAAAAGAAATCTAAAGAGTGGGAACCCTATGCTTCCACTCCAAGCGAAAGACTAGAAACACTGAAGATTTTACACGATAATGGCATTAAAACTTTTGCAAGTTTTGAGCCCACAATAGAGCCCGAAGAAAGTTTAAAATTGATTAGAAAAACACTTGAGCAAGACTCAGTTGATCACTACAAAATTGGCAAGATTAATAACTACAAATCTGCCGACAAATGGCAAGATTGGGAGAAATATTTGAGCGATTGTGTGGACTTACTTCGTCCTACAAATAAGCAAGTGTATTACAAGTTTTGTCTAAGAAAACTCGCCCCAAATATCCCACTCACCGATGCTGAGAAAAATCCAGATGAGTATATTGTAAGAATGGGTGAAGACCAGCAAATAAGTTTGTGGGGAGAGATATAAAAAGTGAATATTTTAATAATTGCCGTCATTATAATTTATTAATGGCGTTTTTATATTATTTTTACACTTCAATAATATCAAAAATATTAATTATTTTTTTGTTGTTTTTAATTGCAAAATCAACTAATGAATTTATATAAGTGTCCGAATTGTCGTTAAAAAACACGACATAGTCGGAATCTTTTATTAGTTGATGATCCCGCTCAACTTTATAATCATAATCATATTTTACAAATGTTTTGGGAGTGTATATTCTATCGTACAGTGAATGTAAAATAATATCTTGTTCGTGGGTGATATAGTTGAGATTTGATTTGTAATAAACTTTTCTTACATTGTATCTATATCTGTATTTTGCGACTCTTTGTCGAAAACTTTCAATCATTTCATTTGATTCGCCAAATAAAAATAAATCACAATCCTTATCAAATATTAAATCTTCTATTGTTTTGTCAAACTCATATTCAATTTTAAATGTGGGAATCATATTTGTACTAAAAAATGTGGCAATCATATTTTACTCCTTAAATTTTAATTAATTATATCATAAAACTAACAAATATTCAATGTGCCGAAGTATGTTTGTTAGTTTTTTTCATAATATATTAATACTTCAATGCATTGAAAGGTGGTTAAATATTATGAATTTAAAAAATGCGATTGCTAGTAGAATAAGAGAAATAATAAAAGATAGAGAACTGAATCAGTATAAGGTGTGCAAACTTACTGGGATTCCGCAATCAACACTTAGCACTATTCTTAATGGTGATATAAAGACAATCAAAATAAGTACATTATATGATTTTTGTGCTGGTGTGGGTATTGAATTTTCCGAATTTTTTAATAGTGAAATTTTTAAATTGAAAAATTTAGAGGATTAAGCGAAATAATTTTGGAACAAAAACAAAAATATATATTTACTTGATGTGCATTTGTGTGATATAATCCTATGACAAATAAGGATAAGGTTATGTTGGATACAATATGTGCAATATCGACTCCTATGGGGGTTGGTGGAATATCTATAATAAGAATGAGCGGAGAAAATGCTTACAATATAGCATTAAAATTTTTTAGTGCGACGAGTAAGAAAAACACCGAATTAAAGCCACGATATATGTATTTGGGCGAGTTTGATATGGGCGGACTAAAGGAGCAGTGTATGTGCGTGTACTTTAAAGCCCCCTATTCTTACACTGGCGAAGATATAATTGAGTTTCAGTGCCACGGTGGGATTGCTGTGACTAAGAAGATTTTGGAAGTTTTGCTTAGTGGTGGATGTAGGCTTGCCGAAGCGGGCGAATTTACAAAAAGGGCTTTTTTGAACAAGAAAATAAGCCTTGACCGTGCGGAAGGCGTGATTGATATAATCAATGCCGAGAGTGAGAGTGAGTTGAAGGCGGGATATTCGCTAATGCAAGGGAATTTGCAAAAGGAAATTGCTGAAATTCAGTCAAAACTTACCGACATACTTGCTTTTATTGATGTGAATTTTGATTATCCCGAATTTGACGATGAAGGGGTCACGAATAAGGAAGTTTTGGCTAAAATTGACGAGATTTATGACCGATTGAAAGCCATAAGGAGTACCGCCGATACTGGGATGGCTATAAAAAACGGGTGCAGAGTTGTAATACTTGGTAAGCCGAACGCTGGGAAAAGTAGCCTTATGAACGGGTTACTTAATTATGACCGGGCGATTGTCACCGACATTAAGGGGACGACTCGGGATGTAATTGAAGAAATGTATGTTTTTAATGGTGTCAAATTTGTGATTGTTGACACCGCCGGAGTGCGTGAAAGCGACGACATAGTTGAAAAAATTGGCGTGGAAAAGTCAAAAAGTATGATAAAATCTGCCGATTTGGTGCTACTTATGATAGATAGCAGTGTGCCGTTGGCTGAAGAAGACAGACAAATATTTGACCTTGTGAAAGGCAGTCGTGTTTTGGTTGTTGTAAATAAGACCGATTTGGCTAGCAAGGTAAGTGACGACGAAATTCCGTTTGAAAATATAGTAAAGATAAGTGCGAAAGACGGTGTGGGGATTAACCAACTAAAACAACGAATATATGACACTGTGATAGACGGAAATGTGATGTCGAGCAATGTAATTTTAACAAATTCAAGACACATTAACGCACTTGACCGAGCACTTAGTAGTGTAGAACAGGTCATAAAATCGCTTACAAATAATGATGCGCTAGAACTTGTGACGGTAGACATCAACAATGTGTGGTTGGTGCTAGGAGAAATTACTGGTGAGACCAACAATGAAGAAATAATTAATTCCATATTTATGAATTTTTGCGTAGGTAAATAAAATGATGAAAGTTGAAAATTACGATGCGGTTGTAATAGGTAGCGGGCATGCGGGGTGTGAAGCGTGCTTGGCGCTTGCTCGAAAGGGAGTGAAAACAGTACTATTGACGCTCAATCTCGATAGTATTGGTTTTTTGGCGTGCAATCCTAGTATTGGCGGAACGGCAAAGGGACATCTTGTGTGCGAAATTGATGCGCTAGGTGGTCAGATGGGAATTAATGCCGACCGCGCCACAATTCAACGCAGAATGCTTAATAGTTCTAAGGGCCCAGCGGTGCAAAGTCTAAGAGCCCAGACGGACAAAGTAAAATATCACGAGTATATGAAAGAAACACTT
This sequence comes from uncultured Christensenella sp., assembly GCA_964573405.1. Classification (GTDB taxonomy): domain Bacteria; phylum Bacillota; class Clostridia; order Christensenellales; family UBA1242; genus UBA11490. The sequence goes on along the minus strand of CAZNJK010000019.1, from coordinate 13,853 downwards.
GAAAATCAAGAAAATCTTGACATCAGGCAAGGCGAAGCGAGTGAAATTGTTGTCAAGGATGGCAAGGTTCAAGGAGTAAAAACAGCACAAGGTCAATATTACACTTGTCAAGCGGTGGTTGTGTGTACGGGTGTGTATTTGAATAGCCGAATTATCGTGGGAGATTATGTAAAAGCGTCGGGACCGAATGGCTATGCTAATGCTACATACTTAACTAAAAACCTTTTAAAATTGGGATTTAACATAAAACGATTTAAAACGGGAACGCCAGTAAGAATCTACAACGACACAGTGGATTATGACAAGGTGGAAGTTCAAAAAGGCGAAGACAATATTCAGTGTTTTTCGTTTACTACAAAAAAACCGCCTAAAAATGTCGCTGATTGTTATTTGACATACACCACAAGACAAACAAAGGATTTAATCCTTGCGAATTTGGATAGGTGCCCTATGTATAGCGGTATTATCCATGGCGAAGGTCCAAGATATTGCCCGAGCATAGAAACAAAAGTTGTGCGATTTGCAGATAAAGAACAGCACCAACTTTTCCTTGAGCCGGAAGCCCTTTCGACGAAGGAAATGTATATTCAAGGATTGTCAACAAGTATGCCGGTGGATTTGCAAGAAAAAATAGTCCACTCGGTAGAAGGGTTGGAAAATGCCAAGATTATGCGTGACGCTTATGCTATAGAATATGATTGTATTGACGCAACCCAACTATACCCTACCCTAGAATGCAAATTTATAGGCGGTCTTTATTTTGCGGGGCAGATAAACGGCACAAGCGGATATGAAGAAGCGGGAGCCCAAGGACTTATTGCGGGAATCAATGCTGGTCAATATGTTTTGCAACAACCACAACTAGTGCTTAAACGAAATGAAGCGTATATTGGCGTGCTTATAGACGACCTTGTTAATAAAGGAACCAACGAGCCGTACCGAATGATGACCAGTCGTGCAGAATATAGATTGTATCTAAGGCAGGACAATGCTGACATTAGACTAACAGATATTGGCAAAAAGTATGGACTTGTTGACAAAAACCGCTATAAACAATATAAAAATAAAGTAAAACAGATTGAAGAATTGTATAATAGTATCCAAAATAGATACAATTCAAAATCGAAATTGGCTGAACTATTGAATGAAAAAGGTGAAGTGTTTGGAATTACCGGACTTAGTATATTTGAAGCCTTGAAAAGAAATACAATAACTTTTGAAGATATACTAAAATACTATCCAGAATATTCAAAATATCCGAATGAAGTTTTGAAACAAGTTGAAATTACTGCAAAATATGAAGGCTATTTAATAAGACAACAAAAACAAATAGAACAAAGTCTAAAACAAGAAAACACACTAATCCCTAATGACATTGATTTTAACGATATTAAAGGACTTCGAAAAGAAGCCCAACAAAAACTAAACGATATAAAACCGTTAAATGTGGGTCAAGCAAGTAGGATTTCCGGAATAAGCCCCGCAGATATATCAGTTTTAATTGTGTATTTAAAAACATATAATAAATAATCGATATTTAAAAACATATAACAAATAATTAATGTTTAAAAATAGTGTAATATTATTACCCAATAACTACACTATTTTTATTTTTTTTGAATTGTTACCTATTAGTTACATTATTATCTATTAATTATCTTATTATTGCATTATAAATAATGCTATATGGATTGTGGTTATTTTTGATGGTATGGTATTGGGGGAAAATACGCCTTTATTAGGGGTAAATTTAATTTATAACAATTAATATATTGTAATGTCATGGCGGTGATTAAATTTAAAAAATGTTTCACGTGAAACATTTTTTGTTATGTGTAGAACGTATAATGTGTTTTGCTTGGCTTGTGTTGAAATAATTATCGAGTTGTAAATAATTGATTTTACATAATTGAGATAATTGGTCTTGTTTTGTAAGTGTTGTAATTTATTAATAAATATAATAAAGATATCTTTATGTTATAAATTACTGATAAATATAATAAGATTTTTTATATTGTAAATTACCAATGTAATATAGTATAGATATTTTTATATTGTAAATTACCAATGTAATATAGTATAGATATTTTTATATATGAGTTATCAATGTAATATAGTATAGATATTTTTATATTGTGAATTTTAAATAACATTCTTAAGATATCTTTTTATATATAAATTACAAATAGTAAAGAAACATATTAAAAGAATTTTAATCAAAATTGATAAAAAATCAACAACATTGCAACCAGTCTTGAGTGATAAAAATCACCAATGTCTACAATCTTAGATGGTGATAAATTATCAATAATGTTATTTGATTGTAATAAATAAAATATTGAAAATGTTTCACGTGAAACATTTTTTATTTTATATTTACTTTTAATTAATGATTTTATTTATGATTATTGCAATTAAAATATGAATAAATGACAACTAGTAGCATAGTTTAATAATTTTTAATTAATAATGATTTGAAGATAATATTTTTAAAAACTCTACTACACCAGACGTGTTCTTTTTCTATAATTAAAATGTTTCACGTGAAACATTTTATGGCTTTATTTGGTGGATATTTTTAAATTAAGATTTACAAAATCAATTATATTTGATATAATTATTGTATATAATTATTGTATATAATTATGATGGATGTAACAATATTGAGTATGTCTAATACAATTATTTACAATAATATGTGATTTATTTAATTATTTATGGCTAGATATAAATATGGTGTGGTATTTATAATTAGATATGAGTTGTAGATTATTTGTGATAAGCATATTGGATGCTATATATAATAAAGTATATTGAATAACTAAATATAATAAAGTATATTGAATAACTAAATATAATAAAGTATATTAAATAGTAGATATAATAAAGTATATTAAATAATAATTTATAAAAATGTTAAGGAGTTAATGATGACAGAACTAAAAGAAATATTAAATCATTATAATATTGATTTAAATGTAAAACAACTAAAACAATTTGATATTTATTTTGATTATTTGTTGGAAGAGAATAAAAAATACAATTTAACCGCAATAAAAGAGAAAAATGATGTGTTGTATAAGCATTTTTTAGATAGTGTTTTACCCTACTCGAGTTTTTCGCAAAATGCAACGGTTATAGATATTGGAACGGGGGCGGGATTTCCAAGTATTCCGCTTGCAATATTAAGACCAGATTTAAAATTTACACTTGTGGATAGTGTTGAAAAAAAGACAAATTTTGTTTTTAATCTAGCACAAAAATTGGAATTAAACAATGTAGAAGTGTATCATTCTAGGTGTGAAGATTTGGCAAAAGAGCCTAAATTTAGGGAAAATTTCGATTATATTGTTGCAAGAGCGGTTGCCCCACTTACATCATTATTAGAATATTGTGTGCCGTTTATTAAAGTTGGCGGTGAATTTGTGGCTTATAAAGGTTCTAATTATAATCAAGAATTAGAAAATAGTCAAAATGCAATAAAATTATTAAATGTAAGACAAATTCAAATTCTTAAATATAATATTCAAGAAATAAATACAGAAAGATATTGTATTATTTTTGAAAAAATAGCAAAAACTCCAGCAAAATATCCTAGAAATCAAAATAAAGCGAGATTGAAACCCTTAAATTAATTAGAAATTGTATTGTTAACCGTTGATTTTGTTATTTTAAATATGGTGTGTTTTTTAAGGATTATTTTTAAATATGCTCTAAATTAAAGATGTAACTTAATTTTAGGGTGTACGATAAGATTAATTAACATTGAAAATAAGGTGAATTTAATATGTAAATATAATGGATTTAATAAGAATAATAATAAAAAATAATAATATAATGAGTAATAAGATAATAAGTAATAATGTGATAAGCAAATAATATAATAAGTAATACAATAAGTATTAATACAATAAGTATCAATACAATAAACATTATAATTGCTACAAACCTAATTAATAATTTTTAACAATGGAAAATGTTTCACGTGAAACATTTTTTTTGTTTGTATGGGGTGCAATAAAAATATTTTGTCGATAATATAAAATTTTGTGCAAATGGTACATTATTTGTTTTTAATTTGTTTTGAGATTTTAAGGAATTATTGATATAATATATTATATAGTTAATATAATCATTTTAAAATATTAATTGTTATATGATTTACATCGTTTTAGAATGTTAAATTGATATTTAATTGATTTAAAAATGATTTGTTATAACTACTATATTTAAAAATACTAAAAGGGGAAGATTAGTATGGGGAAAATTATTTCATTTTTAAACCAAAAAGGCGGTGTTGGAAAAACAACGACTTGTGTAAATATGGCAAGTTATTTGGCTGAATTTGGTAAAAAAGTATTATTACTCGATATGGATCCGCAAGGGAATGCTACGAGTAGCGTGGGTATAAATAAAGAAGATCATAAAACAATATATAATGTGTTGATTAATGAAGATGATATAAAAGACGTAATACTCCCTACTCCATTTAAGAATTTGGACTTGATTCCGTCAAATCTGGACCTTGCCGGAGCAGATATTGAACTTGTGGAAGTTGTAAACCGTGAAAAAGTGTTAAGAAAGGCTTTGAGCAAAATAAAGGACGAATATGACTTTATTTGTATAGATTGCCCACCATCTTTGGCTTTAATTACGGTAAATAGTCTTACGGCGAGTGATGGGGTTATTATTCCTATTCAATGTGAGTATTTTGCATTGGAAGGGCTTAGTGTACTTATGTATACTCTAAAATTAGTTAAAAAACATCTTAATCCGGATATAGATGTTGAAGGTGTTGTTTTGACAATGAAAGATGGTCGTAGCAATTTGGGAACATCGGTGGCTGATGATGTTGGTAAGTACTTTAACGATAAAGTATATAAAACAATCATACCACGAAACATCCGTTTGGCTGAAGCCCCAAGTTTTGGCGAGCCGATAAACGTGTACGACCCTAAGAGTACTGGTGGAATTGCTTACAAAGAATTAACAGAAGAATTTTTAAAAAGGAATAAATAGGTGAAAATATGGAAAATAGAAAAGGTTTAGGTAGAGGTTTAGATAGTTTATTGGGAATTTTTGACAAAAAAGATGAAGTTGTTGACAAAAACACTATAGTTGGCGACATAAAACCACAAACCAAAGCAGAAAATAAATTAGATGCGGTTGAAATTGAAATTGGGCTAATTGACAACAATACCGAACAGCCACGTAAAAATTTTGACCCTACAGCATTGAAAGAATTGGCGGAAAGCATTAAAACTTACGGGGTAATTCAACCTATACTTGTTGTGCCTAAGAAAGACCGATATATGATAGTTGCGGGCGAGAGAAGATTTCGCGCTAGCAAACTTGCTGGGCTAAAGAAAATTCCAGCGGTGATAAGAGAGTACACCCCGCAACAAGTTCAAGAGATTAGCCTACTAGAAAACATTCAAAGGGAAGATTTGAACCCTATAGAAACAGCGAAGGCAATGAAGGAACTTTTGAGTAATTATGGTTGGACCCAAGAGGAACTTGCTGATAGACTTGGAAAGAGTCGTCCAGTGGTAGCAAACTTTATAAGACTACTAGGCCTTTGCCCTGAAGTTATTGCAATGATAGAGAGCGGGAAGTTGTCGGCAGGTCACGCAAGAAGCCTTGTGGTTGTGACCGACCCTAACCTACAAATAAAATTAGCAAAAGACGCAATTACTAAAAAGATAACTGTTAGAGATATGGAAAAGGCAGTAAAGGAACTTAACAATCCAAAGCCAAAGAAAAAGCAAGAAGAATTGACAATTGAGATGAAGGATTTAATTGGAACAATGCAACGCAAGTTTAGTACAAAAGTAAACGTTGTTGGAAACAATAAGAAAGGTCGCATTTACATTGATTATTATAATAGTGACGACCTTGACAGAATATATGATTTAATTAGTAGAATTTAATAAAATTTAATTAAAACCATTAATAAAGGAATGAATTATGAATATTAAAGAGAAATTAAACAAATACAATCAACAACAATTATTGAATTTTGAAAATGAACTTTCTGAAGACGAGAAGAAAGCATTGTATGAGCAAATTGCTGGACTAGACTTTTCTTATTTGGACGAATTAAATAAGAATGCGGAAGCCGAAAAACAAACAATCACCCCTATTAAAGCAATGACGGTTAACGAGATAAATGCCAACAAACAAGACTTCAAGAACATTGGAATCAAGGCACTTCAAAACCAAGAAGTTGGCGTTTTGCTTTTGGCGGGCGGAATGGGAACAAGGCTTGGCAGTGACAACCCCAAAGGGATGTTTAATATAGGAATTACCAAAGACGTATATATTTTTCAACGACTTATAGAAAACATCCTTGATGTTGTGAAAGAATGCGGGTGTATGATTCCGTTTTTCATTATGGCAAGCGAGAAAAACGACTATGCTACCCGAGAATTTCTAAAAGAACATAATTACTTCGGTTACGACCCAAATTATATTAGATTTTTTGTCCAAGATATGGCTCCTTGCTGTACTTTTGACGGCAAGATTTTGCTCGAAGAAAAGGGCCGAGTTGCAACATCTCCTAATGGAAACGGCGGATGGTTTAATTCCCTACTAAACAATGCCGAAGCCAAGGCAATGCTTCAAAATTACAACCTAAAATGGCTTAACGTATTTGCGGTTGATAATGTGCTACAAAAAATAGCCGACCCAGTATTTATAGGCGCCACCCTAAAAGGCAATTACCAAATTGGAAGCAAGGTAATAAGAAAGGTGGATCCGTATGAAAAAGTGGGTGTAATGTGTCTAAAAAATGGCAAGCCATCAATTGTGGAATACATCGATTTAACCGACGATATGGCTCACGAAACGGACGAGAACGGCGAGCGAGTGTATAACTTTGGTGTAATTCTAAACTACCTATTTAATGTTGAAACCTTGTACGAAATAAAGGATAAAAAACTACCTATCCACGTTGTTACCAAAAAGGTGGAATATGTAAACGAAGCGAGCGAAAAAATAAAACCCGAAGAACCAAATGCTCACAAATTTGAAATGCTATGTGTAGATATGATAGAATTTGCGGACACTTGCCTACCTTTTGAAGTGGTTAGAGAACACGAATTTGCTCCTATTAAGAACAAAACGGGCGTGGACTCAGTGGAAAGTGCAAGAAAACTACTTCAACAAAACGGCTACGAATTATAAAAAACAAAAAAATGGCTAAAATTAGCCATTTTTTTGTTGTCTAAATTTATTTTATAACCTTTATTTCGATTGTATAATTAATTAAAATAATCCTAATTTATTGAAATCTTAATTTATTGAAATATGCAAAATCAATTATTGTTGAGTGCTATTTACCATATCCACTACAAAGTCCTTAATATCGGCTTTGGTAAGTTGATTTTCGGTAAAGTCGCTTACATACTTATATACATAGTTGGTCACTTTAGAGTTGCTTATAGTATTTTGAATTGGGGTTGCAAGCCCTGTTCCGCTAAGAACTGCGCAAAGTAGTAAAATAGCAAGAATTAATGCTCCACCCCTTACGATTCCGAATATCCCGCCAAGGACTTTATTAAGCCCGCTAGCGAAAGTGCTTTCAGAAACTACGCTATCGAATAGTTTAGCAAGCAACCAAATTGCGAGTTTTGTAACAATAAATACGATGATTGCGCTCATTACTATAGATAGGAAATTAGCAAGTTGAATTCTAGTAAATGATAGGTCCGCATTACCAAATAGATTGACGACCTTATCTTCTGCCATAACTTTAGAAAGCAATCCGTCTATCCAATTAGGCAAATTAATAAATTTATTTATAAATGACGAAGCCGGCTTTGCACATGTAATAGCGACCACAATCGCTAGCCCCGTTGAAATAAGCCCCAACAACGAGTCAAAAAAACCTTTCCACAATCCGATTATCAAAAATACAACGAGAATTGCAATAAGAACAATATCTACCCACATAATAATCTCCATTTTTCCAATTAATTACTTAAATGTTAGCACAATTATGAGCATTTGTCACGAGATTATGACAAATTTTCGTTTTTAAAACTAAAAAAAATTTAAAAAGACAATCCCAAATTCGACAAAACTAGAGTGAAAATATTGATTTTAATAATTTTTATTTGATTGTATTTTCAATAAATTTTGATTAAATTTTTAAAAAACTCTGAATTAATTTTTGAAAAGCGTTGATTATTATTGGGAAAGTACGAGCAATTTCAAAAAAATATGGATTAATTATAATAAAAAACAAATAAATGGCAATCATTGAAAGAAAAAGGTGGTCGGTGGAATGATTGTAGAAACAAAATATGAAAAAAACAAAAACTTGCTTGCGGTGGAATTAGTGACTCAATTAATAAACAAACGAAGTAAGCCAGTGTTTTTGTGTGTGGGAACAGACAAGGTTGTGGGTGATTCTCTTGGTGCCTTGGTGGGTGAAATATTAAAATATAAATATCAAATTAATGGCTATATTTACGGCACTCTTGACCATAATATAACGGCTAATAATTTAGCGGAAACTATAAAGGAGATTAAGGCCATTCACCCCGACTCTCCTATTGTGCTTATAGACGGCATATTGGGGCAGTTAGACGAAGTTGGGCAAGTAAAATATTATCCGAGCGGAGCATATCCGTCTGGTGAGTACGGGGCAGGCTATTATGTGGGAGACTACTCCATTTTGGCGGTTGTTAATTGCAAAGGAATGGACTCGCTAACATTTGTAAAAAGTGTGCGATTAAAAACGATTATCACTATGGCGGAGTTTATAGCCGACAGCATAAATCGTGCGTATAAGTTTTCGCAAAATCTCATACTTTAGATTGGACTTGCAAAAATTGTCGAATTTTTCTCAAAATATAGGTAATATAATATAATTAATAACGCAAATACTAAGTTTTAGTATACAAAAATATTTTTTTGTGTTAGAATATTACGACAAAATATTTATTACTTGGAGGAAAATTTGGATACTAAGAAAAAGAAAAATTCAAGTGGGCTTATTACCCTACTTGCAATTGCATTTGTTTTGATTTTAATTATCATTATATCTACTTCGGGGTTGCCGGGAAAAACAATTTCTTACACCGAAGCACAAAATTTGATAAATAACGGCTCGGTTACACATTTGTATGTGCAATCCAATGGCACCGCAATGATAAGGACGGCTGGCAGTGATGTTAAGGTCGATGATTTCCCAGATGATGCGGACTACAATTTTGAGTTTATCTCAACCACCGCACTTGTGGAATTTGTTGATGAGTACAACAAAGGTGTTAATGCTTATAAGTCGGGCGACACAACTAATGAGTTTTATAAAGATAAAGACACAATTGTAGTTACCTACAAAGTTCCATCACAGAGTGTGATAGAAACAATCACTCCATATGTTAGCATTGTAATTATGGTGATTATAGGCTACTTACTATACAAGATGTTCTCATCTAAAGGTGGCGGAGTTGGTGCTTTTAACAAGAGTCGTGCAAAACTTATAGACAAATCAACAATCAGATTTAAAGATGTTGCTGGTGCGGACGAAGAAAAGGAAGAAGTTCAAGAAATTGTAGAATTTTTGAAGAATCCAGGCAAATTTAAGGCGCTTGGGGCTAGAATTCCTAAGGGAGTGCTTCTTGTGGGACCTCCTGGAACAGGTAAAACATTGCTTGCAAAGGCTGTGGCTGGCGAAAGTAATGTTCCATTCTTAAGCATTACCGGTAGCGACTTTGTGGAGTTGTATGTAGGTGTGGGCGCCGGGCGTGTAAGAGATTTGTTCGAAACCGCTAAGAAGTGTGCGCCTTGCATTGTGTTTATCGACGAAATTGACGCCGTTGGTCGTCAACGTGGCGCTGGGCTTGGTGGTGGAAACGACGAACGAGAGCAAACTCTTAACCAACTTTTGACCGAAATGGATGGATTTGAAGCAAATGACGGAGTTATTGTGCTTGCTGCAACCAACCGTGCCGATGTTCTTGACCCGGCATTGCTTAGACCGGGAAGATTTGACCGTCAAATATATGTAAATATCCCGGATGTAAGGGGTAGAGAAGGAATCCTTTCAATATATGCCAAAAACAAACCACTTGCAAGTGATGTTGACCTAAAAGTTGTTGCAAGACTTACAAGCGGATTTACTGGTGCCGACATAGAAAACTGTATGAATGAAGCCGCAATCTTGGCTGCAAGAAACAACAAACGAAGCATTACAATGGCGGACATTACGGAAGGAATAAACAAGGTACTTATGGGACCACAAAAGAAGAGCCGATTAATTACTGAAAACGACAAAAAACTTACCGCATATCACGAAGCAGGGCACGCAATTATTGCTAAGGTTCTTAATTGTGGTGACGAAGTTCATGAAGTCAGCATTATTCCACGTGGAATGGCTGGCGGATATACAAGCACGCGTCCTAAAGATGACGACGAACATTATACTTTGCAGAAACTTAACAACCGAATCTGTATGATTATGGGCGGAAGAATTGCGGAGCAACTTTGCCTAGACGACATCTCAGCCGGTGCTAGCAACGACATCGCAAGAGCGACTGACATTGCTCGTAAGATGGTCGCCGAATGGGGTATGAGTGAAAAATTGGGCTTTACCAACTATGGCGGTGAAAAGGACCAAATATTTATAGGAAGAGATTATCAACAGACCAAGAATTATAGCGAACAAACCGCAAGTTTGATTGATAGCGAAATTAAGAAGATTATAGATACAAACTATGCTCGTGGCGTAGAAATTTTGAAAGAAAAACGCAACATTTTGGATAACTTTGCTAAGTTGCTTTTGGAAAAAGAGACCATATACAGCCGAGAAGTCGATATGATAATGACGGGCGAGAGCCCAGAGACGGTGGCTAAGGAAATAGACAAAGACAACGAAGAGCGAAACAAAAGAGAAGAATTGCTTAGAGAACAATCGGAAAAGGCGGAAGAATTAAAAGTTCAATTGCTTAAAGCCCAGACCGCCGAAGCATTGTCTAAGGCTGGAGTAATATCGAAAGAAGAGTACGAAAGCATTAAGAAAGAAGCCGATGAAAAGGCAAACTCCATAAGCGAGAGAAAGGAATTGCTTGAAAAACAATTGGAGTCATTAAATAAATCGTCGGAGAGTGACGAGTCGGAAAAGAACGAAAATGCCGAAGAGAAGCCAAAACATGACACTGAAAAGCAAGAACCAAAACCAAAAGACACCAAAAAGAATAAAATATCGAGTAAAGTGTCAAAAAAATCGGACGCAAATGACGAACAAGACTCTCAAAATGTTGACAAAAAATAAAAAATGTATTACTCTCTATAAAGATTAAGGAAAAAAGGATAGTTATTTATATGAAAAAAATTATTGCAATCATTAGTAGTTGTTTGGTTACAATTTTACTAGCAGTTACAATTACACTTGCTTGTACTAAGTTTACGGCAGTAAGTGTTATTGGCGACGGTGCTATGTCTATTAAAGTATTTAAGGGCTCATCTACGGAAGTTATGGAAATTGCAAATACTCGTAGCGAATACAGTGAGATTGGCAAACTTTTCAAAAAGTCATTGAAAGACAACACTTTATCATCGTTGTTCCAAGGTGCTACAGGTTTTGATGTAACAGTTAAAAACGAAGAAAAAACACTTTCTGACATTACTGGCAATAGCGACGGGACTTATGTGCTTTGCTATGTATATAGCGAAGACCAAGTTTTGAAAATTAAAGGCGAAAAGTATGTTAATCCTAATGCAAATACTGACAAGGGCGAAAGTACCGATGTGACTTATAGGGCATTGTTTGTTGAAGTTAAAAATACTTCCAACTTTACTGAATACAATGTTTATTTGGCTAGCGACCCTAACGGCACAAAGAGTTATTACTCAGTAAAATGCATAGCAGAACAAAGCGAATTGTATTCTTATATTGCGGATTTGAAATATTTGTACTAAAATAAGAGTATAGAGAAATGAGTGGGAATTATTCCTACTCATTTTTTATTGCGAAAAATTATATTTATTGCGAAAAATTATTTCACAAAAGTTATAAAAAAATATATAATAAAAGTATGGAAGTATTTGACGGAAGAGATTGGAAATACAAAATCGCTTTTGATAATGATACATACAAGGAAGTTATGCATCATAGTTTTTTGTATTCGCCAAAAGAGAGAAAAATTTTAAATGCTCAGATTCAATTTTATAGGAAGCATTTTACATTTCAACAACTCATAAAGTCCTTTAGAATTCTTGACACCGACGAAGAAATAAAAGAGTTTAAGGAAGCGGTGTACAAAAGGAAGGATAATATTCTTTTTTGTCCTAAAGAATTGAAACAATATTATATGAATATTATAAAAAAATCATATAGGCACCACTCCGAATTTTTAACAGAGATGCTTAACATTGCGTGCAGTAAAAATGGCTACAAAAACCCGCTTTTGCCAATTTATAAGAAGATATTTGGCGGGTACTATGGCGACATTAAAAGAAAGTTAAGGGAGTATTCGAAAAGGGAATTAAGATCTTGCAAATTTCAGCACATTTCCGATGAAAATGAGATTAAAAAACTAGTAAAAGGTACGCTTGCAAAGATTGAGTTTGATGTGCTTTCAACTGGCATTTGGGGAGAATTCCACGAGAACGACATTCGCCTAGAGTACAACGCTGACATTGGTTCGGGGAAGGTGATTTCTAAGCAGTTTTACAACGGAAGCAAGGACACTTACATTATTCAAACAAATGAAAATAAAATATCACATTATCAAGTAGTGTATGGATTGTATAGGAATGTTTATCCGGGGCGTGCTAACTTATTTAACAATATCATCCCAAATCGTGGTTACAATTTCGATAGCGGTGCGGATTATGTGGTTAATGGCTGGTCAACTTTCTCCGCTTGGCATATGTACCCTTGCGAATATACCCGATATATGAAGGTATTTAACGGCAAAATTGCATATCTAATGCTACAGAAGAATTGGCAGTATAGAATATCGGAAATATACATTCATTGTCTAAGCCAAATGGGACAAGACGACGCAATAAATCACATTATAGAAATTACCCAATACCCCGGAAGATTTGAAAGTTATGTAATGGGAGCAATTGCCACCGAACTACTTATAAAGAAAAAATTTGCCACCAGTCCTATGGGACTACTTGACGAATATCGCAAACGCAATGTGGCAGATTTATTTGCACTATATAAGCCAAATACAAATAAGTGTTAATTAAATCATAAATATTAAAAAAACAAACATTAATAAAATTATAAATATCAGTAAAAAACAAACATTAGTTAAAGAATGAACATCAATTAAAGAATAAGTATCAATTAAAAAGCAAATTTTAATTAAAGAATAAATTTCAAATAAAAACAAATAAGAATTAAAAAATGACGGATTTTCCGTCATTTTTTATTGCTAGATTGCATCAAATAACGACCATAAAAACAAAAATAGTGTAATCATAACTGAAAAGGTGGTAAAAGGTAATAAAACTTTCCGCTATCGGAAATAAATTATTGCAATACAATTGACAAATTTCCGGTAATGGAATATAATTATAAAAAACAAAATTGAGGTAAGGCAAATGAATTTTGTATCGGTTGTTGAAATTGCAAAAAAATGGAATGTGTCAGATAGAATGGTTAGAAATTATTGTGCAAAAGGGCGAATACCGGGTGCTTTTTTGACGGGCAAAACATGGAATATCCCAGCAGATACTGTTAAACCAGAGCGAGAAAGCAAAAAACAATTTAGTAATAACAAATTATTAAACATATTGAAAGAACAAAAAGATATGAAACTTAATGGTGGTGTTTATCATAAAACACAAATTGAATTGACATACAACTCAAATCATATTGAAGGTAG
>CAZNJK010000018.1:0-18764 GCA_964573405.1 uncultured Christensenella sp. | reverse complement strand
CTCACTTCAACGGTTTTCAAGACCGCCGCTTTCGACCGCTCAGCCAACTCTCCATGTTAAAAAAATTATTCACAGTTTTTACTGCTTTTTCTTGCAAGATATTTCAAAATTGGGATATCTACTGTGTAAGTATAGCGGATTTTATAGAAAAAATCAAGGACTTTTAGTAAAAAAAACTATAAAACTTTAAAAAATCTAAAAAGCAATCAATTTATGGAACTTTTGTGCATATAATTATAGATAAAACATTAAAAAAATATTTGATTTCTATTGAATTCTAGATGTCGCTATGTTATAATCAATATTACAAAAAGGAAGGTAAATTATGAACAAAATCGACGAGATAAAAAACTACATACACGGCAAATATCAAAAGACCATTGACAACCACAATTTGAAAAAGATGCAAAAACTACTTCACATATATTTCGACTATGCTGGCAACGGATTATCTCCAAAGCAAATAGCAGTGGTCAACGACTACATTTCCCAAAATATGGTCTTGTCAACACCCGACGAAATCAACAACTACACCACATACCTAACCACAATGTTGTCATTTGATAGTGGCAAGGCAAAATTGTCACAACTTCGCAACAAACTAGCGAAGTCACTTACCGCCAACAAAGTGCTAACAAAGGAAGATGCTTGCTTAGTCACTGAAAACTTGTACATCCATAGTCCCGAAGTAAACACATTCGACTACTCAGGTGGTGAAGTTAAGGTTCACCTAGCAGTACCCGAGAAAAAATATGTTGTACATTTGCGACCAAATACAAAACAAGGGTTATTTACAACAAAATACAAAAATTTTTCCGACGCACAACTTAAAGAATACGACAGTGCACTAGAACATTTTAACAAGGTTGAAAATGTAGCATTTACAAATATTCAAACAATGGGTCTATAGAAATAAACATAAAAAACATCGTAAACCAAGTTTAAGAAAAAGTTTACTCTATAGTAAAAAACGCATTAAGTGAATTTCACCTAATGCGTTTTTTCTTATCTTATATGCGACCCCACAATCGCACCACTCGTCCAAGCCCACTGCAAATTATATCCGCCACATTCTCCATCAACATCAACCGCCTCGCCCACAAAATACATATTTGGCATTACCTTACTCTCCAAATTTGAATTTAATTCCGCTAGGTCAACACCACCCGACAAAACTTGGTTGTTGTTATAACACCCCACCACGGTAAATTCAAGGTCGTGAATAATGTGTGCAAGTTGTTTGATTTTATCATCACTCAAATCTTTCGACTTCAATTGCTCATTTAATTTTATTCGCCTAAAAATTTCTTCCCTAATACTATCAACAAACATTCCCGTAAATATATCGACCACACCCCCAAATATATTGCACCTACTTCTTATCATTCTCTCGGTGTCTTGAATCGACAATTCAGGCAACAAATCCACAACTATCTTACCAGCAAACTTTTTACTCCTAGCGAATAATGTCGATAAGTTAAAAATAACAATTCCACTAAGCCCGTTTTCTTTAAATAGCAGTTCCCCACTATCCGACTTTACCTTATTCTCACATATCGCGGTAATTTTAACATTCGCCACTCTTACACCATCTAGATTTTTAGTATTCTCTTTTGTTTTCAACGCTACAAGGCTTGGGATCTTTTCAATCAATTTTACATCATTTAAAAAGTCATTATCTATATTTCCACACGCAACAACTATACTATTGACACAAACCTTACACTTATTGTCAGAAACAATATATTTATTGTCAATATGTTTTATATTATCAATCTTACAATCAGTATATATGTCAATGTTTTTTAATGCAGATATTTTCTTGCACAATACATCAACTACTGACTTTGCGGAGTTTGTGATTGGATATACTCTACCACAATCATCGTTATATGTAACAAGCCCTAGCCTAGAAAAAACATCAAGAGTCTGCTTTTCATTAAACACTCTCAAATACTCATCTATATTTCGGTTGTAGTAGTCGCTTGACATATTTAGGTTAGTAAGATTACATCTGCCATTGCCGGTAACTAAAATCTTCTTTCCCACAGAATATCCCGCTTCACATATGGCAACGGTCTTTTTTGAGTTTTCGAATTGCAGTGCCGTAAAAAGCCCGCTCGCACCACCGCCAATTATTACAACATCATAATTTTTCATAACATCAATTCCTTTTAAAATATTTTAACATAGTTATTTGATTATTACAATTAAATTGACAAAATAGCCATTAAAGTGTATGATATGACATATGGAGAAAGAAATGAGATATTCTACAGATTGGAAAGACTATGAAATAATCGCCACAGGCAACGGCGAGAAATTAGAGAGATGGGGAGATGTAAAACTTCTTCGCCCTGACCCACAAATCATTTGGGACGCAAAATACGACCTATCTAAAGAAAAAGGTCTTAATGGTCACTACTTCCGCGACAAAACCGGCGGTGGAAAATGGAAAACATTAATCCCCGTAAAATCCGAGTGGACTATTAGTTATAAGTCGCTTAAGTTTTTAATCAAACCTATGGGCTTTAAGCACACCGGACTATTCCCTGAGCAAGCAGTAAACTGGGACATAATGACCGACCTTATCAAAAAAGCAAATCGCCCAATAAAGGTTCTCAACCTATTCGCCTACACTGGCGGGGCTACAGTTGCTTGCACTTCCGCCGGTGCAGAAGTTACCCACGTGGATGCAAGCAAAGGCATTATAGAGTGTGCAAAGAAAAATATGGAACTATCGGGCCTACAAGACAAACCCGTTAGATATATGGTGGACGACTGCAAAAAATTTGTCGAGCGAGAAATCCGTCGTGGCAAAAAATACGACGCAATCATTATGGACCCCCCATCCTATGGCAAAGGCCCTAGCGGAGAAACTTGGCGAATAAACGAAAATCTATATGACTTCATAAAACTCACATCTAAAGTCCTTTCCGACAATCCGCTATTTGTCCTTATAAACACTTATGCAAGCGGACTACAACCCACCATTATAGGCAACCTACTTGAACTAGCATATGCCGGCGGTCATGTCGAAAACTACGAAATCGGGCTACCTACAAAAGAAGGCTTAGTTCTTCCTTGTGGTTGCAGTTCAATCAAAATATGGGATTAATCAGTATTTTTAAAAACAAATTTTAATAGTATAAAAAAATATCACAAAAAAAGCCGAACTTTTAATCACGTTCGGTTTTTTCAGTCAAAAAAGTACGACTAATGTCGTACTTTTTTAAAAAATTATTTTCTCTTTTTCTTTTTGGATTTTGTTGAAACGCCATACATAGCCATTCCGCCACCAACAATGGCGAATACTGGCATTAACCATGCACCTACAGCACCATAAAGACCATAAACAGTTTCTAAGTCTTTAACATTGCGTCTGTTAACCAACATACAAATTACTACATTAATAAGTGCAATGATTCCTACGACAGTTAAAAGTGATGCTAATAACTTTTCAAGTCCTTGAGCCTTCAAAACTCCCAAGTCATCAAGAACATACACAACAATCATAACAACAGCAATCACTAGCGCCACGATTGTTAAAATGCCGAATAATGTTAGCCAGAATTGACTAAAATTATCACCTAATGCAATCTTAGCAACTGACCCAATCTCGTCAAATGCCTTGTATGAAGATGTTTGACCCGAATTGCCACGAACTTTAACCATATACTTCCAAGTTTCTACAAAAAGTGGCAAGCAAGTAAGTGCACCCAAGACTAATCCTAGGTATCTTGATATTTTTTTCAACATATTTTATCTCCTTCATATTTATTTATGTTATGATATCATATTTTTGCAAATATTCCACCAAATTTTATACACAATTTCAAAATTGTTAATTTTACACAAAAAAATGCGATCAAATCATTAAATTCTTTGCCTTAACAAATTTTACAAAAAATCAGCATTAAAAACATATTTTTGTCGTCGTTCTTTTAAAATATTGTGGCGATATTATTTTGTCCACAATATATTGTTATAGCTTATAAAAAACGGATAAAAAAAACTAACGGACATCATCCGTTAGTATAATATGTTATTCATTTTCTTTTTCCAAAGTCTTGCAAATAGTCTTTAATTTTTGGAAAAGTTCGGTCGAATTAGCATATATCGTAATGCCAAGTTTTGACTTATACTTGCTTACTCCCCGTTCATCCGCCATAAACTCGCCGGCATATATATCCCAAGGTGCCTTACATCCCGAAACCATCGCATCACATCTTCCAGTAATCACATTTACAAATGAGCAACTCGCCGACCCAAATGCGTATTGGTTCTTTACAGTATCGTCAATCGCCCTATACACCTTTCCTACAGTACCTTCTTTAATGCCCGTACGCCCGCAATATTCAACAACGGCTTCCGACATTCTTCCGTCTGCATTATTTGGCAACTTCTTGCCATTAACATATACGCCTTTCCCCCTATATCCGCTCACCAACTCATTAAGTTTTGGCAAGTAGATAATTGAAAATTGCGTAATGTCATTATCCACAAAGGCTATCTGAATACCCCATGTAGGCAAGCCCTTTATAAAAGCCACCGTTCCGTCAATCGGGTCAATTACCCACGTACGGCCGATTACCTTATTGTTGGGATTTCTCTCTTCGGTAATGAAGTTGTCGTTGCCAAACATCTTCTTAATCTCGCCCACGATATAGTCTTCTACCGCAGTATCGACCTCAGTCACAAGCGACCTATCGGCTTTCTCTATTACATTATAACTCGTCCTGCACACAATTTTCTTGTATGCAACCACCGCAATTCTTTTAGCAAACTCAAATTCTTTATAATAATTCATTTTTCATAACCACCCTATTACAAATAGACTACAACATTTTTCCAAATTAGTCAAATATTTGATTGCCTATTTTAGTACTCGCAGTTTTTAGGAGTTCGTGGGAACAATATTACATCTCTAATGTTTTCTACACCGGTCAAGTACATTATAAGTCTCTCGAAGCCCATTCCAAAGCCCGAGTGCTCGATTGTCCCAAATTTTCTTAAGTTAAGGAACCAATCAATAGGTTCGGTATCAACACCCATTTCCTTACAACGATTTACAATCTTGTCGTAATCTTCTTCACGCTGACTTCCCCCCATAAGTTCACCAGCACCAGGAACTTCCAAATCAACCGCTGCCACCGTTTTGCCGTCAGCATTCAATTTCATATAGTACGCCTTTATGTCCTTTGGCCAATTTTTAACAAATACCGGACCATTAAAATATTCAGTAATGTATTTTTCGTGTTCTTTGGCTATATCTTCACCATATTCTGGTTGGAACTCCCACTTTACAGGTGCTTCTTTAAGTAGTTTTATTACATCTTCGTGGTCAATTCTCACAAAGTCGCTATTTACAACCTTTGTAAGTTTTTCAATAAGCCCTTTCTCAACAAAACTATTCAAAAATTCCATTTCTTGCGGGCATCTATCTAGCACATACTTGATTATGAACTTCAACATATCTTCTTCAATGTCCATAAGTTCGTCCAAATCACAAAAAGCAATCTCGGGCTCAATCATCCAAAACTCGTTAGCGTGAGTCTTTGTGTTACTATTTTCCGTACGGAAAGTTGGCCCAAAAGTATATATTTTGCCATAAGCCATTGCAAGTGCTTCACCATGCAATTGCCCCGACCCAGTAATGTACGACTTCTTGCCGAATAGGTCTAGCGAAGTATCCAAGCCACCTTTATCGTTAATAGGCGGTTTTTCAAAATTTAGGGTCGTAACCTTAAACATCTGGTCACTACCTTCGCAGTCGGTAGTCGTAATAAGTGGAGTATGAACATACACATATCCACGACTTTGGAAGAACTCGTGGATAGCCATAGCAGCCACGCTTCTCACTCTAAACACCGCACTAAATAAGTTTGTGCGAGGTCTAAGATATGCTTGTTCTCGCAAAAACTCCATTGAATGCCCCTTCTTTTGTAGCGGATATGTGCTATCGGTAGCGCACACGATGGTCACTTCATCCGCTTGAAGTTCGTAAGGCTGTCTTGCTTCGGGGGTTAACTTAAATACACCTTTCACTAGCACACTGCTACCAGCATTTAACTTCGCAACTTCCGAATAATTTGCCAATTTGTCACTAGAAAGCACCACTTGAATACCCTTAAATAAAGTGCCGTCGTTAAGGTCCATAAAACCAAAAGTTTTCATATCTCTTACAGACCTTACCCAACCGCCAACGGTGATAACTTGTCCGTCATATGCTTTCAAGTCTTTAACGATTTCATTTAAATCCAATTTTTTCATATTTTTACTCCTTTTCAATAAGTCTAAGCCCTACATCTTTCAACTGCTGTTCGGTTACTTTGCTTGGTGCACCCATAAGCACATCCCTTGCGTTTTTGTTCATTGGGAACGTAATGACTTCTCTCATCATATCTTTTCCACACACTATCATAAGCAATGTGTCAAATCCGAAAGCACAGCCAGCATGCGGAGGTGCCCCATACATAAAGGCATTATACAATGCACCAAATTTTTCTTTTACAACATCTTGACCATATCCAACCATCTCAAAAGCCTTGACCATAATGTCTTGGTCGTGATTTCTTACCGCACCGCTTAAGCACTCGTGACCATTAATGACCATATCGAATTGCCAAGCCAAAATGTCAAACGGATTAGGATTGTTAAACGCATCCATTCCGCCTTGTGGCATAGTGAATGGGTTGTGGGCGAAATCAATCGCTCCGGTATCCTTATTTTTCTCAAAGAATGGGAAATCAACTATCCAACATATTGCGACCTTATTTTTGTCAATTAGTTCCAATCTCTCGCCAAGTTCATTTCTAAGCACATTGGCTAGTTTTACAGCCATATCGTGCTCGTCCGCTACCATACATATGCTTTCGCCACCTTTCAAATCAAACATCTCAATAAGTTGGGATTTCATTTCTTCGGTGACAAATTTTGTTATGCTTCCACTAAACTCGCCGTCGTTGTACTTTAAGAATGCCATTCCCTTGCCTTCATAACTTACAATCACTTGACCAAGTTCGTCATACCATTTTCTAGGCTTGTCAGCATTTACTTTGATTGCCTTTACGGTTTTGCCCTTGAATGCATTAAACTCACTATTCTCAAACATTTTTGACAAATCTTTTACCGTAAGCGGATTTCTTAGGTCTGGCTTATCGCTACAATATGTTTCCATTGCTTCCTTATATGGAATTCTCACAAATGGTGCTTTTGAAACATCGAAAGTCGTAAGTTTCTCAAAAAGTTCGCTTGCAAATTCTTCACACGCTTCAAATACATCTTCTTGGGTAGCAAAACTCATCTCCATATCAACTTGATAGAATTCGCCAGGAGTACGGTCGCTTCTTGCGGCTTCATCTCTAAAACAAGGTGCTATTTGGAAATATTTATCAAAACCGCTCACCATCAAAAGTTGTTTGAATTGTTGAGGGGCTTGTGGAAGAGCATAGAATTCGCCAGGGGCTTTAAAAGTAGGGACTAGGAAATCTCTTGCTCCTTCTGGGCTCGAACTTGTAAGAATTGGGGTCTGGAACTCCAAAAATCCCATATCTGTCAATTTGTTTCTTGCGTAATTAAGCATTTTTGCTCTCATTACCATAAGTTTGTGCACTTCGGGATTCCTTAGGTCCAAATACCTATATTTTAGTCGTAAATCTTCCTTAGTATTGACCGAATCATTTATTTCGAAAGGAAGCACACTCTCACATCTTCCCAAAACCTTTAGCGACTTAACTTCCACTTCAATGTCGCCGGTCTCCATCTTCGGATTTTTGCTATATCTTTCTACGACTTTGCCTTCAATTCCTACTGTGCATTCCTTATTCACTCCGTTTAAAAGACTCTCATCATTTACCACCAATTGAGTAATTCCAAAATGGTCTCTCAATGTCACGAAAGTAAGCCCGCCAAGTTTTCTAATGCTATTTACCCAGCCCGAAAGCCTTACTTCTTTACCCGCGTCAGACAATCTTAATTCTCCGCAATTATGAGTCCTATAAATATTTTCTTTCATATTTCTTCTCCTAAAATTTAATAAAAAACCCTTATAACTAAGTATAAGGGTCATTTTTTTCAATGTGTAAATTTAACCAAGATTAAATTATGATTGCATACAAAAAATCACCCATTACTAAAATGCGTTGTTATTATTATTGCAATCATCATTCAATCTAATTCTCATATTAACTCCATTAAATTAATTTTATTATACTCTTGCGCTCGCCTAAAGTCAACATATTTTAATTAAGTTTTCTCGCTTAATCAATAGTTCCGCCACCCATAAACTTATTAGTAATGCCAAGCGTCCAACTTATAGGCAACACTCTTGTGCCAAAATACATTAGTTTGAAAGGCCCGCCGATTACAAGCATTGGCTTAGTGCGTTTTTTGTAACACTGCTTCACAATTATCTTTCCAACCTTGCTAGGCTCCATTCTTTTCCCTTCATCGTGTTTGTCCAAAAATTCAAATGCCCTACCTACTTGCTTGCCATATCTCTCATTAGTGTCGGTCACTCTTATGCGGTTTTTCATAAATGTAGTCTTTACTTCACCGGGGCAAATAGCCATTACATCAATGCCCGCTTGCTTTAATTCCATTCTTTGACATAGTGCCATCATAAGCACTGCAGATTTTGTAAAACAATAAAGGCTTCTAAATGGCGCGCCCATCACACCACTTACCGAAGAAATGTATATAATTTTGCTACCTTTTGTCATAAGCGGAAGGGAATATTTGCTCATAAGATAAGCTCCAAAAACATTCACATCCATCACTTTTTTAACTGTTTCGCTAGGAAGCAACTCCAACGCACCATTTACCCCCATACCAGCATTATTGATAAGCACATCAATGTGACCGTATTTTTCCTTGATGTCGTCAAGTACTTCCTTCACTCTCTTCTCATCTGTAATGTTGCATACATAACTATATTCGGGATATTCTTCGTCAATAGCCATACTTACGCTAATTACCTTATCTCCCTTACTTCTAAAAATATCGGCAGTGCACTTCCCTATTCCACTATTGCCACCAGTTATCACAATTATTTTATCCATATATTCTCCTTAAAATTAGCACATTTATGATGTGTATTAATTAATGTATATTATATAATAAAATAATCATATTTCAAAATAAATAATCCCTATATTTTCAGATAACAATCTTTAATTTTTTAGCATCTAATGATGATTAAAATTTCAACATTTTATACATTCACACAAAATTATCCCACCGCATAATATGGAATGTATACAATTATATGAATAATATTCATTTGTATACTCTCCCCCATTTCCAACTTGCAAAAGTTGTTTAAATACAAAAAACTCCCCGATTTCACAACCATTGGGGAGTTTTTTGAGTTATTCGCAAAAGTTATCCACATTTGCACACTTTTATTTTTATAAATTTTAATGAATAATTATGAATTTGTGCATAAATTCACATTTTTTTGAATATTTTTGTGGGTTATTCGCAAAAGTTATCCACTTATCCACATTCAATCAATTATTTATCCACATAAACTTTTCGAATTGTGTTCTATTTTGTGCCAAAATTGTGTGCAAAACTGCCAAAATATGAAAGTTATACACATTGCATTTTGTATTAATGCCAAATTTTATGGACAATATGCAGTAGGAATTGCCCCTTGCATATTTTCCTCAATTATGCATTCATTCGAATTTTCAATAATATCCACATTGCCACTTATTGCCTCAATCCCAGCGGGTGCATCTTCCACTCCTTCTATGACTATGCCATTTTGAGGTTTGTATATATCGTGACGAATTTCCTTTTCACCCACAAGTTCACCATTCTTAAATGTTTGTAGGTACGACACTGCTTCATATCCTTCTCTAGGGTATGTTAGCCTAAAGTATTCCCCTTTAAACAACACTTTGTCCGAATATTCTTTGTTGACATCCGCTTTAATCACATCGCCCGTGTGTGACAAAATTTGAAGAGTTTCGCTACGAGTATCGTAAGTATATCCGTCGGGGTCGGGTCTTCCGTAAATCTCCACACTCACCGAATTAGAATCGCTAAAGGTCTTAATATATATGGGGCTTCCAGTGGTATTTGTAAATTTTAGGTCGCTTATATACTCGCTCACCATTGCATCAAGTCCCAGTGGAACATATTTCACCGGTAGTGTGTGTTTATTCACTTCATCAATCTGCAAATTCGCCCTAAGTAGCGCGTTGTATAGCGTGGTGCTTGCTTGACACACTCCGCCACCCACACCTTCTACAAATCGGCTGTTGTATATAATAGTTGCTGTTTTGTAGCCATTCTCCAATGTATGTGGACCGGTCACTTTGTTGAAAGACACTGTCGCTCCGCTATTTATCACCATTCCATTAAACTTTTCTAGTGCCAACTTCACATTTGTCTTTCTTCCGCCCGTACTATCGGCAACATTGGTTGAAAAACTGGCGATTTTTTGCGTAATACCCTTATTCTTTTCCTTTGTATATTCCGCCGTTACTTCAATCGTCGGCACGTCCACGACCACATTATTCGTCTTCAAAAAGGCATTATTAATCCTTTCATACAACGCATTTTTATCGACCCTTAATCCTTTTAAATCGTCAGTGTATTCAAACATTTCGGGATTATTCGGATTGAATGTAATTTCGCTATCGACCGGTTCGTACTCAATCTCTTTTATTACATTCTCAATCTTCTCGTCCAAACCCACAAATAGAAAGTTGAATGCAACATTTATACTCTTATCCGACCCCGACAAATAATTAATCTGACTATCATAATCGCCATAATCAATCTCGTGCTGTTGTGCCATATCTATTATCGTGTGTATGTCGCTATTTACAGTGAAGTCATTCTTATTAAATTTCCACGACTTGTCATTATGTTTTAAGGTCAATTCAAATTGGCGGGCATTGTCGTTAAACACATCTTTCAAATACTCCACCGCGTTTTTCTTTGTCATCCCCGCAATGTTGTAGCCATTTATAGATGTCCCTTTATCAATCACCGATTTGTCTTGGCTATCGAGCATAAAAAACTGCCCCACAACCACCATCACCATTACACAACTTAGTAGCGTTAGCCCCAAAAAAACTTGCGGGGTTTTGTCCTTTTTCTCTTTCTTTTTAGCACTCGCTTTTTGTTGCTTGTGTGTTTTTGTTGTCTTTTCGCTATCCATTTTCTCACCACCTAATCTACTTACATTTAGTATTAGGAGTTAAAAAATTTATATGCATTTTTGTTGACACGCACAAAAAAAACGGAGATAAAACAATCTCCGAATTATTTTAATATTTACTTCAGTACAAAAACCTTTATAAATTCCAACAAGTCGTCTTTATTGTTTTTCACTCGTCCTAGTAGACACGCCTCCAGTAGCAACCGTCTTACTTTAGAGATGTATTTCGCTCCTATCAATTCAATTATGTCGTCATTTGTAATGTCAAGTTTACTCTCATTTATGGGGATGTTATTATTAATCATATATATAAGCAACACGCTCACAGGTTTCACATCGCAAAATGCATTTACGACCAACTTCTCAGAATCAGTCAATTTTTGATAGTTGACCGCAATAAAGTTGTTGAGCGGTTTGAATTTAAGGTCTTGCAACACCACATAGCAATCTAGCGCTTGCTTCATTTCTTCCTTGCTACACTTTAACACATTCCCCATTATATATTGAATATCACTCTCTATTTGGATATATGGCATATATTTGTAATCGTATTTATTAAGCAAAAATAACACCACAAATCCAACAAATCGCTTATCTAAAGTAAGGTTAAAGTAGTTTTGAGCATCCTTATTTTGCCTAATGCTATACTTCTCGCAAGGCAACATAAATAAGTATTTATATATGTTTAGCTTGTTAAATAGGTCAACAAAATTATTGCTATTCAGCCCATGTACACTCTCCGCAATCACGATTTGGTCGAGTTCTTTTTTCTTTCTCTCCCCCGTAATATCCCTTAGTTGGAATGTCATCTCTTTTGCTGTTTTTAGTGTAGATTTATCGACAGCAAAACCTAGCGTGCACGCAAATCGAACCAATCGCAATATT
Organism: uncultured Christensenella sp.; assembly: GCA_964573405.1. Lineage (GTDB taxonomy): Bacteria > Bacillota > Clostridia > Christensenellales > UBA1242 > UBA11490. The sequence continues at coordinate 6,700 of CAZNJK010000018.1, read as the reverse complement.
CTAAGTCCGTCCGACGAGAACACCTTTACGGGAGTTTCAACACATCTAATTTTCTTCTTTTGAATGTCTTGGATTCCGCCGTACGGGTCAAAAATGTCACCGCTAAGCACGTTGTAGTAAATGCAGTTTGCCGTAAAATCCCTACGCCTACAATCCACATTAATGTCGTTTACAAATTCCACGCTTTCGGGAGAATGTTGTCCCCTTATGTAATTTTCAACTCTAAAAGGAGTGTATTCGTACTTTTCATCACCAGCGATTATTAGTATTGTGCCAAGTTTTTCATTAACGACTTTTGCTTTATATCCTAAGGACGCACACACTTTCAGCATTTTGTCCACTTTACACTCGCTAGCAATGTCTATGTCGTCGGTTTTGTACCCGATGATGTTATCTCTAACATATCCACCAACAATATACAACGGGCAGTCCAGTGCACTTGCCAAGTTTTTTAAATTTTCACTTATCTCAATATTCAATCTTTCCATAATTTAATAATATCACAATTACAAATTTTCTCAAAATAAGAATGGGTAAATTTTAGCAACTGCACATTAAAAATCATTTTTTTAAATCACAAAATTATTTAAAGTGATGCTTTAAAAATCACACATCTTTTTATCAATCTCTTGAAATGCGGGTTACGATGTGATATACTTTTTATACAGAAGTACTTTAAGGAGTAAAAAAATGAGCGACATATATATTCAAGACGGCATAATGGTAGACAGACGAACAGGACTGCTTCAGACCTTCGATATGCACAAAGAACAAGAATATTATGCCATTGTCGTCAAATGTGGTCACGTTGGCTCGGGAAAATTTATTCCTATATTTTTCCCAATAAACGCCCCATCTAAAGAAATGGCTATAGAACTCGCAAAAAGAACGGGCAGAGTAAAGAAGGACAACAAACACGCAATTTTAGGAATCAAGCGAATCGACCAAATTACCGCATTCGCCCTAGAACACATCAACGACTGCGACCCATATTTGTACTGCTCCAACACAAATCCACTAAGAGCCACATTGTACAATCGCGTACTCACATCACCGGGGACAATTGCGTGGCATCCAGAACAATTCAACAACGAAAGCAAGGTTGACCAACGAGATGTCCGCACAGCAGACACATTCCCCGATAGATTTGTGCTTCAACGATATTTTGCGCCAGTCCGCTACGGAGATGAGTTGCGATACCCTAAAAAAGTAAATATGACCCAGTTGTTGGACGAATATCTATATCAAAATACCCTTGAACTAGGCATAAAAAAGGGCAAAATAACCACACTTTCCTACTACTATCAAATATACGGCAAAAACAACGATCTAGGGATTGCTTTCGACGGCAAAAACATTACATATACTGACTTAAATAATGTTGAACAAACTGTGGAAGTCCCAGAAAACATTCTAAAACACCTATCCGATATTCAAGAAGAAACAATCGAAAAAGAAGAAGAAATGGTTCCAGTAAAAATAGATTCCGCAAGAGATAAATTCAACAAAAGATTTCAAAAGTATCAAAATATGTTGGACCAAAACATTAAGGAATAATTTAATAAATTAGTCTTTAATCACTTTAAAAAAATTAATTATTCGGTTATAAAAAATATATGCTATTTGTTAGCATATATTTTTTATTTATTGTATCAACCTTATTATGGTGTCAATTTATATGATGTTATTTTAAATGTTTATCATTAGTTGTAATAATTTAATTATTATTCATCATTTCTGAGTCAACAATTAAAACCTAATAAAGTTCACGCCATAAGCACTTTTTGTGGTTTTGTCTATTTTTACAAGGTCGCTAATTTCCACGCCGGCAATCACAAAAACTTCGTTTCCAAGTGCCAATACTGGCAAGTTGTCCCTTTTCCGTGCAGGGATTTTTTTATCTATAAGATATTCGTTAAGACTCTTTCTTCCACCGCCGAATTTTTCAAACATATCACCTTGTGACCTAAATCTCCACTCAGCCCCCTTAGGAACTTTCTTTGCATCAAATATATTTTGATATTGCCCCATGCTCGCAGGGGTTGTATTGTACACTTCTAGCACTCCCACATTAGGAATTGAGTGTTTGCCACGACTCAACTTTATAGGCTTGATTGTGGTCATTGTTTTTTTATTTGTAAATGTAATAAAATTGTATTCTTTTACGGCGATTACTTTGTTGGGCAAATTCACCTTGCTTCCATTCTCCCCACTCATCACCAAGTCGTGAATCATCTTCAAGTGTTTTTTCTCCACGTCCACACTTGCATTGATTTCTTTCAATGCTTGCATTATGATTCGACTCACCACGCTCATATCGTCATTAAAATAACTTGAATATACTTTTACTGTGCTGTCATTTTCTTTAATCATTGCCCTATCGGATATCTGATTGAAGATGTACTCATTATCCCTTTTGCACAACTTTCCAAATTCGCAAATATTTGCATCCGCATTACTCCACCTACTTCTCACCATAGGCAGTATCATATTGCGGATATAATTTCTACTAAAATCATTTTGCATATTGCTTTCATCTTCAACAAAAGGAATTTCATTTTGCTCAATGTAGGCATTAATTTCAACTTTCGGAGTATATAAAAGCGGACGAATGTATTTTCCTTCTCTCATTAGTTCCATTCCGCAAGCGCCAGAAATCCCAGCACCCCTAAAGATATTTAGTAGAATCGTTTCCGCTTGGTCTGATTGATGATGGCCTAACGCAATCTTATTTACAACACCCTTATCTAGCAACTTTTTGAAAACTTTATATCGGCCTTCTCTTGCTCCTTGTTCAAGTCCCAACTTATTAGACGCACACAACGAATTTATGTCAAGACTATACGCATAGCACTTTATCCCCTTGCTTTCGCAGTACTTTTTGACAAAAAGGCTATCGTTTTTGCTATTTTCTCTTAGGTTATGGTCAATATTAATGGCAACAAGTTCAAACCCTAACTTGTCTTTAAGGTTGTAAAGAACATTAAGTAGACACATACTATCCTTTCCGCCAGAGCAAGCCACAGCCACGATTTCCCCTTTCTTGATTAATTGATTGTCCACAATAAGTTGTTCAACTTTTTTCATCTTTTAAGCCCCTTACACAAATTTTAATACATTATATATCAAAATGCACTTTTTTTCAAGACCTTTTCATTCTTTTTGTATGTATTGGCTTAAAAAAGATTTTAACACCCGTGTACTTACTCTGTTATGTAGGAAAAATTCTAGCAACAAGTACTGTCATATCGTCTTTTATAATTCCATTGTTCAAATCCTTTGCCCTATCCATTATATCGTCGGCAATTGTTTGCGGATTAGTGCTCGACAATCCGTTAATATAGTCTTGCAAGTCGGACTTATTGTCAAAAGCGTCACTTATTCCGTCAGAAACTAATATGATTGTGTCAAAAGGGTCAATTATCTTTCGAGTGATATGTGGTCGCATTTCTTCCAGTACCCCTATAGGCAACCCACTACTTTCTATAATGCTCGTACCATTTGAATTTTTAACAAATCCATATGTTGCGCCCAATTTTATAAAGTCTAATGTGTTGTTATGAAAGTCCATCACACATAGGTCCACACTCGAAAAATTTTCTTCATTATTAAGGCTCAAAAGTCTATTTATACTACTCAATATAGTATCATTCTCAAATCCCGCTCTATAAAAATTTTCAATAAGAGTAATACTAAGATTACTTATTCTTTGTGCATTTTCACCACTTCCTATGCCGTCGCATAATGACAATATGTATTTGCCATTGTCGATTTTTATAAGGCTATGTGCGTCACCATTTTTTAGTAGCCCGTTTTTGCTAACACTTGCATTGCCAAATACAATGTCATAATTAGGGCTATTTTTCAAAAACACCACTTGTGAATTTGGCACCGCTGACAAGTCACTACTTACCACACTCATTTTTGTTTTGCAAGCATTCGACACCGCCTTAATTAGATTATCCTTATTAAATGGCTCATTTTTTAATAGTAGCGACACAGTTTTTAGACACTTGGTTTCTTCATACACTATTGCTTCATAGCACACAATATTTTTGTATGTCAATTCTTCTTTTATTCGCTCTTCTTTTTCCAAATCAAATGTTATGTTAAGCCTTATCTCGTCGCCAAGTTTCTTAAGAATTTCACTCACTCCGCCAAGTTGGTCGGCTATAAGAACCCTACTTGCGTCCATATTGCTTACAAGATGCGTGTAATTTTTATAACTCTTTAACGACTGATTGAGAGTCGATAGCAAAAAATTAATTCGTCCGCATTTAGAAGTTAAGTATTGGGGGACATCAAGAAGCGTAACCTTCCCCCGCTCAAACCCACAACTGATGAGCGAACTAAATGTGTCGCGAGTATTGTTGTTTCTACTACACCTACTTCTCTCAGGACAATTGGCACATACTTTTGCAACAATCTCTTGTGTCAAAAATTCATTTGCGTCTTCTTCGCTTAGCGTCCCCTTGACCATATTTCTAAATACAACATTCATCTCATCAAACACTTGCGAAAGTTCGTTCATTCGCTTGCAAATGCCCGACTTGGTGCGGTTGATAAGGCTTCTCACCCCGACAACATCTTTTTTGAATGCATACATATCTTTAAATTTGTTTAGACACATCTTCGGAACAACCATATATCCCACACAAGCAATTATAGTGGGCAACATACTTATCCAACTAAAATGCTCGTACACATTAAGATACACTCCATATAGCACATCCAATAACACAATCGCAAGGCAACTAAATATCCTATAGTTGCTTTTAAAAGCAACCGATATAAGCGAAAACCCCACAAATATGGCAATTAGCGATATGTCAAGATTAACAATGGCACCACCCACCCCAAAAAGACTCGCCACTAAAAACACCGTTCCGCTTGGGAATGCATAAGTCGTAATGCAAATGGAGAATATTGTGACCAACTTCAAAAAAGAAAACCCGTAAAACTCAAGTTGAGAGATTCCCATCGCAAGTATCACCAAAAACACACTCGCACACACTTTTTCGTCAAGATTAAGTAGGTCGCCACGCTTCAAAAACGAAGGAATGAAGTTGTTGCAAATAAAGTAAGACATAACGACCAACATTAGCGAAAAAAACAATGCAAGATTTTGTTTTAACTCCCCGATACTTAAGAATACATATGTAGTAAGCGAAATCATCATCGGCAAAATAAGTAGATATTTATTGGGCTTAATTTTTGATTTTTTGATTAGGAAATAAGTAATTAATGCAACCGTTGTCACTGTCAATGACACATAGATTCCATTTACGCTAAATTGTGCGAGCACATTTGCCACAAAATAACACACGCTTGCTTCAATAACCGAATATTTGATATTAATCAGTGAAAAAAGTAACCCCACCCCCAAAGGTGCTAAGCATCTATACCCCACATTCACCTTGCCCAACACATAAAATATCACACCAAAACTTATTGACTTAGCAATCATTTTCAACACTTTTTTCATAACCCATTCTCCTTAAAATTATTGTAATAAAAACCATCACAATTGTTAATGTTTTGAATGTGTCAAATTTGTTGAAAAATAAATTTTTTAAGCAAAAATTGGTGATTACACTAATACTTTTTTGTTGTAAAACATACACATAAAATAAAGGAGTATTTTATGGAAAATGTAACAATAAAAAACAATGAAAAATCAGAACCACTTAACAACAAAATCACAATCGACAACCGTAACCACATATCAATATCGGGCATTAGCAAAATGCTATCGACCAACGACACATACATCAATATGCTTGTAAAAACAACAAAGTTAATGATTGCCGGCAAGGACTTGCACATCAAAAAACTCGACATCGAAAATGGGCTACTAGAAGCAAGCGGGACGATAGATTCGGTAAAATATAGTGGTAGTGACGGGCTTATAAAAAGGATTTTTAAATGAAAATTGCATCCTTGTTTTTCTTAATTGGAATTGTTTCAGGATGTATATATGGAGCACTAAAATTCGTTGTATTTGTCTTAAAAAACAACATCATCGCCCAAATTATTTGTGACCTTATTTTTTCTTTTTCTGTAGGAGCATTATTCTTAAGTTGTGTGCAAAAGTATTTTTTTGGCGAACTAAGGCTATATATTTGCCTAATTTTTGCATTTGGAATATATTTCCAGCGAAAAACATTAGGTAAATTATTTGCCAAACTTGAATTTATGTTATATAATGTGGGTGTTAAGATAACTAAGAAAATTAAAACTACTCATTTTGGAAGAATAATTTTTAAGTAGGTTTTATTATGATAGCAAATAAGAAAAACAATAAGGTAAAGATAATTAGCACAATTTTAATTTGTGTAGCGGTTTTGTTGCTTATTGTCCTTATTGTGCAGTTCACCAATCTTATAAACCTTAAAAACAAACAAAAAAAATTGGAAGCAACATACAAAAACACCCAACAACAAATTGAGGAATATGACGAATTGTTGGATTATATTGATTACTCCAATGGCGAATATAGTCAAGACTTCTTGGAGCGTTATGCTCGCGAAGTGTATGGCTGGGGCAAATCAAATAGAACTTACTACTCAGAATAATACGTTTCAAAAAACATAAAGAATAGACACAACAAAAAAGAATAAGCCAATAATTGACTTATTCTTTTTCTTGTATTCTAAAACCCCCAGATAGTCTGGGGGTTCAGTAGAGGTTTACCGTTGAA
>CAZNJK010000017.1:0-22090 GCA_964573405.1 uncultured Christensenella sp. | reverse complement strand
GTAATGGAAGGCGGAGAGCCCGTAGTTATTACCAACGCAGAAGGTGACCGTACCACCCCTAGCGTAGTAGGGTTTAGCAAGGACGGAGAAAGGCTTGTAGGTAAAATTGCAAAGCGTCAAGCAGTAGCAAATCCAGACAACACAATCATATCCATTAAGAGAGATATGGGTACAAGCACTAAAGTAAAACTAAACGGCAAGGACTATAGCCCACAAGAAATATCGGCAATGATTTTGACAAAATTAAAAAATGACGCAGAGTCATATTTGGGTGAGAAAGTTAGTCAAGCAGTAATTACTGTTCCCGCTTACTTTACCGATAGCCAAAGACAAGCAACAAAGGACGCAGGCAAAATTGCAGGCCTTGAAGTGCTTAGAATCATCAACGAGCCTACCGCAGCAGCACTTGCTTACGGACTAGACAAAGGCGAGAACAAAAACCAAAAAATATTGGTTTATGACCTTGGTGGTGGAACTTTTGATGTGAGTTTGCTTGAAATTGGCGACGGAGTATTTGAAGTACTAGCAACCGCTGGTGACAACCGTCTTGGTGGTGATGACTTCGATAACGAAATTATGAAACTGCTTATAGACGACTTCAAATCAAAAGAAGGCATTGACCTAAGCAAAGATAAGTTGGCAATGCAAAGACTTAAAGAAGCATCTGAAAAGGCAAAAATTGATTTGTCGGCAACACCAAAAACAACAATTAGCCTTCCATTTATCGCATTCGATAGCAATGGTCCTAAGAACTTGGACTTCGAACTTAGTCGTGCAAAATTCGATAGCATTACTGAACATTTGGTTAACAAAACACTTGAGAAAATGCGTCAAGTAATGAAAGATGCAAAACTTTCATATAATGATATTGCTAAAGTAATATTGGTTGGTGGTAGCACCCGTATTCCAGCAGTTGAAGCACTTGTAAGAAAAGAAACAAATAAAGACCCATTTAAGGGACTTAATCCAGACGAGTGTGTTGCAATCGGAGCAGCAATTCAAGGCGGTGTTTTGGCAGGAGATGTTAAAGATGTATTGCTTCTTGATGTTACACCACTATCACTTGGAATTGAAACATTGGGCGGAGTATTTACTAAATTAATCGAAAGAAATACCACAATCCCTACCAAGAAAAGCCAAGTATTCTCCACCGCAGTTGATAATCAACCAGGCGTAGACATTCACGTATTGCAAGGTGAAAGAGAATTTGCGAAAGACAACAAAACTTTAGGCAGATTCCAACTTAACGACATTCCACCAGCACCAAGAGGGATCCCACAAATTGAAGTAACATTCGATATTGACGCTAACGGAATTGTAAGTGTAAGTGCAAAAGACCTAGGCACAAATAAGGAACAACGCATTACAATTACAGCATCATCCAACCTAAGCGAAGATGACATTAACAAGGCAGTTAAAGAAGCCGAAGAACACGCAGAAGAAGATAAGAAACGTAAGGAACTTGTAAATACCAAGAACGAAGCCGAAAATCTTGTTCTTGCACTAGAAAAAATGCTAAGAGACAATGGCGACAAAATTAGTGTCGAAGATAAAGAAAAATTAGAGAAATCTATAGAAAAAGCAAAGAAAGACTTTGATTGTGATGATGTAGAACAAATTCGTAAGGCAATGGAAGAACTTTCTAAAGAGAACGAGCAAGTTGTTACAAAGTTGTATCAAGCAGCCGCTGAAAAAGCACAAGCAGAACAACAAGCAAATCCTCAAAAAGATGACGAAGTCATTGTAGAAGACGACAAAAAAGAAGATAAATAATTGATTTAACCACACCTACATAGGGTGTGGCTAAATTATGTTTAAAAGGATAATTATGGCTAATAAAAATTATTATGACATATTGGGTGTAAAAAAAGACGCAAGTGCCGATGAAATAAAGTCAGCATATAGAAATATGGCGAAAAAATATCACCCCGACCTTAATAAAAATAACCCCGAAGCAGCAGAAAAATTCAAGGAAGTTAATGAAGCCTACGAGTGCCTATCGGACCCAACTAAAAAGTCTAATTACGACAATTTTGGCGACCCAAACGGAGCAAGCGGATTCGGTGGCGGATTCGGTGGCGGGAACGCTGGCGGATTTGGTGGATTTGGCGGATTTGGAATGGACGACATATTCAATATGTTTGGCTTTGGCGGTGGCGGAAGAACTGCACAAGGCATCGATGGAGAAGATATCCAAGTACAAATTACCCTAACATTTGAAGAAGCCGTATTTGGTTGTACGAAAGATGTCAAAGTCAACAAAGTCGAGATTTGTTCAAAGTGTAACGGCACTGGAGCAAAAAATGGAACCGATTTTTCTACTTGTACCGAGTGTAATGGCACTGGCACTGCTCGATACACCGAAAATACGCTATTTGGCAGAGTTGTAAAGCAAGGACCTTGTAAGAAGTGTAACGGCACTGGCAAGATTATAAAAGAAAGTTGTTCGGAGTGTAGCGGAAGCGGTAGAAAGAGAGTAAGTTCGTCAGTTTCGGTTACAATTCCGGCGGGTATAGACGATGGTCAAGTTCTTACAATGCGTGGCAGAGGCAATGCCGGTTCAAGGGGCGGTGCTAATGGTGATTTGCACATCATCGTAAAAGTGAGTCCACACAAAATGCTTGTAAGAGATGGCTACGACTTGACATTAAAAGTGTATGTGCCATTCTACACATTGCTACTTGGTGGAGAGATAGAAATTCCACTACCTAAGGGCACAACAACCTTGAAAATTCCAGAATTGACTCAGTCAAATACGATTTTCAAATTAAAAGGCAAGGGTATTAAAAACCTTAATTCGTCAGCTACTGGCAATTTGATAGTCACAGTTGTGGGTGAGACTCCAAAGAAACTATCTAAAGACGAAAAAGCAAAGTTGGAAGACCTAAAGCAAAGTTTTGATTCGTCAGATTTTGGCAGATACAAGGCATATCAAAAGGATATTGATAGCATTAAGTAAAAGAAATGATTAATTTCATTTCTTTTTTTGTTTGAAAAAACCTAATGATAGTGTATAATGAGTAAAATCTCTAAGTGCGTGATTTTACGCATTAGGTGTTAAAAATGAGTAATTAATTTATATACTAATTCAATGCAATCACATTTTAAAGGGGTATATAAATATTGGCTTATCACATTCCAAAAATGCGAATTAAAAATAAAAAAACAACACACAAAGTGAGTTATAATAAATGAGAAGATTTTTAGCGGAAAAAATTAATAACGACCGAGTGGTTCTTGACGGCATAGAACACAATCACCTAAAGAATGTTTTAAGATTGAAAGAAGGTGATGAGGTGGTAGTTGTATGCGGTGACGAGTACGACTATATTTGCGAAATTGAGAAAATAAGCAAGGGCGACACAATTTTAAAGGTGAAAGATAGGACTCAGAACAAATACAACCCATCAGCCGATGTGACGGTCTTTCAAGCACTTACAAAAAATGACAATATGACCTTAATAGTCCAGAAATTAACCGAACTTGGTGTAAAAACATTCATTCCGTTTGAGAGTCAGTTTATCACTAGTAAGGATAAATATTCTAAAAGAGAAAAACTTCAAACAATCTCCAATCAAAGCATAAAACAATGCAAGAGAAGTATCCCAATGAATATTTTAGATACCCAGTCCTTCAATTCGATGATTAAGTCTTTGAACGATTATGACCTTGTAGTTTTTGCCAACGAAACAGAAAAAACTCAAAATTTAAGCGAAGTAAAATTCGATAAAAATAGTAAAGTTGCGTTAATAATTGGCAGTGAAGGTGGATTTAGCGACGAAGAGTGTGTTAAAATTACTGAAGCGGGCGGAGTATCGGTGTCGTTAGGTAGGAGAATTTTGCGAGCAGAAACGGCAAGCATAGGTCTAACAAGTGTAGTAATGTGTATGATGGGAGAATGGGATTATGAAGGTTAAATTAACAACACTTGGCTGTAAATTAAATAAGTACGAGAGTGATTGTATGGCAAATCTACTACTTAAGGCGGGGTATGAAATTACTCACGACGACTTTGCGGATATATATATTGTCAATACTTGTGCCGTAACCCAAGAAAGCGAGAAAAAGAGCAGACAATACATAGCAAAATGTAATAAAATTAATCCTAATTGCAAGATAATTATATGCGGTTGTGCATCGCAAAACAATCCCGACCAATTTAAGGATAAGAAAAATGTGTTTTCGATTATAGGCAATGAAGGGAAGGAAAATATTGTAGATTTAATTAAAAAATCCACTTGCGAAGTGTATGAGTTTCCTACTATCTACAACAATTTAGGTGACCCATACATTACAACCACACGAGCATATCTTAAAATTCAAGATGGTTGCAATAGATTTTGTACATATTGCCTTATTCCATATCTTCGTGGCAGAAGTCGAAGCCGTGATGTGTCCGAATGCGTGGAAGAAGCGACCAAATTAAGCCATATTTCCAAGGAAATTGTCGTGACTGGCATCGATATGAGTGATTTTAAGCCGTCGCTTAGCGAATTATTTAACAACTTGCGAAATGTTGATACTAGGATTAGAATAGGAAGTCTAGAAGAAAGCGTAGTAACGGAAGAATTGCTACAGTCCTTACAAAAATTGCCTAAGTTTTGCCCGCATTTCCACTTGAGTTTGCAAAGTGGCAGTGATTCGGTGCTAAAGCGAATGAATAGGCACTATTCTACTACACAATATCTTGAAAAAGTCGAGTTGATTAGAAAGTATTTTCCGCTTGCAAATATCACCACCGACATTATTGTGGGGTTTGCTAACGAAACAGAAGCCGAATTTAAAGACACTTGCGACTTCGTGGGCAAGGTGGGATTTGGACAAGTCCATATATTCCCATACAGCCGAAGAAAAGGCACAACTGCCGACAAGTTGTACAAGGCCGACCTAAGTATGAGTATAAAAAAAGAGCGGGTGGACATACTTGAAGAAATTGCTTTGAAAAGTCGTGAAAAGTACCTAAGTTCGCTATTATGCAAAAATTTTAATGTCCTTACCGAAGATGAAGAAGATGATTTTACGGTGGGATATACTGAAAATTATGTTAAAGTTTATTTGCCAAAATCCACAAAAAAGAATACAATTATAAATATAAAGTTAAAAGAAATCTTTAAAGACGGAGTTAAAGGAGAGTAAAATGGAAGATTGTTTGTTTTGTAAATTTGTTTCGGGCGAGATAGAAGTTAAAAAAGTGTATGAAGATGACAAAATGATTATCATAAAAGATATCGAGCCCAAAGCCCCAATCCATTATCTTGCGATTGTGAAAAATCATTACAAGATGATTATCGAACAACAACAAGGAGATGCTGAAATTTTGGGCGAATGCATTAGCAAAATCGCAAAATTGACTAGCGAACTTGGGCTTTATAATGGATATAGGTTGGTCATCAACCAAGGTGACGACGCAGGACAAAGCGTGCCACACCTACACATTCATATACTTGCTGGCAAAAAAATGGATTGGAATCCCGCATAAAACCTTAAAAAATACTTGACAAATGCCAAAAAGTAAGTATAATACTTAAGAATTTAAACAAAAAGTGGGTGAAAAAGAATATGTCAACAGTTAGAGTTGGTGAAAACGAGAGTGTTGAGAGTGCTATTAAGCGTTTCAAAAGAAAATGCCAAAAAGACGGAATCATTGGTGATTTGAGAAAACACGAAGCATACGAGAAGCCAAGTGTTAAGGCAAAGAAGAAACAAGCCGCAGCAATCAAGAGAAATAGAAAATCAAGATAATTTTCTATATTAAATTACAAAGAGTGTCGTTATTCGACACTCTTTTTCATAATAAGACAGTCTAAAAAATTGCCTAGTTAAAGCCATTACTGATATACTATATGTGTATAAATTACATATTTTAGGAGTAAAAAATGGAAAATAACTTAAAATCATTAGCAAATATGGCAAAACAACGACTAAAAAACGGAAATTATACCAAGGATATGGCAAAATCAATCATCAGCAAAACTAGGGCAAGTGCGTATTTCTATAGAAATGCGGTTGCATTGAAAAAGAAAGGACTAAAGGCAGAATTTGTCACTATTGACTTAACGGACGAGAAATTTGAAAAAAGGGTGTTTCATTTGCTAGATTGTGACGAACTTGTATGCAATCCCATAGGAAAGTTGGTCGATAAGCAATACTTCAACAGTCTTAATGACTACGAACAACAACAATATATATTGACCTTGTGCGAGAAATACAATAAGGCGAAAGAGAAGTTTTTTCAACTCCAGCAAAAAATTGGATAGTCCTACAAAAGTTTCATTTTTTAATGAAACTTTTTTTTTCGTTTTGTAATCGGTGGCTATTATGATATAATTAGACTTGTAAAAAAGGATGTATATTATGTTTTCAATTGATTCACTTAACGAACTACAAAAAAAGATTGCACTCGATACCGAAGGCGCTATTTTGGTGTCGGCTGGTGCTGGCAGTGGCAAAACCCGTTTGCTTACGCATAGGATTGTGTATTTGATAGAAGAAAAAGGCGTAAATCCAGCCAATATTTTAGCAATCACCTTCACCAACAAAGCAACCAATGAGATGAAAGAAAGAATTTCGCAAATGACAAATAAGTCAAATGTATGGATAAGTACATTCCACGCAATGTGTGCGAAAATCCTTCGTGACAACATCTATCACCTTGACGGCTATAATCGTTACTTCACGATTTATGACACATCCGACAGAGATAAAGTCCTTAAAAGAGTCGCTAAAAGCCTAAATATGCAGGACGACTTTCATAAGACTCTAGATTACAACATCTCGACAGCAAAAAACGAAGGTCTTAGACCGCAAGAATATGGAAGAAAATTTTCATATGTTAAGGACATTGACACTATCGTCAAAGGCTATCAGATGTACGAAGACGAATTGAAAAACAACAACGCCCTTGATTTTGACGACTTGCTTATGAAAACTTTAATTTTGTTTGAGTCTAGCGAGAGTGTGCTTGACTACTATCAAAGCCTATTTAAGTACATCCTTGTGGACGAATTCCAAGATACAAATACTATTCAATATAAGTTGATTAAGTTACTAAGCAAGAAAAATGGCAATATATTTGTAGTTGGCGACGAAGACCAGTGTATATATGGTTGGCGTGGAGCAAATATAGACAACATTAAGAATTTCCTAAGAGAGTTTGAAGGAAGCCGAGTATACAAACTTGAGCAAAATTATAGAAGCACAAAAAATATAATCGCCGGGGCTAATAAGTTGATTAAAAACAACACCGCCCGCATAGACAAGACATTATTCACCAACAACGCCGAAGGTGACAACATTATATACAATCAAGCGTATGATGAAAATGAAGAAGCGGATTATGTTGCAAATACAATATCAAGACTACATAGCCAAGGTGTGGAATATCACGACATCGGAATTCTAATGAGAATAAGTGCTTTAAGTAGGCTTTTTGAAGAAAAACTACTTAACTACAACATTCCTTTTCAAGTGAGCGGAATCTTTAAGTTTTTCGAAAGACTAGAGATAAAAAATATCCTTGCATACCTTTCGCTAATTGTCAATCCTAAAGACAATAACAGTCTAGTCAGAATTATTAATTATCCAAAACGAGGGATCGGTCAATCGACCATTGACAAACTTTTGAGTATATCGTCGACATATGGCATAAGCGCATTGGAAGTGATTGAGAATATAGACAATTATGATGTGGGTAGTGCAAAGGCAAAACTAAAAGAATTTGGCAAGTTGGTAGGCGAGATTAAGAAGAGTTATGAAGTCGATACAATGAGTGATTTTGTCAAAAATATGATTAAGATTACTGGGATTAACGACCTATACAACACCACAAATGAAGAAGACATCAATAGAAAACTTAACATCGACCAATTTGTTAATTCGGTAATGAGTTATGAGTCCAACAATGAAGGCGATGGCATTATAGACTACTTGCAATCGGTCACTCTTCAAAACGACCTACAAGACGACGAAAGCGATGGCGACAATGTAAGCGTAAGCACAGTCCATGCCTCGAAAGGTCTTGAATTTGACTATGTATTTATAGTAGGTGCGGAAGAAGGTTCGTTCCCACTAAGTAGGTCACTGGAGAATGAAGACGAACTAGAAGAAGAGCGAAGACTTATGTATGTTGCTGTTACTAGAGCGAGAAAAAAACTCTACATAACTCGTGCAAAATCAAGATTTTTGTACGGCAAACGCAATTACACAATGGAAAGCAGATTCTTAAAGGAAATGGATTTGAGTAAGCCCGAGCCACGAAAATTTAGCGAATACGGTGGCGGAGAATACTCAGGATACAAGAGTTTTGGAAGTGCTCCATATCAATCGTCAAATGCAACCGAGAAGTTTAAACCAGCCACATTCGAAAGTTATATGAACCACATTAAGACCGAGCCAAAGGCAAGTTCGAAGTCGGATGACAAAGTAAATCCTGAGATGAAAGTGGGCGCATTAGTGTTGCACCCAAAATTTGGCACTGGCAATGTTATAAATATCACAGGAAGCGGTGACAATAAATGTGTAACGGTTGATTTCAAAAGCGTTGGGGTCAAAACACTTGTGCTAAGTTTTGCACCTTTAAAAGTATTAGGAAGTTAGGAGTGATTATGACAATAATTGAGCAAATGCAAGAGTTGATAGCCAAGTTAAAAAAGTACAATTATGAGTACTATGTGCTTGACAATCCCACCATATCCGACAAGGAATATGACGACATATATTACGCGTTGGTTGATTTGGAAAAAAGTAGCGGAATAGTCCTTGATGACAGCCCTACAAAACAAGTCGGCGATACAATTTTAAAAGGCTTTAAAAAGCATATCCATGAAAAAAAATTGTATTCACTCGACAAGCGAAATAATTATGATGAATTGTATGAGTGGATGAGCGAAATCAATAACACCTATGGCAAGCAATCGTATTCGGTGGAATATAAGTACGACGGGCTTAGGATTGTTGTGACATATATTGATGGCAAACTTGACAATGCATCCACTCGTGGCAATGGCGAAGTGGGGGAAGACGTGACCGAGCAAGTCAAGACCATTAGGTCGTTGCCAAAGACTATTCCATTCAAAGGCAAAGTCACATTTATGGGCGAAGCGATGATGAAAAATTCGGTTTTTGATGAGTACAACCGTACGGCAACCGAACCGCTAAAAAACCCAAGAAATGGCGTTGCTGGGGCAATAAGAACTCTTGACCTAAGTGTTACAAGAAGTCGAAAAGTAGATATATTTTTCTACGACATCTTGACAATCGTCGGGAAGGAACTTGCTACCCAACAAGAAGTCCATTCGTTTATAGTACAATGTGGGTTACTTACCGACTATTTTTATATATCAAACAATGCAAATGATGTAATATCTAAAGTTAAAGAAATAGACAAATTGCGGGATTCGATAGATGTTCAAATTGACGGGGCGGTTGTAAAACTAGATAGTTTAACTTTGCGTGACGACATTGGAGTGACAAGCAAATTCCCGAAGTGGGCGATTGCGTTTAAGTACGCACCAAAAGAAGTGAGTGCAATGCTTCATCGTGTAGTTTGGCAGGTCGGCCGTACGGGGAAACTTACCCCAATTGCGGAAATAGAGCCTACCGAACTTGCTGGAGCAACAGTTAGACGTGCAACACTTAATAACTATGGCGATATTTTAAGAAAGAAAATCAAAATCAACAGCAAAGTTTTTGTAAGGCGTAGCAATGAAGTAATTCCTGAAATACTGGGCGTTGCGGAAGATTTTGAAAATAGCAAAAGCATCGAAAAACCGACAAAATGTCCTAGTTGTGGGGCTACGCTTAAGGAAATAGGTGCAAATTTGTTTTGTCCTAATTCCGACGAATGTATTGAGCAGATTGTAGATAGACTTACCCATTATTGTAGCCGAAATGCTATGAACATAGAAGGGATAAGTGAGAAGACAATCAAACAACTACACTCAAAATTTGGGCTAAGCAGTATAGAAGATTTGTATGCTATTACCTACGACCAACTAGCCCAATTAGAAGGATTTAAGGATAAGAAAATCAACAATTTTTTAAGCAGTATTGAGAAAAGCAAAAATCCTAATTTCAATAACTTTATATACGCCTTAGGAATCCCCCAAGTAGGTGAAAAAACCGCCAAAGACTTGGCTAAAAACTTTAAGACCATTGATGAGTTAATTAATGCAACCTTTTCTGACCTAGTGTTAATCGATGATATCGGTGAAATTATGGCAAATAGCATTGTTGACTTTTTCAATAATGACTACAATTTGAAAGTTATATCCCAATTAGAGAAGTGCGGAATTTCAATAAAATATGCGCAAAGAACCACAAAAGAAACCTATTTGACTGGCAAAATAGTTGTGCTTACAGGGTCGCTACAATCATTCACTAGAGATGAAGCGACAAAGTTGCTGGAAGATTGTGGGGCAGTGGTTACAACTAGCGTGAGCAAAAAGACCGACTATGTGTTGGCGGGCGAAAGTGCCGGAAGCAAACTAACAAAAGCGAAAGAACTTGGAGTAGCCATTTTGTCCGAAAAGGACTTAATGGACTTAATAAATTCATAAATTTACTTACAAAATTGGAATTTATAGTTGAAATTTTTGTTTTTGTATGTTAATATATATTGTAATATTAAAATAAGGAAGTGTTTATATGTTGTTAGAACCACCTATTGACGAATTAGTAAAGGAATCAAATGGCAATCCATACAAACTTGCAGTTATTGTAGGTAAGCGTGCTAAAGACCTTGACAAAGACTTGACCGATGAGGACAAGGAAAAAGAGCAAGTTGTTACACGTGCCGTAAATGAATATTATACTGGTAAGATTGTAGAAAAAAAGTAGTTTTTTTAAAGTTAGGTTCTATTGCATGATTGTAATAGGACCTTTTAATTTTTTAAAGGGTAGTGTATGATAGCAAAAGTTATTGTTGATATTTTAAATTCGGAAGTTGATAGAATTTTTGATTATATAGCCGATGACGACATCGTGGCGGGCGACAGAGTGCTCGTTCCTTTTGGCAATAGGACGATTGAAGGATATGTGCTTAATTTGTCCGAAGAATCTGACCTAGACAGTTCAAAATTAAAAAAAATAATTAGGAAAATGGATGATTTCCCAATTATTAAGCCCGAACTTATTACCTTGGCAAGCGACTTAAAGGATAAGTTTCATTTGCGAATGATTGACGGTGTAAGACTTGTTGTTCCCGCACAAGTGAGAAACGGAAAGGTCGGAAGCATTGAAATGAAGTTATTGTCACTCAATTCCGATGAAAATTTAGTGAGTGAATATTTCAAAAAAATTAGGGCGAATGCAAAAAATGAGATAGGAATTATTACATATTTGCAAGGGGTGGCAAAGGAGAGTTTTACAAGCCTATCCAAAAAGTTTTCTAATAGTACGGTTAATAAGTTAATTAAAAACGGCATTTTGATAGAATCGAGAGTTAAAGTGAATAGGAAAGTATATGACTTGGCTCAAGAAACCAACAAAGTCGCATTGTCACCCACACAATCAAAAGTTGTGAGCACTGTGTGTGAGTCGGTCGATAATTACTTGTTGCACGGCGTCACCGGGAGCGGAAAAACGGAAGTATATCTTAATATAATCGAAAAGATGCTTGAACAAGGCAAAACCGCAATTATGCTCGTTCCGGAAATTTCTCTTACCCCGCAGATGATAAGAATATTTACTGGAAGATTTGGCGAAACTGTGGCTGTACTCCATAGCGGGCTGTCGGCGGGCGAAAAATTCGACGAGTGGCATAGGCTTTATAATGGTGAAGCGAAAATTGCAATTGGGGCCAGAAGCGCTATATTTGCACCGCTTGACAACTTAGGAGTAATTATTATTGATGAACAGCACGATAGTTCGTATGTTTCCGATAGCAACCCCCGTTATAACACCTTTGATGTTGCAAGACTTAGGGCGAAGTATAACAATTGTGGCCTAGTTTTAGGTAGTGCAACCCCAAGTATAGAAACATATTATATGGCAAAAACAAGCGGTTTGAAGTTATTGGAGATGCCCGAAAGAATCAATAAAAAACCGATGCCCGAAATCCAAATAGTCGATATGTGTCAAGAATTTAGAAGTGGCAACAAAACCCCATTTTCGAATGAATTAATGCTCAAATTAAGCGAAACAATTGAAGACAATAAGCAAGCAATATTATTTATCAATCGGCGTGGATTTTCTTCGTTTGTGATGTGTAGGGATTGTGGCCATATTCCAGAGTGTGAGTCGTGTGATGTGTCGCTAACATATCATAAGGAAGACGATATGCTAAAATGCCATTATTGTGGCAAAAGATATAGGATGCTTACCGCTTGTCCAAAATGTAAAAGCACCAATTTGAAGTATGGCGGAGTAGGGACCGAACAAGTGTGCGAGCAATTAAGAGAGTTGTTCCCAAATACCCCAATATTTCGAATGGACAACGACACCACGCAAAATAAGAATAGCCACGCAAAAATATTGAGCGATTTTGCAAGTCATAAGCCAAGCATCTTAGTCGGAACTCAGATGATAGCGAAAGGTCACGACTTCCCAGAAGTTAATTTGGTCGGGATTTTAGACGCTGACCTTAGCCTATATTTTAGCGATTTTAGAGCGAGTGAGAAGACCTTTCAACTTATCACTCAAGTGGCTGGTAGGGCTGGACGGAGCAAGATAGAAGGACATGTAGTGCTTCAAACATATTTTCCTAAGAATTATGTGTACACTTTGTGTGCAAAATATGACTATTTGAAGTTTTATGATAAAGAAATCAATTTGCGAGAAACTACCAACTTCCCGCCATTCGCTACAATAATTAGAATCTTAAATACTAGCGAAAATGATAATAAAGCAAGAAATTTGACTCACGATATGTTTCAAAGTTTAAAACAACTTAGAGTAAAGTATGGCACGGATTTTTATTTTATGGAAGCGATGAAATCGCCAGTTACTAAAATAAAGGGCAAATTTAGATATCAAATTTTATTAAGATTCAGTAAGTCAAAAGAAAACGAGATTTTGGAAGAAATATATGGCGTTTTGAATGACAATAAAAATAAGTTAGTTACAACATTTGTTGAACTAAATCCTTTATCACTAAGTTAAAATGTGATATAATAATAAAAGGAGTAGAATTATGGCAATAAGAAATATAGTATATAGTGGAAATGAAATTTTAAGTAAAACAACTAAAAAAGTTGTTAATTTTGACGAAAATCTATCGGTTTTGTTGGATGATATGTACGAAACAATGATTGAAAATGACGGAATTGGTCTAGCGGGCCCTCAAGTAGGGATATTGAAATCGGTAGCGGTCGTTGATGTTGACGGCATAAAATTAGACTTAGTTAACCCCGAAATCATATCCGCTGAAGGCGAATGCGAAGGAATTGAAGGTTGTCTTAGCGTTAAAGGTATGCAAGGCTATGTGATTAGGCCGCAGACGATTGTCGTTAAGGCGTTCAATAGATATGGAGTGGAATATCAACTAAAATGTAGTGACTTACTTGCTAGGTGTATTTGTCACGAACTTGACCACCTACGAGGCGTACTTTTTACCGATATTATGACACGCCTATATGTAAAAAATAAGAAAAAGGATTAATTATGAAGATTATATATTTTGGAACACCCGATTTTGCAGTAAAACCGCTTGAAAAGTTGATTGAAAATTTTGATGTGGTCGCAGTAGTAACACAGCCCGACCGCCCAGTTGGACGAAGCAGTAAGCCAGTTCCTTGTGCCGTAAAACAATGTGCAATGTCGCACAATATCCCCGTTTTGCAATACGAGAAAATTAGATTGGAAGGCGTTAATGATTTGAAAAGTTTAAATGCCGATATGATGGTTAGTTGTGCCTACGGTCAGATTTTTAGTAAGGAAATACTAGATATCACTCCATTAGGGTTATATAATATTCACGGAAGTATTCTTCCTAAATATAGGGGCTCAGCACCTATTCAGTGGAGCATTATCAATGGCGAAGAAATGTCGGGGATTACCATTTTGAAGACCGATGTAGGGATGGATGACGGCGATATTTTGTTGACTTATCCGGTAAAAATTAACCAAAACGAAACAAGTGGCGAACTTTTCAATAGGCTTAGCGAAGTCGGTGCTACTGCCATAGTCGATGCGGTGAATTTGTTAAAGTCGGGCAGTTATACCCTTACCCCGCAAGATAGTAGTCAAGCAACTGTTTGCAAAATGCTAAGTCCAGAGATGTCAAAACTTGACTTCTCAAAGCCAGCAAAAGATGTTGTAAATATGATTCATGGAATCAATCCTTGGCCGATTGCGAAAGTTGAGATGGGCGAAAATTCCTTTAAGGTGTTTACCGCAAAATTAAGGACAGACTACAGTGGCAATGCGGGGGAAGTGCTAGTATCGTCCAGCAAGCAAGGGCTAATTGTTGCGTGTGGCGACAATGCTGTTGAGTTCGTGGAGATTCAGCCAAATAACGGCAAACGAATGACCGCTAAGAGTTATCTAAATGGCAAAATAATTCCAGTAGGGGAAATTGTTAGATGAATAGAGAATTAAATTTAAGTTTCAATATCCTAAAATCGGTGTATTTTGATAATGCGTATGCAAATATTGAACTTAATAAATGCATTAAGAAAAAGGAAGAAAATGTCAATTATGGGTTAATTACCAAGATTGTATATGGGGTGCTTGAAAGAGATATTTATCTTGACTATGCCATTAAAGACTATGTAAAGCCTATTACAAAGCCAGTCATTAAATTGCTTTTTAAGATGGGCAGATACATAAAAGAGAATGTAAATAGCATTCCCGACTACACGATTGTAAACGAACTAGTCAATATTAGCAAAAATTATGGCGACCGATATGTTAGCGGTTTTGTAAATGCGACTTTAAAAAACATTATCAAAAGCGAAGTGCAGTTGCCAAAGGTGGGTACGACCGAATATTTAAGCATAAAATACAGTTATCCAAAATGGATAATATCCGAACTTTTAAAGACTAAGAACTACGATTTTGTGGAAGAATTATTGGCTACCGACCTTACAACACTTACCCACATTAGGATTCTTGGCGACTATAAGCAATTTGAAGAAGATTTGAAGGCTTTGAATGTAGATTATGAATCTACGCCGTTAGACTTTACAAAGTATGTAGACTACAACGAGTTGTTGAAGCATTCGCTCTTTGATGGTCGATATGTTGTTCAAGGTTTGCCAAGCATAATTTGTAGCCTATCTCTTGATGTAAAGCCTAATTCCGAAGTTCTAGATTGCTGTTCGGCGCCGGGTGGAAAGTCAGGAGTGATTGCAAGCACCTATGAGTCGGTCAAAGTCATTGCTAGCGACTTGCACGCACATAGAGTAATGCTTATTGAAAACTATATGAAAAAATTAGGTGTCAAGAATGTCACCGCAATTAAGCAAGACGCTACAATTTTTAATCCTAACTGGCAAGAAAAATTTGATTATGTTCTTTGCGATGTTCCTTGTAGCGGAATAGGTGTTGTAAATAAAAAGCCCGATATTTTATTAAATAGGTCGTTTGACGGGCTAAATAAAATTGTTGAAACTCAATCCGCAATACTCGAGAATAATGCAAAATATGTAAAAAAGGGCGGAGTGTTGGTGTATTCCACTTGCTCAATTATGCCACAAGAGAACGAAGGGGTTTTGAAGAAGTTTTTAGATAAACATCCAGAATTTGAACTTACAAAAATAGATACATTTGGAGTAAAGGTAGAAAATAATAACAATATGTACACTTTTTATCCAAATATAAGCAATACCGAAGGATTTTTTATAGGGAGATTAATTAAAAAATGAAAATACTTTTAGATTTTACAAAACAAGAATTATTGGGGCTAATGATTAATTTGGGAGAAGAAAAATATCGTGCCGAGCAGTTATTTTCCGCTTTACAAAACGGGAAAGACTATTCTGACAAACTTAACATTCCAAAAACCCTAATTGAAAAGTTAAAGGCAAGCGACTATATAATGCAACCTATAAAAATCGTGAAAAAACTTACGAGTAAAGATAAAAACATTAAGTTTTTGTACGAACTTAACGACGGTAGCCTAGTCGAAGGGATGTTAATGCAATACAAATTCGGCAACACATTATGTGTAAGCACGCAAGTAGGTTGCAAGATGAATTGTGCCTTTTGTGCTAGTTCGCTTAACGGATTTGTAAGAAACTTATCCGCTGGTGAGATTTTGGGACAAGTAACTACAGTCAACGCAATGCTTGGCGGAACAGCCACTGACCGCAAAATCACAAATATTGTACTTATGGGTTGCGGTGAGCCGATGGATAACTTCGACAATGTTACGAAGTTTTTAAAACTTGTCACAAGTGAAGATGGCCTTAATTTTAGTTGTCGCAACATTTCCGTTTCGACTTGCGGGATTCCGAAGAAGATTGAAGAACTTGCCGACCTAGGCTATGCGGTTACATTGTGCATTTCACTTCACGCACCTAACGACGCAATCAGACAACAAATTATGCCTATTGCAAGAAAATACAGCATCCACGAAGTGCTAGAGAGTGCAAGATATTTCCATACAATTACAAATAGACGATTTATTGTAGAATATACGCTTATAAGCGGAGTTAATGACAGTTATGACGATGCAAAAGAATTGGCTGAACTTGTAAAGCCTTATCCTTGTCACATTAATTTGATTAAACTTAACGAAGTTAAAGAAAGGGGGCTAAAAGCACCTACTTCTGACACTTGCGAGAAGTTCTTGACCACACTATACAAATATCGTGTGAGTGCTACGCTTAGAAGAACCATTGGCGATGATGTTGATGGTGCTTGTGGGCAGTTGAGATTCAAAACAATGAACGAGAACTCCGCACAAGAAAGAACAAAACAAGAAAAAACAAAATTGGTTAACACTTCAAAAAAAGTTGACAGCAAAAATAATAAAGCAGTAAAATCTAGTAATGGTAAAGGCGACCTAAATAAAGATAAAAACGGGAAAGTTGCTAGAAAAAGTTCGGGCGTAAGAACTAAGAGTGGTGCGAAATTGAGTACAAAAAGCAACAACAAAGGGGAAAACAAGTCGCCAAGACAAAGAAAAAATCGTTAAAGAATAGAGAAAAATGGAGAAGGTTATGTTAAAAATATCTGCAAGCATTAATCCGTGCCCAGAAGAAAGGGCGGTAGAATACTGCAAGGACTTACAACGAGTGAATGTTGATTACATCCACTTAGATGTAATGCGTTCCAATTTTGTGGGGCATAATGCATTAAATATAAATACTATTTTCGATATATATGACAACACATTAGTTCCGCTAGATTGTCACCTTATGATAGATGAGCCACTGAGCGTGTTGAAAGAGTATTTGAAACTAAAACTTAACTACATTACTATCCACTATGAAGCGTTTAAGGATAAGAAAGACCTACTTAAAGCCATCAAAATGATTCACGACAAGCATATTTTGGTGGGGCTAAGCATTAAGCCAAATACTTTCATAAAGGACATTAAGGAGTACTTGCCACTTGTCGATATGGTGCTAATAATGGGGGTTGAGCCAGGGAAGAGCGGTCAGAAAATGATTTCAAATACAATTCCTAAAGTTAAGGAATTGAGAAGTATAATTTACGAATATCGCTATGACCTAAAAATTGAAGTTGACGGTGGTGTTACTTCTGACAATATGTTAGACATTTACAATGCTGGTGCCGATATGGTGGTTGTGGGCAGTAAGTTGTATGATGCCAGAAACAAGCGTGAGTTTGTAGAGATGGTCCATAATTTAAAATAATAGATTATAAAAAAATTAACTTAAAACATAATAGAACTTATTTCTATTTTATTGTGTTTTAAGTTTTTTTTCACTTTAATTAAATAAAATTCATATAATACACTAGGAGAAATGTTATGAAAATTATATGCATAAAATGTCCTAAGTTGTTGAAGCCACTTATTAAACTCATATTTAAAAAACAACTTACATAAAAAAATATCCCTTTTGTTTTTGAGTAGTCAATTGAGAGTACTTCAAAATTTAAAGGGATATTTTTTTAAAGGGCTTTAAAAAATCCACAACTTAAGCGGTGTGGAGATTTTAAACTATTATTTTTCGTCTTTTTTAAGAGTTTTTAAACATCTTGTGCAAATGTATTTTTTGGTTGCTTTCCCGTCGATTTCAACAGGCTTCTTTTGAAGATTTGCACCAAAAGTTCTTCCATTAGCGATGTGTGAGTGGCTGATTTGATTGCCAGCAACTTGTTTTTTACCGCAAATATAACATTCTTTTGCCATTATAAAATTCCTCCGAATAGTGTATTTTCATTTCAATTGCAACTGATTATAACAAACTTTTATTCATTTTGCAAGTGAAATTTGTTAGAATTTTATGAATATCGTTATATTATTAATAACTTGCTTAAAAACTCTTGCAAAAAAAATGTTTTTATTGTAAAATCTAGGAGTGATAGAGTGGGACAATATTGAAGTTGTGTCACTTTTAAATTCCTTGATATTATGTTATAATGATATTGTTGTACATTATGCATATATCAAAAAGGTGATTATAAAGGAGGTCCTTATGGCAGTAAATACAATTAACGCATACGGAAAAATTACAATCAGTAATGAAGCAATAGCATTGGTCACAAGCCACATTGCTAGGGATTGCTACGGAGTCGTGGATTTGGTTAGCCAAAACATGTCGGATTTTTCATCCAAGAAAAAATCCAAGATTAAGGGCGTCAAGATAATCACCGCAAATAATAGAATTTATATTGATTTGTATGTAATCATTAAGTACGGTGTTTCTATATCTACCGTTACGGAGAACTTAAAGAGTGCCGTAAAGTACGGAGTAGAAAAGTTTACTGGTATGATTACCGATAGTGTAAACATCAACGTTGTAGGTGTTAGAGTATAATTGATGTTTTACGATTGATGAAGGAGATTATTTTAAAATGTTAAAAACCATTAATGGCACGATGTATAGAAAGATGTTCAATGCCGGTGCTAAAATATTAGATGATAATAAGAAATTTGTGGACTCGCTTAATGTATTCCCAGTTCCCGACGGAGATACTGGTACTAATATGAGTCTTACCTTAAATACAGCAGTGAAGGAATTAAATGCTTGCCTAGAGAATGGCTTCGCACCGATTGCCGATAGCCTTGCAAAAGGGGCTCTTAGAGGTGCTAGAGGTAACTCGGGCGTTATTTTGTCACAGATTATTAAGGGAATGAGCACTGTTATTGCTCAGTCAGATAAAGATATTACAACTAAGGTTTTCGCAAAAGCAATTAACGAAGGTGCGTCTGTAGCATACAAGGCAGTTACCCAACCTAAAGAAGGTACAATTCTTACAGTAATTAGGGTTATGGGCGAGTCCGCTACACGCAATAGCAAGAAGTATAGCGATTTTGAACAATTCTTTGATGCCGTGTTGCAAGATGGTGAAGCAATCCTTCAACAGACTCCAGAAATGTTGCCAGTTTTGAAAAAAGCGGGTGTTGTTGATGCCGGTGGTAGAGGTCTTTTGGTAATCTTTACCGGAATGCAAAAAGTAATTATGGGCGAAGAGAATATTGAACTTAACCTTGAAGAAGACTTCTCAAGTATTGCCGACAATAACGACTTCTTCGTTAATTTGGACAACCTTGCCGACATCGAATTTGCATATTGTACCGAGTTTATGGTTACCCATATGAAGAAAAAGACTACTACTAGCGATATTGATAAGTTAAGAGAAAACCTTATGAATATAGGCGACTGTGTAGTATGTATTGGTGATTTGGAACTTGTAAAAGTCCATGTACATACCAATCAACCTAACTTGGCGATAGGCAATGCCCTTGAACTTGGTGAGATTATCAACATCAAAATTGAAAATATGCTTGAACAAAATAGAGAGTTGAAGCGTAGCCGTACACAACAAGAGAAAGACCTTAACGAATTTGGAATGGTTGCTGTTGCTCCGGGTGATGGAATAGCAAATGTGTTTAAGGATATTATGGTTGACAACATTATTGAAGGTGGTCAAACAATGAACCCTAGTGCCGATGATATTGCGAAAGCAGTAGATAAGGTAAATGCGAAGAATGTATTTGTGTTCCCTAACAACAAAAATATAATCCTTGCGGCAGAGCAAGCGAAAGCGCTTACTAAGAAATTCATCCACGTAATTCCTACCAAGAATGTAGCGCAAGGACTTTCGTCAGCACTTGCTTACAATCCGGACGCAACATTGGAAGAGAATATGGACGCAATGCTTAACGCAAAAGAGCAAGTTTTGTCAGCGAGCGTAACTTATGCTGTTCGTACAACTAATGTTGACGGATTTGACTTGACAAAAGGCGATATTATAGGTCTTGATGATAAGGCTATTTTGGCTAAAGGAAGCCTTGTAAAGGATACTACAATCCAACTTATTGATAAAATCATAAATGACGACATTATTAACATCACATTGTTCTACGGTAAAGATATTCCAGAAGAAGAGGCTAATATATTGGCTAACGAACTTATGGCAAAATATCCTAATTGCGATGTTACAGTAATTTATGGCGGACAACCAGTATATTACTACATTATTTCTATGGAATAACAATTTATAGTTTTACAACATAATATGTTAATGTAATTATAATTACAAATTTGTATTTAAAGAAGCACTTGTTGGAATGCAAGTGCTTTTTACTGCTTTTATAAGGAGATTTTATGGAAAATTCTAACGAAAAAAGGGCTTTAAAAGTATCTTTTTGGAGCATTGTGGTTAATGTTTTGCTATCTGGATTCAAACTCGTTGCCGGGATTATTGGTAAGAGTTTTGCAATGATTTCTGACGCAATTCATTCTGCGTCTGATGTTTTATCTACTTTTGTAGTTATTTTCGGAATTAAACTTAGCAACAAAAAGCCAGATGATAAGCACGAGTACGGACACGAGCGGTTTGAAAGTGTGTCGGCAATTGTACTCGCCATTTTGCTTGGCGGTGTGGGAGTTGTGATAGGATATTCCGCACTATCAAATTTAATAAATAAGGATTATGTCCACTTGGCAATCCCTACAACAATTGCATTAATTGCGTCAATTGTGTCAATCGTCACAAAGGAAGCGATGTATTGGGTTACAATTATAGCGAGTAAAAAAATCAATTCACAATCGTTAAAGGCCGATGCTTGGCATCATAGGTCCGATGCACTATCGTCAATTGGTAGTTTGGTTGGCATTGTAGGAGCGATGTGCGGGGTCCCAATTCTTGATGTGATAGCAGGGCTAATCATTTCGCTATTTATTGTGAAAGTTGCGGTTGATATTTTTGTTGATAGTATTAGGAAAATGACCGATGAGAGTTGTGATAAGGAAAAAGAATTAAAAATTTTAGACTGTGCCAACAATGTTAGTGGAGTGGTGAGTGTTGACGATATCAAAACAAGGATAATTGGCAGTAGGGTGTATGTTGATATGGAGATTTGTTGTGACCCCACGCTTACTTTTATTGAAGCCCATACAATCGCCGAAAATGTTCATCTAGCAATTGAGAGCGAATTTCCGGAAGTAAAACACGCAACAGTTCATTTTAGTCCTTGCAATAAAGGATAATTTTACAAAATTTTCCATTACCAAATATACATTATTCGCCAAATTTCGCACACACTATTAATAACAAAATAGATATGATATTAATCCACTTCAATATGATGTCTATTTTGTATGTATATAGGAGGTGAAATTATGGCACGAACCAAAAACACAAAAACTTCTAGAAAATCAAATAGAAGTGAATGTGGTAGAGATTGCTCTAAATCTACTAGAAAGACATCTCGCACTAGCGATACAAGAGATTGCAACTAGTGTATAGCCAAATATTTCATAAAAAAGTAGGGCAAAGTCCCTACTTTTTTCGTAATAATAACAAAAGTTGTGGGTCAATCATATATAATAACGACCTTGACACCCACAAATTATAAAAAAATTTAAACTTTTTGAAAAAAGTTACAAAAAAGTGTTGCTTTTTTTTCAAACATTTGGTATATTAATAATGCGTTTGAAAGAAAGACGCATATAGCGTGGGAGTTTAGCTCAGTTGGGAGAGCATCTGCCTTACAAGCAGGAGGTCATAG
>CAZNJK010000016.1:0-23126 GCA_964573405.1 uncultured Christensenella sp. | reverse complement strand
AAACCACCAGCTAGGCTGGTGGATATTTATTGTGGAATAGTTATCGAAATGTTGCCGTTATGTAGCGGATAATTATACGTTTGCATAGTACTATGCAAGTTTGTGTAAAATCCTAATTTTTCTTCATTTTTTTTAAAATGGATAAGGGTGGAGTAAAAAATAGAAGTTTTTATATGCATTTTTAAGTATTATATATATTTCCTAAATATGACAAAAGGCAAGTATAACGATTAAGATTGTTGATATGACAAATAAGATTGTTAAGAAGACTATTTTAAAAAATTAAAACTAATTAGAATTAAGTTATTGCAAATATCATCTAAATATGCTATATTATATATAATAAAATGGGAAATATGGGAGATTTATTATGGCAAATGCAGAGAAATATTATCTATATAAATCACTTAAGGATTCCGCAGACGGATATTTGAAGAGCGGGAAATTTTTGGTGCCTACTAAGGAGACAAAAGACAGTGAGAAGAAAGAGTATGAAATTAATCCAGAGATATTGAAGCAGTATGAGAAAGTGTCGCAATGGGTGGCTGAGATTGATAAAAAAAATGCCCGAGGCATTGCGGAATTACAACTAGCGAAAGGGGAGCGTATTCAAGGATATAGAGCCGTTGTCGACAATCTATTTTCTGAGAGCGAAGGTTCATCGGTGCGTAATAGAAAAGTGAAACGCGAAAAAGTGTCCCCAGTTACTGGAGAAGAATCTAATCCATTTACAAACAAATTCATCAAGCAAGCAAGAATGTATTTGTTAAAGAAATA
Organism: uncultured Christensenella sp.; assembly: GCA_964573405.1. Classification (GTDB taxonomy): domain Bacteria; phylum Bacillota; class Clostridia; order Christensenellales; family UBA1242; genus UBA11490. Next base: position 22,349 of record CAZNJK010000016.1, on the reverse strand, counting down.
CTTCAAAAATAATTCTCGCGAAGATGTTGCGAATATGAATGATGAAGACTTTCTTAATAAATATGTAGATATGCAATTGCACCTAAAAAGAGTCAGTACATGCAATGATGTGCTTTATAGTGCATTGCTAAAAGACCCTAATGCCTCACAATTTATTAAAGACGAAGGGGCATTGGAAGATAGTAGCCGCAAAGAAAAGAAAGAAATCAAAAAAGCCATTAGAAAATCGTCAAAACAATACAAAAAAGAATCCCAAGAAGCATCTAGGAATAAAGTTGGTGGTCTTAGAGACTTCTTCACAACCAATAAAATGTTGAGAATTATTGAAGGTTTTGACCCAATCCCAGCAAAATACAAAGAAAAAGCCATCAACTCGTTAATGAAAGCATTTGAAAAAGTTCAAAAAGAAAATGTTAATACTAAAGAAACCACTGGTGGAGCAAGGAATAATGTAGCGCAAGGTGGTGGAGAACAAGGTGGTGGCAATAACAATAACAATGACAATAACAAAAAGGAAACTACACAACGCACACCTACTAATAATGGACCGCAAGGTGGGTCTACTGGCACACCCAGTAATAATGGGCCCGATGTAACCAAAAAGGAAGACAATTCTAAAAAAGCAGGTGAAAATGTTAATCAAGCCGATGCTGAAAAAGTGGTTACTAATACAGAGCGTGCTGAAGAACTTAAAAATAACATCGAAGGCAAAGCGAAATTTATTAGGATTCCAGAATATAGTGCTAATGTCGGGGACGGAAAATTCACCAAGCGTTGCATATTGTCTTGCGATGAAAATGGGAACAATATAGAGTACATAGATTATTTTGAAGACCCTAAAAGACATGGCAACTTTATTGTTTCAGAAGTGAAAAAGGTTGAGAATGGCAAGAAGACAAAAGGCTTTAAGATGTCAAAAAAGGACATTGAGAAAGTCCAAGATAGTATGAAAGAAGGCATTTTCAAATTAAAATCCGATTTAAAAGAGTTAGGAGAAATTGAATTTGTAAGTGCTGGCAAGAATGCGGAAGGTCGACAATTGTATCAGTCATATGAGTCATTCAAGGTGACTTCGCCATACATTTCAAGCGTAATATTTGAAGATGAATTCAACAAATTCAACGAAAACGAAGCGAAGAATGCTACGGGACTTGTTTCAAAAGTCGATATAATGAGAAAATTTGTTGATTATGGGAACAACCCTACCAATGAGCAAATAAGCCATTTGCAAGTTGTTAATGATTATCTTGATTTCGTTATTAACCCAGATAATTCAAAATTTAAAGTTATGCGTGCCGATGTTGAAAAACACGAAAAAGCTTTTAAGCTATACAAGAAAACTCACAAAAATGTAAGTGAAAGTTTATCGGAATTTAGTTTTGCGGAACAAAACAAGATACGATTTAAAATTGAAAGAATGGGTGAAACTTGTAAGCAAACCAAAATTCCTAGGATGCATGGTTGTGAAGATTATGATTTTAAGGACGGAGATAAAATCCTAGAATATTGCGGAATGAAATTCAATTTGAGTGGAATCACTGCAATGGGGGTGGATAAGAATAATAAGCCTATTGCGAGAAGATATTACGAGAACCCAGCCTACCCAGGCTTAATATTGCTTGGCAAAGCAAATGTGGATTTGCCGGCCTTTGATGTGATTAATCAAGCCACAGAAACAAAAGTAAAAGCAGGGATTGTGACAATGCACTCCGCTGGTCTAGGCAGAGAAGTGGAGTTTGTAAATGAAAATGTTGTTGATTCCAAAACTAATAAAAATGTAAATATAATTGTTTCAACGGACAGACTTAGAGAGTGGCCTTACGACAATAGAAATTATGTTTTATCACAAATTTATGCCGACAAATTCAAAGAGTTTGTTAATGCCAAATATCCTGAATCTACTCGACAAACATTTTTAAATGTATCATTCAATGATTTTCTTGATGAATTTGCAAGTACTGTAGTGCCTTTTAAAGGTGATATCAATGCACGAAAAGAAACAATTGCCGAAATTAATGGCAAAGAAAATATGGAGGAAGTTTTCGACCACGAAAGGGTTAGAGAATTAGACCGAGTATACAATATATATGAAAGAATGACCGCCGATACTAAAGAATCGAAGAAAATTATTAAAGATATTAACAAAATTGTTAATTCGGGTAAAAATTATTTGGATTATCAAAAATATGTTAATGAACGAGGATTTTTAGATAAACAGTTGGCAATGTTGTCGTTCGTCATAGAAAATGGTCTTGAGCCAGAATCGTTTATTGATAAGAATAAAGAAAAAGAAGCACTTAAAAATGCCAAGAAAGTGGGTAAAGAACTTGAGAATGCCAGCAGTGGGAAGCAAATATTCCATAGATCAGATGTTGCTTCTGAATTGCAAAAAGATATAGAACCTAAAGTTTATAATCTTTCCGAAAAAGAATCCGATCAAGTAATGACCCCAAAATTCTCAGTAAGTGATTATGAGAAGGCCCAGAGCGATATCGATATGCAGTATGAAAGCACTCCAAATGAATTTGTTGACAATTTCGCTATTGTTTCGGAAGAAAATATGACATTGGACGAAAATAACCCATATTCGGGTACACTTACTAATGAAGAGTATTTGAAAGAAGTCGAAAGAATGGAGAAAGCCGAGCAAGATTACAACATCAGAAACACATTCTTTAGCGGTATGGATGAAAATGCTGATATTGAAACCACCGAACAACAAAAGGCGGAGTTTGAACAACAACTTAAATCAAGAGAACCATACGAACAAAACTCAACATCTACTGTAGATATGACCATAGATGCTAAAGAGAATATCTATTCAGCCGAAGACATAAAAGAAGTTCAAACTGATTATACGGAAGTGGAAGATAAGACAAATACGGCAGTTGAAGATGTAATGAAAGTGGCTGAAGATATTCAGTCACAAGGCCTAAATGCAAATTATGTATTTAGTGACAACTTTGTAAATGATATTGCGGATAAGATAGATAAAGACATTGAAAATGCACGATATACGGATATTGAAGAAATTAATGTTGACGAGAGTGTGTTGGACGAATTCAAGAATAAACAACAAGCCGTAGCCGAAGAAGAAACCACGAAAGATATGGACACTGAACAAAATAACGGGGAAGCAGTAGTTGAAGAAGAACCTGTAAAAGAAGAACCTGTGTCTGAAGAAGAACTAAAAGTTGCGGAAGAGCCTGTAGTGAAGGATTCCGATATGAAAGTGGATTATACACTAGATGCTAAAAATTCTTGGACGAGTAGTCTAAATAAAAATAACGACGCATGGCTGAAAGATATTGAAAATATTGAAATGATGGACGAAGGTCGAGGTCTTGGGGCTTTCCAATACACACCAGATGATTTATGGCAAGAAGCACCGGATGTTGATACTTTGGATGATGATAAGACTATTGAAGAAAAGGCTCCGCAAGAACCAATGCAAATGCCGTCGGGAATTAATGATTTGGCGGTTGACGCACTTTGGAAAGACATCTATAAGACATTGTCAGTAAAAGACGAAAATGGTCAATATGTCTACAATATTGGCTCAACAACTATGGATATATTGAAATGTGCTAGTGGAGAGTCGATTGAGATGGATCCAAAGCGAGCCGTTAGAATTAAAGAGATTTTGACAAAAACTTACGCAAATCATACTCTAAGAAGTCTAATAGATAATAAGGGAATAACCCCAGAATTAGAAGAAGAACTTAAGAAGTTTGAAGTAGATATGGAGAAAGGTAAGTTTAAGGGCGAATTAAACAACGAGTTGTTGTCGCAAGCCTTCGCCGAAGCAAAATATCAAAAGATTTCCGAACTTGTATCGTCAGATGCGGGCTTAAGTAGAATTGCATTGTTTGAACTTTCTCAAGCAAAATACAATCCTAACGGTGGAAAAGATGATAATGGGGAATTGGTTGAAGATCATCGTAGAGATAGTTGGTTCTATAGAGCATTATGTAAGTGCAATATGGAATTTGACATCGAAAAGTATAAGGGAATTATTACTGATATGGTCAACAATCAAGTCAATGTTGTCGACGTTACTGACCCTAATGCAAAACAAGTTGAAATGCAGACGCCTGATGGCAATATTAGGGTGGTTGAAGTTGAAGTCAACGGGGTTAAAGTATATGTTGATAAATCCACAGTTCCACCAAGAGTTGTCGAAACCCAAGACATCGCACAAAATGTGCCTAATGGAACGCCTTTGGTAAAAATGGAAGATGTTTTAGATAAAGTTGCAAATGAACGGGCAATGAGTCAAAATATGATGCCAAAATATCAAAGACAAGCCCATGCGAATGTGGAAAATTATGAAAATATCACAAAAGATACAGCGGGCAATGAAGGAATGGAAAGATAATAATTAAAAGGAGATAAAGTACAATGGCTAACAAAAACGTATACAAATTTGAAGTTATCGAAAAGATTATTATGGCAAGAGATTTCGAAACAAAGGAAGAAGTTGTTGAATTGGCTAAGCGAATGAAAGAAATTGCCCTAGATGACGATAAATATTCAAACGATGTAAAAGAAGCATTTAAAGATGCTTACAATGAAATCAAAAACGAACTAACATTGGCAAATCTTCAAGAGATTAAAAAAATCATTACTGAAGATTAGTGGCGGACTAAAAAATAGGTGATAGCCTATTTTTTAGTGAATAATTGCTAGTACTATGCAAAATATAAAAAAATAAAGTAAAAAAGGAGTATTTTGTATGAAAAAAATAACCAAAGATATGACAATTGGCGAAGTTTTGGAAATTAATAAAAATGCAAAAACAATATTGTCTGGTTTTGGAATGCATTGTTTCTCGTGTCCAATGAGCCAAATGGAAACATTGGAAGAAGCCGGGATGGTGCACGGAATAGACCTTGATTTAATGCTTGAAAAACTCAATGTTAAACCAGAGATAAAAAAGCCAAGCAAAATAAAGATTAACAAGAAATAATGTTATAAAAAACACTTCATTGTAGCGAAGTGTTTTTTTATGTTTTTTAAAAGGCCTTTATAAAAGGAGTGTGTTTTCCCAAAATAATGGAGTGTTTTTTAAAAATGTCGAAATAAATACAAAAAAATTATTTTTTAGATTGTTTTTTATTCATTTGACAAATACTAAATATAAATTATATACTTTATAATAATATTATAACAAAATTTAGAATCTAGAATGTTGCAGTAGCAAATACTATAGCAAAAATCACAAGATACAACGAATCATAGCAAATTTTGACACTTGTTATTACGGAGTAACAATATGAACGATATGAATGAAATGAAAAATGAGAAAAAGCAAAATAAGAGTAATGGATTTTTTAAAAAGACAATGAAATTTGTCGGTATTTTTGCGTTGAGCATTGTTGCAATTGTAGCGGTGGCGGCAATTGGTGCTCTTATTTCCGGACAATTCAATCCTAAGAAAATATATATTCAACAATTGTCAATTAATGGTCAAAAAGAGTATGTGACAATTACCCAAAACGACGACAATTACACAACAAAAGTCGATTTTTCGCCAACGGAAGCAAATCAACTTACCCTTACAGCAAAGATTCTTACCGGTGCTGATTTAATAGAGCCTATTTCGTCAGTTAAGGCGGGAGAAAATTTTGAGTTAAAGTTCAAGAAAGATGATAAGGGCGTTACGAAGGGTGGTGAGATTGAAATCAAATTTGTTGATTCCGCTCAAAATGCATACACGACATTAAAAGTCCTTATAGATGTCAGTCTTGACGCAAATTACATAAATGTTTCTTCTAATGGCACAGAGTTAGTAGCCGATGCCGACACTCAGGAATTAAAAACAACTGTTTTGACAGCGGTTAAACCAGAGAGTGCAAATATTATAAAAATTAGCGCCGATTATGACGAGATGTTTAATTCATATAAGGGTAATTGGACAGAAAGTGCCAACAACTCGACAGTTAATCTAAATAAATTAAAAAAGATGATTTTAAGATACAAAGATGATGTTAAAGTCAATAATTTTGAAGTCTCCGAAGTTATGAATGACGGCAAATACTACCTAATTAAGTATCTAACCCCGCAAAAAACTGACGAAGATTTCGAACTAAATGTGTATCTTTATAAGACATATTATCTTGAAACCATAGTTAATGAGAATTTTGCAAACCAACTAATCAATGTGTTAGAAACTGAAGATGTTGATAGGGACAAACTTAATTATGAAAAACTCAACGAATTTATTAACACATATGTTTATAACGCGTCTAGCGTAGATGTTAAAAATAATTACGCAGTTTTCGTAGATAGTGCCACAGGGCTAATTGAATTGGACCCAATCAAATACACTAGAAATAAGACACAATTTATGAAAGCAATAGAAGATACAATTGACTATATCTTTGCAAGAAAAACAATTTTAATCGGTGTAAAGAATATTAAAGTAACATCAATATCAAATGTTAATGTGGGGGAAGAAATTTCTCGACCAGTTCTACAACTCAATACCTACACCATATCAGATATTAATACACAATTAGGAATCGGCCTTAATGGTGATAGTGAAGCTATGGACACCCAAGTACTTTTCAATGCTCTTAGGGAACTGGATATTAGGTTGTGTTATTTGTCCGATAAAGATGCATATACTGGTGCTTTAGATGGTGCGGAATCCATTGAAGACAAAATAAATGTAATCAATAGTTACTATTATATAGGTACATCCTACTACAAAAAAGTTGAAGACAACAATAGCAAAATCAAAATTAAAAAAGTGACTTTAGATAATGGAGATGTTAATTGGGAAATAGAAACATTAAGTCCTACCGCCAATAACGACAAGTATTATCTAGTATATGCTTACGAAAGTAATGATATAGAATATACAGATGAAACAAACAAGTCTATTACCCTTACGACGACGGGGGCAAGTGGCAGACCTACAGAATCAAAATATTATCTTCGCACGAATGATGGCAAAGAAGTATGGGCAACTTCACAAAAGGGTGCTCTTAGCAATACCATAGTAACCGATCAGGAGATACTTAATAGACTTAACGGTTATGCATATTCTTGTTCTCCGCTAAAAATCACATATACAGCGGGGACAATCCAGTACAACACTACCAAAAATGGCAGTGGAGTAAATAACATCAACAATGTCGGCACGACTTCAATTGTTTTAAACAATGCGGGCACAGTATATAAAAATGACGATGGACGAGCAAAAGTTGTTGCTCACGGCTCAGAAGGGGGAGTGTATTATAAGGAACGAGAGTTTAGCGTAGGTGTAAGAAAGAGTGAAAGCGAAGTAATAAAAAATAATGTAGTTGTTAAAGCAAATGACTTATCAAAGGATATGGAATATACCACTGTTAAGTGGTTTGTAAAATACGATGACAATATTGTAAACGATGATTCTTCAGCATCGTTAAGCCCAGCATCAAATAATAAATATTACTTAAAACCAACTGTAAAAACTTACAATAATAGCGGTAATGATGATAATAATGATATTCCTACGCGATACAGATTGATGAATATCACTGATTCGTCTTATCTAAATGGCGGTGACTATTTTATGGAAGTGGGGCAAGATGACTTTACACTTGGGGCACTAAATGCATTGGCGGAAAATACTTACATTACATTATATGCGGTTATTGTTCAAACGGACAAGAATCAAAATGCAGTGACGACGACCAGCGAAAGTGAAGGGTTAGATATATGTACATACACATATATTTCATACACTAAAGACCATTCCGTAAGTGTAACTCAACTTGTTGAGAATTTGAATGCGTATGCGTATATTAAAAATGGCGATGGAACAACAACATTGCAAAAAACGATTACTACAGGCAATGAAGATCAGTCAATATTTAATTTTATAGATGTTGAATATAATAGTTCTAATAGTATTTATCTAACATGCTTTGAGTTAAATAGCAATGGAGAGGCCAAAGAAAATGTGGAAGACTGGACCGAAGGTCTTGAAATTGTAATGACCAACGCCATAGATGTGGCACGAAATTACAAACTAGCATTGGCAAAATTATACAACGAATTTATTGCGGGAGAAACGGGGTCTGGGAAATTGTACAATAGCGAAAAATATGACACCGGGAAAGAATATCCTGCTGGACTAACTCCTACAATTACTGTGCAATCGCCGAATGAAAGTGGAAATAAAGCCGTGATCGAGTTTAAAATTTCGCATAGTGACTCAACCATAAGTCGCGCTTGGCCATATAGGTTTACATTTGATATTTCCGACAATTTGTCTAGTGGTAAAATATTTACAAAAGTCAAAGCGTCCGGATACTTTAATTTGTGTCAAGCAACTACTAGTCCTAGCGGAGAAAGTGGGACTATATAGGAAGTAGAGCGGTAAGAAACTATATATTTACTTAATAATTAATAAATTTAAGCATTTTTATTTTGCAAATTCTTAAATTGTTGATATAATTATTAAAATGGAGGTTAAAATATGTCAAACGTTAGTAAGAATAGTATAGAACTTATAAGTATGACAAGTAAAAAGTTAAAAGGCAAATATGGTAAGGGGTTCCTTGCTACATTGGTATTGCTTTTGCCTATTATGGCTTGTATGTTTAGTTTTTATGCAATCCCAGTTGCAGTATTGTTTTGGGGAGTGCTTCAGACGGGTTATATCCGCTATATGAGAGATTTGCTTGATGACAAAAATCCATCTATTAAGATGATTTTTTCCGAATTCTCTAACCCATTCCTTGAACTTTTCTTAGGAGTAATCCTTGTTTGTATGTTTGTGTTGGGTGGAGTGCTATTGATTGTTCCAGGAATTATTCTAATTGCACTATATAGCATGTCGCTTTTCTTTGCAGAACGCAATAAATCACAAACACCTTGGGAAGCAATGAAACAATGCCGTCAAGGAATGAAAGACAATTACACAAATATGTTGTCATTTAAAGTACTTTATTGGCTTGTTTATGTTATTGTATTGGTGCTAAGTATTACCGGAGTGCTTATTACATTCAAACTTTGGCCAGATTATAAGGCTCTAGCAATTGTTTGCTTTGTTCTTGACTACATCTTCACAACTTGTGTTTGGGCTGTTATTACAACCTATTATCAAGCATCTTGTGAACTATTCTTTAGGGAATTGCTAATATACGGCGAAAAAGCTAAAGAAAGAGAAAATGGAGAAAAAGATATCGAGATTATCCCAGAAGTTGTAGAAGAAACACCTGTAGAAAACAAGACCGAAGAAGTTGAGAAAGTCGAAAAACCAGCACCTGCTAAGAAGTCCACATCAACAACGAAAAAGGCTTCTACAAGTACGGCAAAAAAGACTACAAGCACAGCAAAGAAAACTACGACTGCGAAAAAGTCTACAGCAAGTGCAAAAAAGTCTAGTGAAAAATAATGGTTATTTAAAATGAAAAAATGTTCAAATCAATTACGATTTGAACATTTTTTTTCATATTAAGAATATTAAAAAGGATTAAGAAAATACTAAAGTTAATAAGATTCTTAAAGCGGAATTAATTATATGCTAATTGAAGGATTTTAAGTTCAATGTGCTAATAGGTAAGATAAAAAATTGTAAGGGGAAGGTAAATGAAAAGTTCGGGAATTGTAAGGAGAGTAGATGATTTGGGACGAATAGTAATTCCCAAAGAGATAAGAAATTCTTTGTTTATATCGGAAGGTACGCCAATGGAAATAATGGTGACCGACGAAATGGACATTTTGCTAAGACGCAATAAAGTCATTGAAAGCATTAGTGAATTGGCTGAAAAGATGTGTAATGTGTTATATGAAATGCTCAATTTCCCAGTACTAATCACCGATGAAGAAAAAGTTGTGTGTTGTGTTGGAATTTCAAAAAAACAGTATCTAAATAAGCCACTAAGCGACGAATTGGTTAAAATCATACATAATTCTTTAAATTATACGGCAAGTGACGAATTTAGGACAACATTGCTACCGATTATCCAAAAAGACGAAATGAAGTTTACTAGCCAAATTGTCATCCCAATAATTCTAGAAGGCAAAAGCATAGGGTTAATAGTCCTTTTAAGCAGTGACGCAATTCCGACTAATGTTGACATTAAAGTAATGCAGACTATAAGCAAATTGATTACTATGCAACTTACCAATTAACTATGAAAAAACCTACATTTATTTGGGGCGCGGTTATTTTGACAGTGGGCGGAATAATTGCAAAAATCATAGGCGCTTTTTATAAAATTCCGCTTACTAATATTATTGGCAGTGCGGGGATGGGAATATATTATCTAGTATTTCCGCTATACAACTTATTGCTGGTATTTAGTAGTAGTGGGGTGAGCATAGCAGTGACCCAACTTGTCGCAAAATCTCGCGCAAATAAGTTAAAATCCAATAAAACGACATACTTTTGCGCAGGACTTATAATCAGCCTGGCTTTTAGTACGATTTTTGCCATTTTGGTGTTTGTTTTTGCTAAAAACATAGCATATGAACAAGGGAACATATTATCATATCTTGGATTTATGGCAATTTCGCCGGCGATTGTCTTTGCGTCATTAGTAACCGTGATTAAGGGCTATTTTCAAGGTATTGAAAATATGATTCCGTCGTCTTTATCGATGATTGTCGAGCAAATTGTAAAAATGGTGACGGGACTATGGCTTTCATATAAATTGCTTCCTAAAGGGGTGGAGTATGCGGTTTTCGGGTCGGTTTTGGCGGTCACAATTAGTGAGTTTGTTACTCTTTTGCTAATGATAATTAATTATATATGGCACAAAAAAGTTGGGGACAGAAAGTTTTATAATGAAAATCCCAATTCTCATAGATTTGATATGCTTGAAGCCCCTTTAAAATTAAAATCGTCCAAAATTGCAAAAAAACATGTAATGAAGCCACAAAAATGCTATTTGCATAGTTGTGACGAATTGATTAAATTAAGCACGGCGATGAAAGAAGTGTTTGCGAAGACTATCCCAAATACACTTTTGTCGCTCATAATTCCACTAATGTCGCTTATCGATAGTTTTATGATAATCAATTTACTCACGAAATCGGGATATTCTTCATACACTGCCACCAGCCTATATGGAATCAGCAACGGAGTGGTGTCGGCACTTATTTCGTTGCCAATTATAATAACTACATCGTTGTCGACAGTAATCGTCCCGAATATCAGCAGTTTGAAGCATTTGCATAGTACCGAAAAAATTACAGAAAGGGTGTCGTTTTTTATAAAAATCACATGGATTATATCGCTACCGATGTTTGTGTATTTTTTAATAATGTCAAGGCAAATTATTTCCGCTTTATATAACTTTAATGTAGGCGGGGTTGTTAATGAATTTGATTTTGCTCACCGACTACTTATGATGTCAAGCATCACGATTGTATATAATTCAATACTGGGCACTTTGGTCAGTGTTTTGCAAGCGCTAAATAAGTCATACAAGGTGTTTTTTATTATGCTATGTTCAATGGCTGTTCGTGTGGGGGTTACAATTAAATTGGTGCAAAATATACATCTTAATGTATTTGGAATAGTGCTTGGCAATGTGGCCTTTATGCTACTTTGCATAGTGGGTTGTGTTATGATATTGAAAAGCGAACTGAATTTTTCCGAGAATTTTGTTAGGCCATTGGCTATTCCTTCATTATCTGTAGCGATTGCGGGACTATTTGCATATTTTATGCGAGTGATTTTTGATGGCATAAATGTATGGCTGTCGCTTATTGTAAGCGGAGTGGTGCTTGTCACAATATATGGGCTACTTATAGTGCTGTTAAAATGTTTTAGTAAGTCCGAATTGAAATATATTCCATTTTCAAAAACCAAGTAGGGTCAAGTATATCTCCGTCATAATTGGGTATAATTAACAAAAATTTAGGAGGTAATATGAACAAATCAGAATTAATAAAGGAGTTAAGCAAAAAGTGTAGCCTTACGCAAAAAGACTGCAACAACTGTCTTAACGCACTTATGGGGCTTGTAAAAAGCACATTGAAAAACGGCGACGACATCAACCTAGTCGGATTTGGGAAGTTTGATGTAAAAAATAAAAATGCTCGCACGACCTACAATCCCATCACGAAGTCAAAAATCACCATTCCAGCGAGCAAATTGCCGTATTTTAAGGCGGGTAAAGGGCTAAAAGAAGCGATTTCTTGATGATTTTTGATGATAAGTACTCAAAAAATGTATATTTTTAACACAAAATGGCTAAATTTGTTTGGATTTTAGCCATTTATTTGTTATAATTGGGTATCAAATGGAAAGGAGAAATTAAAATGAATAAATCTGATTTGGTAAAAGTTGTAGCAGAGCAAGTTGGCTTAACTCAAAAAGATGTTACAGCAGTAGTTGATGCTTTGATTGAAGTAGGAACAGCTACACTTGTTAAAGGTGAAGAAGTTTCAGTTGCTGGTCTTGGCAAATTCGTTGTAAGAAAGAGAGCCGCTAGACAAAGCGTTAACCCTCGTACAAAAGAAGTTATCAATGTTCCTGCTAGCAAAGCACCTGTATTCAAACCTGCTAAGGCTTTGAAAGACGCTGTTAATAAGAAATAGTAGATAATCATTTTAAAGAAAATCACAGTTATTGCTGTGATTTTTTTGTTTGTTAAGTTTTGCTCTATAGCTGATAAACTTTGCCATTCGCTTTATAATTTTTGAGCGACTTTGATTTTTTTTGAGAAAGTTTTATTTGACTTGGGTGTTTTGCTTTTTGTTTTCATATGAAAGGGATATTTTAAAATATGTGTAATTTTTAAATAGCATATGCGGGTACTTTAAATAAAAAACGATTTTGAAGAGCCTTTATGTTTCTCTTTAAAATAAGAAAATTTATTTTCAAAGTGATTTTGTAGGACTTGCTTTATTATACAAGTGTTTATCGAAAAATCGGCTACATATAGCAATAAATTGATTTTTTGCATAATAGGGGAAAACGCTTGTCAAAATGCGTGCTTATTGGTATAATTTTTCTAGACAAGGACCAAAAAATATGAGAATTAAGAATATTGAATTTCCAAATAATTTACTTATTGCACCGATGTCAAATGTCACAGATGTGGCTTTTAGAAGTATGGCGATTGAATGCGGTGCTGACGCGGGTTCGACCGAACTTATAAGTGCAAAAGCCATAATGTACAACAATAAAAAAACCGCCGATATGCTATTTACTGCCGACAATGAAAAAATCAAAATCGTGCAAATATTTGGCAATGACCCCGAAGTAATGGCTGATGCGTGCAAGAGCGATTTGCTTTCGAAATTTGACATAATAGACTTAAATATGGGTTGTCCTGCGCCTAAAATTGTAAAAAACGGCGAAGGGAGTGCACTACTTAAGGACTTGCCACTTGCGGAGCGAATAATAAAGGCGTGTGTTAGTGCGACTAATAAGCCGATTACGGTGAAATTCCGTAGCGGTTGGGATAGTGACCATATTGTCGCAGTGGAGTTCGCCAAAATGTGTGAGAGTGCGGGGGCGAGTGCAATCACGATTCACGCACGCACCACCGAGCAAGGCTACAGCGGGCTAGCGGATTGGGATATTATAAAAGCGGTAAAAGACGCGGTAAACATCCCAGTAATAGGCAATGGCGATGTGGTTGATAAGGAAAGTTATGAGAGAATGCTTTCTTACACTGGAGTTGATGCGGTTATGGTGGGTAGAGCAACAATGGGGCGACCATGGATTTTTAAAGAATTGTTGGGCGAAAAAGAAGATAGAAATCAACTATATTTCATCAAAAAACACATAGAGATTTTGAAAAAATTTTACCCCGAAAGGTTTATAGTAAAACATATGCGAAAACATATTTTGTGGTATTTAAAGAATATCAAAAATGCCACAAAAATCAAGGCGGAAATCACAACTGAACCCGATTTGAATGTCGTTATGGAAAAATTGGAGAGTATATTTGACTAAAAAGTGAAAAATCTTTTCACTATTTTTTCATATCGTTTGCTTTAAAATCGGCGAAAATATATACTATAAGTGTAATAATATAATAATTAAGAGGCGGTTATGGATAAAAAAACAATAAGAGATATAGATGTATATGATAAAAGAGTTTTAGTAAGAGTTGATTTTAATGTTCCAATTAAGGATGGCAAAATCACCGACGATACGCGTATAGTCGAAGCATTGCCAACCATTAGAGAGTTGTTGGGCAAAGGTGCTAAAGTGGTGTTGGTTAGCCATTTGGGGCGTCCCGACGGCAAGTATAATGCAGAATTCTCGCTTAACCCGGTGTATGAAAGATTAAAAAAGTTATTGCCAAACACCAATGTTTTAATGTCCGACGATGTCGTTGGGGATGATGCAGTATCGAAATCAAGCCAACTTAAAATGGGCGAGATATTGTTGCTTGAAAATGTACGATTTGAGAGCGGTGAAGAACTTAACGATAAGGATTTGAGCGAGAAATTAGCAAACCTTTGCGATGTTTTTGTATTTGACGCTTTTGGAACATCTCACCGTAAGCACTCATCGACTTATGGGGTTGCTTGTATGAGACCTAATGCCATAGGACTGCTTGTTGAACGAGAGTTGAAGATGATTTCTGGCACAATTGAAGCCCCAAAACGACCATTCGTGGCAATTTTGGGCGGTGCAAAGGTAAAAGACAAAATCGGGATTGTGAAAAGTTTGATAGGCAAAGCAAATACAATAATTATAGGTGGCGGAATGGCATTTACATTCCTAAAAGCACAAGACTACAACATAGGGAAATCGTTGTGCGATGATGAACAATTAGCCTATTGTAAAGAGATTATTGAGTTGGCAAAGGATAGCCATGTTAATTTACTGCTTCCTAGCGATGTTGTGATTGCTGACGCTATCGATAGCGAAAGTGGTGAGTGTGTAAACATTTCGGAAGGTATTCCATCAGATAAAATGGGTGTCGATATCGGCAAAAAGACAATCAAACAATATGTAAAGGCTATAAAACGCTCAAAAACCGTGATTTGGAACGGCCCAATGGGTGTATTTGAGAACAAGGCCTTTAGTGAAGGGACATACAAGGTCGCAAAAGCCGTTGCAAAATGTCATGGGACTACAATTGTAGGTGGCGGAGATAGTGTGTCGGCAATTGTAAATATGGGGCTAAAAAAGAAAATATCGCACTTGTCTACGGGCGGTGGAGCAAGCCTAAAGTTGCTTGAAGGGAAGGTTCTTCCAGCGGTAGATATCATAGAAAACAAAATCATCTAAAAAGGAATATGAAAAATGAAAAAACTTTATTTAATTGGCAATCATAAGATGAATATGACAAAATCCGAACTTGAGCCATATTTGAAAGACCTTGCCAAATTGTCAAAAAAGACAAACAATGTGGTAGGCGTGGCTGTAAGTGCTCCTTATCTATATTTGGCAGACAAGTATTTAAGGAAAACTTCCGTTTGGTACGGTGCTCAAAACTGCCATTTTGAGAAAAAAGGTGCTTTTACGGGCGAGAGTAGTGTGGCGATGCTTAAGGATTTCGGATGCAATATGTGCCTTGTAGGTCATAGCGAGCGTCGTCAATATGACAACGAAACCAACGAAAAAGTGTCGCTTAAAATAAAGGCTCTTTTAAAGGATGGATTGAAGCCAATTTTGTGTTTTGGCGAAACAAAAGACGAGAGAGATAAAGATTTGACGAAAAAAGTAATCAAAACTCAACTTGAAGAAGCCCTTAACGACCTAACTAAGGAAGAGATAAAGAAGTTGATTTTTGCGTATGAGCCAGTATGGGCAATTGGGACGGGCGAGAGTGCTACGAGCAAGCAAGCGGAAGATGTGGCACGATTTGTAAAGCAATACATTTGCAAATTATCTGATTTGACCGAAGGTGAAATTGTCTTGTTGTATGGTGGCTCTTTAAAGCCGGAAAATGCGGTAGAAATACTTTCAAAGACCCATATCGATGGCGGGCTTATAGGTGGAGCGTGCCTAAAAATTGAAACATTCCAAAGATTATTTTCACTTAATATAGAGGAGTAAGGGGTGTATGCCAAATAAATTTGTAGGATTAATTATACTTGACGGATTTGGAATCAATAAGCAAAAGAAGGGTAATGCAATCGCACTTGCAAATCCGAAGAATTTTAACTACTATTATACAAACTACCCGTCCACAACGCTAGAAGCAAGTGGAGGGTGTGTGGGACTCCCTAGCGGAGTAATGGGCAACTCCGAAACGGGGCATCTCAATATAGGCGCGGGGCGACTTGTAGAACAGAAACTTGCAAAAATAAATAGTAGTATTAAAAATGGCGATTTCTTCAAAAATCCAGAACTTTTGTCGACATTTGAGTATGTAAAGTTGCACAATTCGAATTTGCATATAATGGGATTACTTAGCGACGGCGGAGTTCATAGCCACATCAATCACTTGTTTAATTTGTTGGATATGGCAAAAACTAATGGCGTCGAGAATGTGTATTTGCATTGTTTTCTTGACGGCCGTGACACATATCAAGACTCGGGAGTTAAATATCTACAACAATTAATCGACAAAATTGCTACTATGCAAAATGTCAAAATATCTACTATAATAGGGCGTTATTTCGCTATGGATAGGGAGCAAAACTGGGACAGGACCGAGAGAGCATATAGGGCTATGGTTTTGGGCGACGCCGAGTACTATGCAAATGACACATTAAGTGCCGTAAAAGAAAGTTATAAAAAAGGTGTTATGGACGAGTTTTTGGAGCCGATTGTTATTCCCGACAACGAAAAAACTCACACAATAGCAGACTATGATGGGGTAATATTCTTTAACTTCCGTGATGACCGAGCAAGACAAATAACTTCAAGTTTTGTTGAGAAAAAATTTGACAAGTTCGGGCGTGTTGATTTAAGTCACATCTATTTTTGCGGATTTTCTGAATATGATAAGTATGATAAATTAAATGTTGCATTCAAGAAGGACAATTTGGCTGTCAATCTATCACAAGTGGTGTCGAGTGCGGGCTTGAAGCAGTTTAAAATTGCCGAAACAACAAAATACGCACATGTAACATTCTATCTTAATGGTGGGATTGAAACGCCGGTGGCGGGGGAGTCGCGATTTTTAATTGAAACAATTAAGGATAAGCCTTTTGATGAAACCCCGCAAATGCGTACACGCGAAATTACCGACAAGGCGATTGATGAGATATTGTCCAAAAAATATTCGCTTATGGTTCTAAATTATTCAAATTGCGATATGCTTGGCCATACTGGAAATTTGGAAGCGACAATTGAGTCAATTAAAATAATGGACGAACAACTTAAAAAACTTGTAGACGCCATTATATCTATTGGGGGAGTCGCTGTAATCACCGCCGACCACGGCAATGCGGAAAAAATGCTTAGTAAGGACGGCAAAAAACTAACCGAACACACCACAAGCAAAGTTCCATTCGTGGTAGTTAATGGTGGCGATATGGAACTAAATAGCGGTAGCCTATGCAATATATCGCCTACAATCTTGGAATTGCTAAATATTCCAAAGCCAGCCGAATTTACGGCACATTCGCTTATTAAAAATAAAATGTAATTTACTTGATTTTTGAAAATATGTGTAGTATACTAATTAAAATAATTGGTGTGTTATAATTTTTTAAGGAGATTATACTTATGATGCAAATGCTTGGTGGCGGGCTTTTCGGTGCAATGTGGAATAATTTTTACAACTCTCTTGTTAGGAATGTAAATCCCGCAGTTAGGGGAGCAATTATAGGAATAGGCTTTATTATTGTTGTAGTGTGCTTGATATCTGCTATAAAAAAAGGCGACGAAAAAAAACCAATCAAAAATTGGTTCGCTTTTTGGGTTGCTATTTTTACACTAATTTTACTTATTATATATACGATTTTATGCTGTTTATAAGATGACAAAACTGTCATCTTTTTTGTTTTTTATATTAAATTTGTTAAAAATTGATAAAATTCTTTTGGTCAATTTACACAAACTTTTGTTTCAAGCAAAGTTTTTAAGTCAAAAAAATCCCTATTTGCCGTCTTTATATTTAATGTTTTTATTCTATATAATATTTATTATATTAAATATAAAAAAACTTTCAAAAAAGTGTTGACAACCCTAAAAATATGTTGTAAACTATGCTTGCTGTAATATGGGGTGATGTGTGAAGTTACCTTTTAGACACGCCAAAATCTAAGGGATAATTTACACGGACTATGGTTTTTACATTGATAAAAACGACTAACACTCCTGCACATTTTTTTTGAGTTACGGCATGAAACACACGGTCAAGTGTTTTATATATTATATTAGTGCAAATAAACGAGTGTTAGGTAAGTTAATTTTTTATTATAAAACGGAGGAAAATTGATGGCAACACAAAAAATAAGAGTTAAATTAACGGCGTATGACCACAACCTTATTGATCAAGCTTGCAAAAGAATCATCGATACTGCTAACAAGTTTGGTGCAAAGATTAGTGGCCCAATTCCACTTCCAACAGATAGAGAAGTGGTTACAATCATTCGTGCTCCTCACAAGTACAAGGATTCACGAGAACAATTCGAAATGAAAACACACAAAAGGCTAATAGATATTTATAGCCCATCAGCAAAAGCAGTTGATGCTTTGATGAAGTTGGATTTACCTGCTGGCGTAGATATCAATATTAAATTGTAAAAGGAGATAAAGTTATGAAGAAAGCATTGTTAGGCAAAAAACTTGGTATGACACAAATCTTTTCTGAAAAAGGCTTAGTTATTCCTGTTACAGTTATCGAAGCAGGTCCTTGCTATGTTACTCAGGTTAAAACAACATCTACTGACGGCTACAACGCAGTTCAACTTGCTTATAGCGACATTAGAGAAAAACTTGTTAACAAACCTGTATTAGGTCAATTCAAAAAAGCAAATGTTACACCAAAGAGATTCTTAAAAGAATTCAAACTTGATGGTGAGTATCAACTTGGTCAAGAAATCAAATGTGATGTATTCGCTGAAGGCGAACTTGTTGATATTACAGGTAAGACTAAAGGTCATGGCTACACCGGTGTTATCAAAAAATGGAATTTTGGTAGAATGAGAATGAGCCATGGTAATGGTCCAGTTCACCGTCACTCAGGTTCTATCGGTAGCAATACTTATCCAGGTAAAGTATTTAAGGGTAAGAAAATGTCTGGTAGATACGGTAACGAAAGAGTTACTATTCAAAATCTTCAAGTCGTTAAAGTTGACTTGGAAAGAAATATCCTTCTAGTAAAAGGTGCTATCCCAGGTGCTAAAGGCAGTTTGGTAAGCATTAAAGAAGCAGTTAAGGCAAAATAAGGAGTAAAAGACAATGGCAAGTATTAAAGTTTTAAATATTACGGGTCAAGAGTGCGATACATTAAAAGTATCTGACAAAGTATTCAAACAAGAATACAATGAAGCACTTATTCACCAAGTTGTCGTTGCTTACTTAGCAAACCAAAGACAAGGTACAAAGAGCACTTTAACTCGTAGTGAAGTTAGAGGTCATGCTAAAAAACCTTGGAGACAAAAAGGTACAGGTAGAGCAAGACAAGGTTCAACAAAAGGACCACAATGGAGAGGTGGTGGAGTTGTTTTTGCACCAAAGCCTCGTGACTATTCTAAGAAAGTTAACAAGGAAGCAAAAAGAACTGCATTCAAGAGTGCTATAAGCACTAAATTGGCCGAAAAAGAAATCATCGTTCTTAACGATTTGACTCTTAGTGAAGCAAAAACAAAACAAATGAAACAAATCTACACCAATTTGGGATTAAATAGAAATGTTTTATTTGTTACAAAAGGTAACAATGAAAATGTTATCAAAGCATCTGCTAACATCCCATGCATCGATGTTACAACAGCGGGATTGCTTAATGTATATGACATTATGGTATGCGACAAATTAGTTCTTACCGTAGATGCTGTAAAACAAATCGAGGAGGCTTATAAGGAATAATGAAACAATACGATATTATTATTAAGCCTATTTTAAGTGAAAAGAGTTATGCTGACATTGCAAATAAGAAGTACACATTCAAAGTTGCTAAGTCTGCTAACAAAGTTGAAATCAAAAAGGCTATCGAAGAAATTTTCGGTGTTAAAGTAAAATCAGTAAACACTGCAAACATTGATGGAAAATTAAAAAGACAAGGAAAAACTCAAGGCTTCACATCTGATTATAAGAAAGCGTATGTTACTTTAACTGAAGACAGCAAAACAATTGAGTTTTTTGACAGTTTGTCATAATCAGGTTAGGAGGAAAAAATAATGGCTATTAAGACATATAATCCTACATCTCCTGCTCGTAGATTCTACACAACTGCATCTTATGATGAAGTTACTAAAAAAGAGCCAGAAAAATCCTTATTAGTAGAAAAAGTTAAATCTGCTGGTAGAAATAACAATGGTAGAATCACAGTTAGACATAGAGGTGGTGGAAACAGAGTTAAATACAGAATCATCGACTTCAAAAGAGATAAAGACGGTGTTCCAGCTAAGGTTGTTGGAATTGAATATGACCCAAATCGTAGCGCTTACATCGCATTACTTAACTATGTTGATGGTGAAAAAAGATATATCCTAGCACCTAAAGGACTTAACGTGGGCGACACAGTTGTTAGCGGTAAGGAAAATGTTGAAATCAAAGTCGGCAACAATATGCCACTTGGTCAAATGCCTGTTGGTGCTGTTATCCATAATATTGAACTTCAAGCCGGCAAGGGTGGACAAATGGTTCGTTCTGCTGGTATGGAAGCAAGACTTATGGCTAAAGAAGGCAAATATGCGACTATCAAATTGCCTTCTGGCGAAATGAGAATGGTTCTTGCTACTTGTCGTGCAACAATCGGTCAAGTTGGCAATCTAGACCACGAACTTGTTTCTCTAGGTAAGGCTGGTAGAACAAGACATATGGGAATTAGACCTACTGTAAGAGGTAGTGTAATGAACCCTAATGATCACCCACACGGTGGTGGTGAAGGTAAATCTCCTGTTGGTAGAAAGAACCCACTTACACCTTGGGGCAAACCTGCTATGGGTAAAAAGACTAGAAATAATAAGAAGCAAAGTTCTAAACTTATTATTAAGCGTGTTAATTAGGAGTAAAGTTTATGAGTAGAAGTTTAAAGAAAAAACCTTTCGTTGAAGAAAGACTTTTCTCAAGAATAGTAAAACTTAACAACGAAGGCAAAAAACAAGTATTAAAGACATGGAGTCGTTCTTCTACAATATATCCTGAATTTGTTGGACATACCATTGCAGTTCATAATGGTATCAAACACATTCCTGTATATTGTACAGTAGATATGATTGGTCATAAATTAGGCGAATTTGCACCTACAAGAACATATAGAGGTCACGGTAACGATAAGAAAGCCGTAACCAAAAAGAAATAATATAGGAGTACAGTAATATGGCAAAGAGAATGAAAGAAAAAACCGCTTTAAGAAAACAAAACAAAGACACTCGTCCTACTGCTACTGCTAGATATGTTCGTATGAGTGCTACTAAAGCGAAAAGAGTTTTAGATATTATTAAAGGACAACACATCACTGAAGCAAATGCTATTTTGGATATTACTCCTAGCACCGCTTCAATGGTTGTTAAAAAAGTTTTAAATTCTGCAGTTGCTAATGCAGAAAACAATAAAGGCTTAAATAGAGACGATTTAATCGTTGTTGAAGCCGTAGCAAATCAAGGTCCATCTTTCAAGAGAGTTTCTTTCAGAGGAAAAGGTGGAGTTGATACAATCACTAAAAGAACTTGTCATGTAACTATCGTGCTAGATAGTGTAAATAAATAAAGGAGACTAATAGAGTAATGGGACAAAAAGTTAATCCACACGGTTTAAGAGTTGGTGTTAATAAAGAGTGGAGTTCATCTTGGATTGCAAACAAGAAAAACTTCTCTGATTACTTAGTAGAAGATAACAAAATTAGAACCTTTATAAATAAAAAGTACGCTACAAGCAGTGTTTCTAAGATAGTTATTGAAAGAACACAAAACCGTGTTATCGTTGATGTTTTCACTTCAAAACCTGGTGTTATGATTGGTACCAAGGGTGCTGGAGTTGAAGAATTGAAAAAAGACCTTGCAAAGATTTGCGGGGGAAAACAAGTTTTCCTTAATATTAAGGAAGTTAAAAGACCTGACTTAAACGCTATGTTGGTTGCTCAATCAATCGCTCAATCACTTGAAAAACGTGTTGGCTTTAGAAGAGCAATGAAACAAGGTATGCAAAGAGTTATGAGAGCAGGTGCTCAAGGTTGCAAAATAATGCTTAGTGGCCGTCTTGATGGTGCTGAAATCGCAAGAAGCGAGCATTACCAAGAAGGTAGACTACCACTTCAAACTTTAAGAAGTGATATTGACTACGCATTGTATGAAGCACACACAACTTTTGGTGT
>CAZNJK010000015.1:0-23818 GCA_964573405.1 uncultured Christensenella sp. | reverse complement strand
CCGACCCCCACCTTATCAGGGTGGTGCTCTAACCTGCTGAGCTACAATCCTATATTGTTGAATTTTGATAAAGAGATTTCAAACTCAAAATATTTGGTGGAGATAATCGGATTTGAACCGATGACCCCCTGCTTGCAAGGCAGGTGCTCTAGCCAGCTGAGCTATACCCCCAAAACATTTGCGATATAATAATAACAAATATTAAAAATTATGTCAATAATAATTTGCAAAAAATTTCAAATTTTTACAATTAATTTTTGTTAGTCATAATTGTTTGTAATTTATATCGCAAAATTTGTAATGATTATAGGCAATTTGGGGCTTATTCTACTTCTACTACCCCATCATTTTTGATAGTAATTGTCATCCCGTCCTTCACATAATCAAGAAATTCTTGACCTAGCGAATCTACTACCGGCATTTTCGATGTTTCGCCATCAAGCCACACATCCGCAAGAATTACTCCCGCGCCAGCAAGCGAGTCAATTTCCTCCGAGAACAACATACATTTTGGTTGTCGGCCCATAGAACACGCACAATATAGCACAAGTCCACCGGTTGTTGAGCCTATTGTTTGTGGCAAACATAGAGCCTTTCCACACATTTGCTTGCCATACAAATCGGGGTTGTTTTGGTCCCCACAAGTCGCCTTTTTATCGCCAAATTGCAATGCTTTTTGGAATGATGCAAGGGTGTTGAGCCCACCCTTTGAAACAAGGGCTTCAGCGGTTACTTCTCCCGGTGCAATTACACGACCTTTAAATTTTTTCATTATCTTGCTCCCCCTTTTGTGATTTGAATCAATATTTCGTCATCGGTGTAATATCTTGCCGTTGTGTAAGTACGCAATTTGTTGGACGAAGTAATTACTGGCATTTTGCCACATAACGGATTGTTCATATACATAAGTGGGCAGATGTAAGAAACAATTACGCCCATTGCCTTTAACTTAGCCGAATACTCGGTCTTTTCAAATTCCTTTAATACTGCTGGCGATGTGGTAAATACTGTAGGAATTACGACTTTTTTATTGCCAAATTCCTCAAGCGATTTCTCAATTTTTTCCGTCCAAGTTTTCAACTGCTCAAGGCTCATATGTGGACAACCCATAAAGCACAACTTAGGCTTTGCATCTTTATTTTTCCAAATAACTGGATAACTTTTGTACACTTTCTCAAGTTCGGCGTCGTCAATCACATATGTTTTCGCGTCT
The DNA here is from genome assembly GCA_964573405.1 of uncultured Christensenella sp. Lineage (GTDB taxonomy): Bacteria > Bacillota > Clostridia > Christensenellales > UBA1242 > UBA11490. The sequence continues at coordinate 22,605 of CAZNJK010000015.1, read as the reverse complement.
TTAACTATCAATTTCTCACCCATATCTTTTGCTTCTGGTGTAAGATTTTCTATATGATATAGCCCCACCGCGCCATTTGATGCCGTGGCAGCGCCAAAGTCTTTCAAGTACGACCTTACATCATCTTTCATCTCTTTTCCGAGCCATTTGTCAAGCCCTTTTATATATGGAACATCTTCCATTACTTTCATTCCGATTGCAGAACCTAAAAGTTGGGCTTCGGGCTTTTTGGTTGTTTTAATTTCAATCACCCACTTTGCCTTACGGCCGTCGTCGGTAAGTAGCCCGAAATATGGAACGTAGCCAATGATTGAGCCCATAATATCCATAATTCCCGAATTGCGGTTACATCTTGCACCAAGTACCGAGTTGGCGTACACCACTGCCGAAGACTCCGCCCAACTTAATACTTCGCCTTTATTTGGCTTATTTCCAACTTCGTCCATATAGCATGTGCAAGTAAATGCATCATCACCCATTAGGCCTAATTGTTTTAACTGCTTTTCATAATAGTCTTGCTTACTGTACATAAACTTATTGAAAATTAGATTTTGCAAGAAGTTTTTTGGTACATTTTTATCGCAAGGTCTAGGGTCGCAAGAAAATTGCTGTTGCGACACCACACCATCTTCTATAAGTTTGTTCATAAGGTCATATACTGGACCTAGTGCCTTTAGTCCAAACGACGTCACAAGATGGTTGTATTTGCTTGTGACTGGCACAAGTTTTTCAGCACCAAAAAGTTCACCATAGCGGATGATAGTCTGCATAACTTTTGCTTTTGTTTCACCCTTTTCGCCATTTAAAATTGCTTGCTGTTCTTTAGTTAATTTCATAATTCACCCCACATTATATTTTCATACATACATCCCAAGCGCCCCAAATTACAGTGCGTAGGTTACCCACTGCATTTGCGTCACCCACGATGTGGATGTGCTTTGACTTCTTTTCTATCGGTGCTGGCTTATACCCTACCGACATAATTACTGAATCCGCTTTCACTGTGGTTGTTTCGCCGTTGTTGTGCTTAATAACCACCGATTTGTCGTCTATTTTACTTACGCTTGATTCTAGATATACCGGGACTTTATTTGTTTCGAAGAAATCTCTTAAATAACTTGAATTAGCCAAACACACGCCATCAGCCACGATTAGGTCGTTTTTCATTTCCACAATAACTGGCTTTTTACCTTGAAGATATAGATCGTAAGCAATCTCACAGCCGGTAAGTCCGCCACCAACAACTACTACATTGTTGCCAACCTTAGCGCCCATTAAATAATCAATTGCTTCAATAGATTTCTCAACTCCCTCAATAGGAATTCGTCTTGGTTTTGCACCTGTAGCGATGATAACTTCATCGGCATTAAGCGAACTAACATCAGTTATTTCGGTGTTTAGTTTTATTGTGATAGACGGATATTTTCTAATTTCTCGATTGTACCAAGCAATAAGTGCTCTATCTTTTTCCTTAAAGGACGGCATAGATGCTGGGATAAACACACCGCCCAAAACATCGTTTTTCTCATACAATATGACGTTATGACCTCGTTTTGCACACACAATAGCCGATTCCATTCCACCAATTCCGCCACCGATAACTGCAATATTTTTCTTCTTTTTCGCTGGCGTAATCTTGTATTTTTCCGATTGCATTACTGACGGAACCAACGCACATCTACTAATGTGGCTAGCATCATATATTGATTGAGCATTAGCAACACCCTTATAATGCGACATATTGAAGCACGCATTGTGACAGCAGATGCAAGGACGAATGTCTTCTAGTCTATCTTCAATGAGTTTTGTCACCCACTCGCCGTCTGCCAAGAACTGCCTAGCGAAGCCTACTGCGTCTATAAGCCCGTCCTTAACCGCCTTTGCCCCAACTTCTGGCTCCATTCGGCCAGCACAAACAACGGGGATTGTCACAAACTTCTTAATATGCGCTACATCTTGCAAGTTGCAATTTTGAGGCATATACATAGGTGGGTGCGACCAATACCAAGAGTCGTATGTGCCGTTGTCGGCGTTTATCATATCGTAGCCGGCGTCTTGAAGATATTTTACCGCCTTCTCGCTTTCTTTCATATCTCTGCCAATCTCGGTGTATTTTTCATTAGGCAAAGCACCCTTACAGAAGTCTTTAACTTTCGAAACAACCGAATATCTTAGGCTTACCGGATAATCCTTGCCACAACGCTCTTTAATTTCTTTTACGATTGCAACTGGAAATCTATAACGGTTTTCAAATGACCCGCCCCACTCGTCAGTACGCTTGTTGGTGTATTTTAATGTAAATTGGTCAAGCAGATACCCTTCGTGCACGGCATGAACTTCCACTCCGTCTACTCCCGCTTCCTTACAAAGTTCGGCAGTCTTTCCAAAGGCGTATATAATCTCTTCGATTTCCTTTACGGTCATTGCTCGGCAAGTCATTTTGTCGGACCATCTGGACGGCAATTCGCTAGGGCTTGCACTTTGATAAGGGATGTCGATAATAGGTTTAATCAAATCCCTAACTACTGGCATATTGTGTAATTTAACAAGTGCCGTAGGAACCGCCCAACTTCTTCCCATCCCGGCGGTGATTTGAACAAACAACTTTGCCCCGTACTTATGAATTTCGTCCATAAAATCTTTCAATTCGGCAAACATTCGCTTGTTTTTATATAGCCATTGCCCCATAAATGTACTTTTAATGGGTGCGATGCCGGGAATGATAAGCCCAACATTGTTTTTTGCTTTTTCGATGAAAAACTTAGCAGATTCTTTGTCGAAGTGGTTGCCGGTGTGCTCCATCCAGCCGAATAGCGATGTTCCGCCCATTGGACACAAAACTATTCTGTTTTTGATTTCGACATTGCCTATCTTCCATGGTGTAAATAACGCGTCATATTTTTTATCCATTTCCTCTCCTTTTTGATTTGGTAATTTTAATCTCACAAATCAATTTCATAATTTAATTTTATCATTTGAATAACAAAAAGGTCAAATGTATTTTAAACTTTTAATAATATAATTATTAAAAATCATAAATGCATTATTAATCATAAAAAAATTACCCATCCAAAATGCGAATTAACTAGTTCACTTTAGATAGGTAATTATTTTGCACTATTTTACAATTTTAAAGTTATTGTTTTTACAAATTTTCTTCATTTTGCCATTGTTGAATTCATAGCACTCGCCATATACGACCAAATCACTTCCGTCGTCCAATATATATGAGTCGTCATTAATAGCCAAAACCTTAACTTCCTTAGAAAGTTCTTTATTTAGGTTTATCGTATTTGTTATGTCTTTATCAAAAATGCTCAAAAATGGCTTATTGAAGTGCGGATTGACCGAATAATCTTTTATTCCCAATCCCGAAATTACTTGCGACTCATTAGCAGAATGTATAAGTTTTGTAGCCGATAATTTTGCCGAAAGACTTGGCAAAATTAACAATCCTGCATAATCATTTAACATCTCTGCAAACTTTAGTTCGTTTAAGGTTTTAACAGCCTTTTCTACATCGTGGCAATACACAATTACTAATTCTGATGAATGAATATTGTCCGAAAAATCCTTCAAAGATTTGGCAACAACCACTTTTTTGAAGTTCATCCCCGACGACCTAAAATTATTAAGTAAAGACTCAGCAATCTCTTGATTGGTGTGCCCGTCGCACTCGTCATCACAAAATACAATCATCATCTTATTTAGGTCATTTACTGTGATTCTAAGCAAATCCACAAAGCCGTTAGCGTCTAACAACCTATCATTTAATAATTCGCCATTTTCAAGTCTAGGGCGACATAGGTTACTGGTATATATTGTTTTCATTTTTCACATCTCCTAAATGTCATTTTACAATTAATTATATTGAAAAAATGTTATAAAGTCAAACGCATTGCAAAAACATATTTTATTGACTTTAATTAACACTTACAAAAAAATGAAGTGGCTATTTTTATATTGCCACTTCATCACACTATTTAGTCAATAACATCAACAAATTGACTATTGTACAACTCGGCATAGAAGCCATTTTGACTAAGCAATTCTTTGTGATTGCCTTGCTCTATGATATCGCCATCTTTAAGCACCAATATAACATCAGCATTCTTAATTGTCGATAGCCTATGAGCGATGACAAAAGATGTTCTGCCTTCGGTAAGTTTATCCATTGCTCGTTGGATTATAAGTTCGGTACGCGTATCGACATTACTTGTTGCTTCATCTAAAATAAGAAGGGGCGAATTTTTAATCATTGCTCTTGCTATGGTTAGTTGTTGCTTTTGACCTTCCGACAACGCAGTATTCTCATCAATTACTGTATCGTATTTGTGCGGAAGTGTCGCTATAAAATGCTTTAGTCCTACCGCTTCACACACTTTGTCAAGTTGGCTGTCAGTCACGCCTTCTTTGTTGTATACAAGGTTTTCTCTAATCGTTCCGCCAAACAACCAAGTATCTTGCAAAATCATATCAAATAGGTCGTGAACACTCTCTCGTTTCATATCCTTTATTGAGTGCCCGTCTACTAATATATCTCCACTATCAACTTCATAGAATCTCATAAGAAGATTGACAATTGTCGTTTTGCCAGCGCCAGTTGGTCCCACAATTGCAACCTTTTGCCCAGCCTTGAACTTGCCCGTGAAATTCTTGATAATGACTTCTTCTTTATCGTAGCCGAAACGGACATTCTTAAATTCCACATCACCTTTCACTTCGTCTAATACTAGAGTCTTGTGTTGTTCGTCGCTAAGTTCTTCTGTCTCAAGCATTTCAAATACTCTTTTTGATGCTGCACTTGCTTGTTGGATAGAACTCATTGATTGAGCAAAAGTCGTAAGCGGTTGGCTAAATAATCTTGCATAAATTATAAAGGATACAAGTGTTCCAATGGTCACACTCGAACTTCCACCTACAATAATTGCCACACCCACTACAAAGATTAACACATACGACAAGTTTCCGACAAATGACATTATTGGCATCATAAGTCCTGACAAAAATTGGGATTTCCATTCAACATTATATAAGTTTGCATTTGTATTGCCAAATTTATTTTCTTCGTTGGCTTTTGCATTGTATGACCTTACTATTTTGTAATTTGAGTAGGTTTCTTCTATTTGACCATTAAGTTCACCCAAATATTCTTGACGCTTATTGAAGTATTTTTGAGATTTTGACAAAATGAGTGACATACACAAAAAGCCGATTACTGATGAGCCAATTGTGACTAATGCCAATATCCAATTTGACTTAAACATCATTATAATTACGCCAATAAATAGCACAATTGACGAAATTAAGTCCGCAAAACTCGAACCCAGCGTTTGGGAGATAGTGTCAACATCATTGGTGACTCTTGACAATATATCCCCTTTTGTTGTCTTGTCGTAGTAGGATAATGGCAATTTGTCGATTTTTCTACTTATATCTCTTCTAAGGCTTTTTGATGTTTTTTGAGTAACTGTAGACATTATAAATTGTTGGGAATATGAGAATATTGCACCAAACACATATATTAAAACTAATGTGACACATATTTTTGTAAACTTGTCAAAATCAATTCCTGTAAATATTCCGCCCGTAATCAAATTCATAAGTTCACTAATTTTATCGGGGCCTATAATTGTCGCAATACTAGATGCTATGGCTAACACAATGCTGATTACAAGCAATACCGTGTATGGCTTGCAATATGTAAATATTTTCTTTAACGACTTAAAATCACCTTTCTCTTTTGGTCCTTGCGACCTTCTTTGTGGCATCATATTACAACTCCTCCTTTGACAATTGTGACAAGGCTATCTCTTGATATACTTGGCAATTTTTAAGCAATTCTTCGTGAGTTCCACTACCCACAATTTTGCCGTTGTCAAGCACAAGAATCTTATCCGCATTCTTAATTGTCCCTATTCTTTGTGCAACAATTATGATTGTTTTGTCAGATAAATTAGCCTTTATATTTTGTCTAACTTCCATATCGGTCTTGTAATCAAGCGCTGAGAAACTATCGTCAAATACTATAACTTCGGCATCTTTAAATACTGCCCTGGCAATAGACAACCTTTGTTTTTGTCCACCAGAAAAGTTAGTTCCGCCTTGTGCTACTGGACTTTTAATTCCTTCGTCCAAATTCTTAACGAAATCCGCCTTTGCGATTTCCAATGCCTTTGTAATTCTAGGGTCGTCATATGACACATCTTCTTTTGAGCCATATGTAATATTTGATTTAATATCGCCTTTAAATAACACTGCTTTTTGTGACACGATTGCCACTTTGTTTTGCAATGTTTCTTGGTCATAGTCTTTTACATTAATGCCATCAATAAGCACTTGACCACTTGTTACATCATAATATCTTGGGATAAGGTTAAGGACGGTCGTTTTGCCCGAACCTGTCGCTCCAATAATGGCAAGTGTTTCGCCTTGACCAACTTTAAACGATATATTTTTCAAGCATTCTTCCGCGTCGTCAAAATACTTAAATGATACATTTTTAAATTCAATTTCGCCATGTGTTTTTGTTTCCGGATTAACAACCAATCCATTTTTGATGCTAACATCGGTGTCCAAAACTTCGTTAATTCTTCTTGCCGACACCATTGCTCTAGGGAAGATAACAAAGATAACAATCAACATCATAAATGCCATTACTACTTGCAATGCGTACTGGGTAAACGACGTCATATTGCCTATAACAACCGCCTTCTCTGTAATTGGGGCTTTCTCTACAAGATATGCGCCTATCCAATATATTGCGAGCGACAATCCGCTCATACATGTAGAAACTACTGGCGACATTAAGCCCATAAGCCTAGCAGTAAATAATTGCGTGTTTGTCAAATTTTCATTAGCAACATCAAATTTGCCTTCTTGATATTCTTCCGCATTGAAGGCTCTTACGACTCTCACTCCCGATACGCTTTCTCTAACTGCATTGTTAAGGTTGTCAGTTAATTTTTGTACTTTTCTAAACTTCGGCAAACATATTCCGACTACCATTCCTACGGTCACTACAATGACTGCCACACATACAATTGTTGCCGTCGTCCACTCAATAGACGATGCCGATATTTTACAAATTGCCCAGATAGCAAGTACTGGTGCTTTAATAAGAAGTTGCATTCCCATTGCAATAAAGTTTTGAACTTGGGTTACATCGTTGGTGGTTCGTGTAATAAGGCTCGCTGTCGAGAAATTTCTCATTTCCGTATTTGAAAACGACAAAATTTTGTCGAACAACTTACCCCTTAGATTTCTTGACAACGAACTTGCAACTCTTACGGTCAAGTACCCGCAACCAAACGAGCACAACATACTTCCGAATGCACAAAGTAGCATCATTCCGCCATTGGCCCATACGTCTTTCATTGTGACCCCGCCCGACGAAACGGAAGTTGTAAGTTTTGCGGTGTAATCGGGCATTGTCAAATCTAGCCATACTTGTGCAACAATAAGTCCAATTGCCATAACAATATATGCCCAATCACGCTTTCTTAAATTCTTTAATAACTTAAACATTTAACTCTCCTTATATTATTCTTATCAAAAAAATACAAACAATTAATAATATTCAGCAAATTTAATTTGCGATACTAATCGTTAAGTACTTCCTTTATTTGTTTTGCGATATTAACAAATTCCGCAATCCTATCATATCCGACAGTGTCAATAACTTTTATTAAGGTGTCATTGATTTCCCGCTTATCTCTCTTCGCTTCTTCAAGACCTAAAGAGGTAATTGAAATAACTTCTTTTCGTGCGTCGGTGCTAGAAATCTTTTTTGTGATGCACCCCTTTTGAATAAGGTTATCAAGCATTATAGAGATTCTTGCTCGGCTAATATTCATAATGCCCGACAACGACGACGCATATATCTCGCCATTGTTTTCCGACAAATATCCTAGCACAAATCTCTTTCCCGCATTAACTCCATCAATTTTGCTAAAAAACTTGATGGGCCGAATATCCTTAAAATTGCTAACTATTTCGTTAACTTGCTCCATTGTTGCCATTTTTAACTCTCCTATTTTAACCATACCATTCTATACCAGCAAAACAAATTTGTCAACTCCGTTAACAATTTTTTTTAATATTTTTTATAATTATCGCAAAATTATTAATTTTACGGTATTTTTATCGGAAAAAAGACGCTCCTATATAAGAAAATCACTTGGACTCTTTCTAATCTGAGCGTCTTTTTTATAACATATTAGTCACTTAATAATTCGTTACTTTTTTCTATGATTTCACTTGCGTATTTTTGTTTTCTCTTTTTTAGAATAATTGAATATAGCCAATTAGTGGTTGAAACCATTCCAATTCCTATAAGTCCAATTACAATTCCTAGAGCCATTACATTGCCGATAACCTTCATTGCAAAACACATCCCTAGTCCAAGAACCAATGCTCCAAGCGTGCCATAAGTATAGGCAAATGCTAGTGCTGGGGCTTTTACCTTTGTATCAAGAGATTTAAGTTCTTGAAATTTTGTTCTTTCTTGAGTCCTATCAACATACTCATTTTTGATGCTTTCTACTATTTTCTTTTCATTTTGATTCATAATTAATTTTCTCCTTTATTTTTAACAATTACATTATATGCAATCTTTATTGCTATTTTATCAAAATAATCTTAGCAATTTGTAATTGTTTTGTTAAAATTTTGTAAATAACACTTTTTACATAAAAGGCGAAAACAAATTAATAAATCCCGCAAAAATTCTAAATACAACACTGTTTCTTCTCATATTTTTATGGGTAATTTCGCTCGAATGGGCAATTGTGTACTTAAAATCAGCATCAATATCATTTAGAGTGTTCGTTTCGCTAGTAAATACCGCACTCTCAAATTGCTGGTTAAAACTTCTTAGGTCCATATTTATTGAGCCCACGATAGCAGAATTCTCGGTATATACAACTTTACTATGGACAAAACTTGACTTCATTGTATATAATTTCACCCCACAAGAAATAAGTTTTTCGGCATTGTTTCGGCTTATGACATACACAATTTTCTTATCCGCAACTTCTGGCAGAACAATCCTAACATCCACATTGGAGCGGGCTTTATTCATAAGCAAATTCATAATTGTTTCATCGGGAATAAAGTACGGAGTCATAATGTACAACTTCTCTTTAGCGTTTGAAATCTCGTTGGCGTATATATTTTGTGCGATAGAATACGGATAATCCGGGCCACTAACAAACGGAACAACCACTTCATCTGATTTAATTTCGTCCGCTTGATTTAGATATTGGATGTAATCAAATTGTTGATTGGTCAAAAATTCCCATTGCTTTAAAAAAGCAATTGTAAAGTTATCCGTCGCCCTACCTTCAATCTTTATCCCGCAGTCTTTCCAATAACCGTGAATTTGCTTTTCATTGGCATATTCGTCTGCCAAATTTGTTCCGCCAGTATATGAAATTTTGCCGTCAATTACAACAATTTTTCTATGGTCCCTTAGATTAAGGGCAATATTAAATAGTGGCACAAGTCTATTGAATGGTTGTAGTTTGATACCCGCTTTCTTTAGGCGTTTTTTCGTCTTTCTCTTTAATGACTTATGGCTCCCCATATCGTCGTAGATTATTCGCACATCTACCCCTAATGACGCTTTCCTAGTTAGCACTTCTTCAAATCGGCTAAGTAGCACGCCATCGGACACAATAAAATACTCCATAAATATGAATTTTTTGGCTTGTTCTAGGTCATTAAGCACACTATCGAAAAACTTTGTTCCGCTTGGATAATAGGTCGTTTTTGAGTTATTGAATGTCACAAATTTCCCAGCAGAATATAAGTATTCGCAATTTGCCTTAACTTCCTTATTTTTTATGGAATCAGTATTTAATTGTTGTTGAAGATTTTCATTTTGCTTGTTGATTTTTGCAAACTTTTTGCGTGATTTTGCAAATGACACATGCTTATCGGACATAAAATAAATAATGTAGCCGAAGCCAAAACAAACAAGCAAAAATAACACCCAAGTCGCCTTTGCTTGCCCGTGATAGTCACTTGATAACACACTTATGCAAGTAATAAATGTCATTACAATAGCAAAAGTCGCGTACCATTGAAATAGCGCTTGTAAGTACAAATGCGATAATATGAATGCCACCATTTGCATAACTATTAAAAGCATTACTATGATTGTTTTTAGCGCACCAAGGCTATTGGATTCCGTTTTAGTTTTTAGCGTAAATATGTGTTCATTTTGCCTAATTTTGCCCGCAACCAGTCTATTTGAGTTTTTCATTTCCATCACCTATAAGTTTTGATACATCCTTAAGAATATCGTTAAGTTGTGATGTGAGTTGTTCTTTTTTAAGATTATTATCAAAAGTTTCTCTTATATGCATTTTTACACAGCACATTCCAAAAACAACTATCGCAACACCGCCTAGACTTGTCAAAACAATTCCACCGACAAGGGCACTATTTACAATTAGCATTATCCCTATTACAAGCACAGCAACACTCAATAAGCCCGTAACTAAGCCAAAAAGTGTGGTTTTTGCATTAGCCATTTTCTCGATTTTGCCTATGGAATTAAGCAATCTTTCCATATATACTTGCTGAAGTTGAAGTTCGTCCTTATTGTCTATAAAATGTGGTCTTAAAAAAGACACATCTACAATGTCATCATAGCGAGAATTTTCCACTTGCTGAGATACTTCCCAGCCAAACACTTCATACGACTGAATGACTTCTTCAACCTTTTGTTTTTTTACACATATTGTTAATTTATCCATCTCATTATTTTTCATCATTCAACAACTCGTCACTGATTTTTATAATTTCTTCCGAATATTTTAATTTCATAAATTTTTCAAGTCTTAAGTGAATAGGATATGCCACCCCCATTATGGCACAACCCACAACACCTACTACAACTCCCCACAACACAATGCCCCACTCAAGCACCATTGTAAGCCCTAATCCGAATATCAAAATCCCGATTATTCCAATTGTTAACGAATTAATAAGTGGCACATTTTTCACTCTTGCGTGCAACTTCCTTAGTCTGTCAAGTTTTGAATGTTGTACTGATTGCGGGATATAACTATTCCTTATGCTTTCAATTTCCTTTCGCTCTTGCTTGGTAGGTGCGCTGTATTTGTATTCAAAATCATTGTTCTCCATTAATATTTTTCTCCTGTTTTAATAATTTATTTGCTTTAACAACCATATATATAGCGATTGACAATATAAGTACACTCACTCCGCCACCAGTAAGAGCATTAGCAAAACTTTTGTTGTGCTCGGGCGAAAATGCTTGGAACATTGCCACTTGCAAAACCACAATTGATACCAATGCACTCGCGAAGTTGATATTTCTTATGGTCTGCACATAAAGGTCGTCGTGCTTTCTTGCCTTAAAGATGTTATATATTGCCATAATTAATTTGTAGAATGTATAAGCCGACACTACATATATCATCATACCCGCATACTCAAAATACATATTTGATGTATATATTAGCACAATAATCCCCGAAAATGCAACCGTTAAAAACATAAGCATTATTCCGGTAGTTCGATATGTTTTTAATTGAGAATAAGTGTCGCTTTTGCCCTTTTTCTTCATCCAAAAAACATTGCCTTTCATTGCACTTAGCACTAGATAGTACATGGTGATTGAGATGTACCAAGCCGACATTGTAATAAACGCCAACACTCCTTGCAAGGCGACATATGAAAGGTTGATAATGAATGAGCAAATTGAAAATATAATTGTTCTATATCCGTAGTTGTCTAGCATTTCTGCGGTGATTGGGTATTTCTTTAAAATAAGAAGGGTCTTTGCTTTTATTTTCGGTGCAAAATACACAATTGTGTACACAAAATATGTTAGCATTACTGCCGACACGCCATACAGTACATAATGGATAATCGACTGGGTGTTAGTAATCACCAAAAGTGCTATGGTTAAGCCCAGTACTCCGAAAAACAGCAAATAGAACATTACAAGCCATATTCCACAAGGCTTTTTTATTTTGTCCCAAATTTTATTCAATTTCACAACTCCCCTTTTTGAAGTTTTACGGTGAATGTGCTACCAACTCCCACCTTGCTCTCTATAGAAATTTCTCCACCAATTAGGTCAATTACCTTTTTCACTATTGCAAGTCCTAATCCATTGCCTTCACTTGAACGCGACGAATCGGCTTGATAAAATTTGTCAAATATTCTCTTTCCGACTTCACTTGATATTCCACAACCGCTATCGCTAACCGACACAACGACTGAATCGTTATGCTCCTTTGCGGTCACTTTTATTTTCCCGCCATTATCGGTAAATTTAATCGCATTGGATATAAGGTTGTTGAATACAATCTCCAACATACTTCGAGAATTTACAATAGTTAATTCATCCATATCTATATCGAGTTGTAAGTCTTTTTTATCAAACAACGATTCATACTGCAACACACAAGTCCTAAGTAGTTCGGTCAAATCAAACTTCTCAAATTCTGGTAGCAATTGCTGATTTTCTAGTTTGTTTAATTTCAATATATTTGTCACCAAGTCCGATAGTCGCATTGTTTGGCTTACAAGACCGTCTATAATTTCTTGGCGTTTTTCTTTATCTAAGGAATCATTCATTAGGCTTTTTGCATAGTTGCTTATAATTGCTAGCGGGGTTTTTATTTCGTGGGAAACATTAGAAATAAAGTCATTTTTTAGCATTTCATTCTTCTTTAATTCTGCCGATAGTATATTTATATTCTCAAAAATTTCGTCATATTGGTTGTATTTTTTGTACTCATGCAAGGGCTGTAACCTAACATCAAAATTTCCTTTCGCAATTTGTTCGGTCGCGTCCAAAATCATTTGTACCGGCTTTTCAACCATATATTTTCGCCTAACGATATCAAGAAGTGTACAAATAAATGCACCTAATAGAATAATGCCCATCACAGACAAAACTATGACCAGTGTATTGCCATTGGAATTTTTATTTGCAACATAATATATAACTATTGACACTGTTGATGTTGTGGCAATTGTGAGAAAAAACAACACAAATCCAAATAGCGAAAAACTGGCAAAACCTTGTTTTTTTCTCATTTTAACACCACCTTATAACCTAGCCCATGCACGGTGACTATTTCAAAGCCGTCACACACGCTAGTTTTGTCCCTTAATTTTGCCATATATACATCTACTGTGCGGGATGTTGCCGACGAGTCATAATCCCAAAATTCCTCCATTAGTTGGGAGCGAGTGAATGTCTTTTTTGGGCTAGAAACTAGTCTAAACAACAAATCAAATTCCCTAACCGTAAGATTAAGTTCATTTTCGCCCACATACGCGGTGTGTTCCTGCTTGTCCATTTTTAGATTACCCACTTGCAAAATGGGATTGTCCGCGGTGGCGGTTCTGCGTAAAATTGCCCTAAGTTTTAACACAAGTTCGTCAATATCAAAAGGCTTAGTGATGTAGTCGTCTATGCCTAGTTTGTAGCCAAGTTGCTTCGAGAATTTGTCGTCACGTGCAGTCATAAATATTATAGGAACAACAGCATCCCGTTCTCTAACTTTTTCAACAAACGAAAAGCCATCAAGAATTGGCATCATAATATCACTAATAATGATGTCAAATTTCCCGTTTTCAAATTCGCCAAGGGCTTCCGCTCCGTTATGACAAGACACGACATTGTAGTCGTTATTCTCCAGATATATTTTGACCGACTTATTAAGTTCGATGTCGTCTTCAACAAGCAATAACTTTATCATTTTACTCTCCTACTTTAATCATTCTATCATATATTTGCAAAAGTTTATTAAAATAAATGTAAAAGTTTTGTAAAAAAACTCTCAGCAAACGGCTAAGAGTCTTTTTAAATTATTTTTCAAAAAATGCAAGTCCTGTGCCGTTAGGTCCTATATGACAACCCATTCCGCCACCCAAGGCAAATAGAGGCGGTTGTTTGGCGCCATTAAAAAGCCTTTTGCTTTCTTCCATATATTTTTCGATGTTTGTTTTGTCTGTACCTGAGAATATGTAGCACGATGGCATATCTAGGTCAATTCCGCCACGCTTATCCACGATTTCGTTAAGCGAATTGAATGCCTTTTTTACACCTATGGTTTTGCCAAGCACTTTTACAATGCCGTCTTTCACTTCAATAATTGGCTTAATAGACAACATTTCGCCAGCGAATGCTATAACAGATGATATTCTGCCACCCTTTTTTAGGAATTTTAGTGTGCTAAGCATTGCTATAAGATTGACTTTTGACTTCTTCTTTTCAAGTTTTTCGGCAATTTCTTGTGCGGACAAGCCTTTTTCTAGCAATTGAACAGCGTATTGGCAAAGAATACGCTCTCCCGCACTTGCCGTCATACTATCTACAACGTGCACTTTATCGCCATATTTCTCGGCGACTTGTTTTGCGTTTGCATATGTTCCAGAAAGAAGCGACGACATCGTAATTGCGACTACATCGTATCCTTCTTCAACCAACTTCGAAAATGCCTCGTCAAACATATATGGCGTGATTTGGCTAGTTTTAGGCATTTCTGGGCAAGACTCTAGTTTTTCGTAAAACTGAGCAGGAGTCATATTGACACCGTCCAAAAATTCTTCTTCTCCGAATCTTACGGTTACGGGAAGTAGCACTACTCCCATTTTATCGGCTTCTTCTTGGCTTATATCAGATATAGAGTCAACTAAAATTTTTACTGACATTTTACTCTCCCAATATTTTTCATTTTTACTTCACAATATTAGCACACATTTATTTTAAAAGTCAAACAACCTTAATAAATAATTTCAATATTATATGTCCGAATTTCATCAAATATGGCTACTTAAAATTAACATAACTTACTTTCCCATTTTTCACTTCATATACGCAATCGGCGATTTCGTCATAATCATTGGAATGGGTGAACAATATAACCGTTTTGTTTAGGTCATAACTTTTGACTAGATTAACGATGTGTTGTCTAAATTTCTCGTCGGTGTCTTGTGGAATTTCATACACCATTAAGATATTGCTATTCGATAGTATTGCTCGCACCAGCCCGATTAAAAATCTCAAGCCGGTATTACTGATTTCGGATATATCCGTTTCAAATCCTTTTGGTAAATTATGTATTTCTTCAAGGACTCCCACTTTTTCACATACGAGTTCGATATTCTTCATATTTTTATCAACAATTTTCAAATTCTCGGCAATTGTTCCCGATATAAATTCGGGATGCGATGCACAATAATCTATGTGATTTTTGAAGGTCTTTTCGTTGTAATCATATAGGTCAAGATTGTCTAATAAGACCATTCCGTTGGTCGGGCGAGAATATCGTCTAAGTAGGTCAAATATTGCTCGCTTACCGCTACCGCTTTCACCCTTGATTACATTTACGCCACGCATTTTGAACGAAATATCGGCATTTTTTAGCGTGGAATTGTCGCTATGGCACTCACTTGAAACATCTATAAAGCCCAGATTGTAGCCTTCGCACTGCATATTTATGTTGCCATACTCCACAAGTTCTTCATCGTTTAGATTAAGGATTAGATTAACCCTATCTACATCCACTCGCATATTCTCTAGGCTTCCGGTTTTGTCAAACAAGTCGCAAAGGCTGTCGGTACACGACGACAGATATGGCACAATGACCAAGTACACTGTCATATCGAGCGTGCCTTTTGATACAAAGTACAGCATAAGGGCGGTTATTCCGTACACGACGACATTCCAAGAAGCCCAGTACAAATTATCCTTCCACGATTTTAGCATATAGTATTTTTTGTAATAATCCGCATAGTCTTCTGTGCCTTTCACTATTTCATTTCTGTACTCAACTGTGCCGTTTAGTTCGGTAATGACTTTTTTGCCTTCTATAACCTTACTATATGACTTGTGTAGTGCGTCTTTTTGTTCGTTGCGTTTTAGCATATAATAACCGAGCCTTTTATTGAACTTAAAGTACGCAAAGAAATTCACTACTCCCAACAAGGTCACGATTATTCCAGCCCAATAGTTGGATACAAACACCGTCACAAGAATGAAGATTACTTGCAAGGAGTACGCCACAAAACTCGCTACAGCGTCAGGGAATTCGCTTAAATTTGACATATTGTTTAACGCAATATTTACAACTTTCTCTTTAGTGATTTGTTGTAGGTCGAGTTTGTTGCAAGATAGGATTTTATCGTACAACTTATTAGCAACATTCACCCTTATATGTCGCACATGCTTTGTGTAATATATGTATTGAATGTGCATTGCGATGTTTCTTAAAATTATTGTCAAGAGTTCCAGCATCAAATAGGTAAATGCCATTTTCCAATTTTGTTGATACATATAATTTATTGTGCGTGCGGCAAAAATCGTAATTACAGACAAAAATACAGTATATACGCAATAAAAAAATATCTGCCCTACAAAATAGCCCTTGTGCGGACTAACCAATAAATTCCAACGCTTAATAATGTTATCTTTTTTATTCTTTTCCATAATATAAGTATATAATTTAAAGGAATTTTAATCAACCAAATTTTTAAAAGTTTGTTAACATTCGCCACTAAATTGAAAAATAATCATCAAAACAAATATTTATTTGACTAAAAAATACAAAAATACTATGATAATGTTAAATTATGAAAGGAGCAATATTATGAACTTATTTAAAAAGATTTATTGTCGAACATATCAGTTTTGCTTTAGGGTTGCACTTCCCTTCTTGCCATATAGACAACCCGAAATTTTAAAAACAAATGATGATGTTGTAAATACGCTAAAAAGCAAAAATTTGAGTAGGGTTTTTCTTGTGACTGACAAAACCCTACGAAGTTTGGGACTCACAGCACCGCTTGAAAAGGCACTTGCAAATGGCGGGATGGAAGTAACGGTATTTGACGAAGTTTTGCCAAATCCAACAATTAGCCTTGTTGAGAAAGGAGTAGAAAAATATTTAGAAAATTCTTGCGACTCAATAATTGCGCTTGGTGGCGGGTCGGTAATTGATTGTGCGAAAACCGTAGGTGCAAGAATCGTAAAGCCAAATATGACAGTTAAGCAAATGAAAGGGCTACTTAAAATCAGGAAAAGACTTCCTTTGCTTATAGCAATCCCCACAACCGCGGGGACAGGAAGCGAAACCACACTTGCATCTGTCATTACTGACGACGAAACTCATCATAAGTATCCAATAAACGACTTTTCACTTATCCCCCACTACGCACTTCTTGATTATCATCTTACCCTTGGGCTTAACAAACAAATCACATCGACTACCGGAATGGATGCCCTAACACATGCGGTGGAATCATACATTGGGCAATCGACCACCAAAGGCACTAGGCGAGCATCGGTGGACGCAGTTAGGCTTATAAAAGACAATCTTGTGACGGCTTTTGATGACGGACAAAATGCCACCGCTCGACAAAATATGCTTCAAGCAAGTTATCTTGCTGGGGTGTCATTTACAAAAAGTTATGTAGGATATGTACACGCAATCGCTCATTCACTAGGCGGGAAATATGGCGTTCCACATGGACTTGCAAATGCAATATTGTTGCCAATTGTATTAAAACATTATGGGAAATCAGCATATGGAAAATTATCAAAACTAGCAAAACTAACTGGGATTGCTTCAACTAACGACAGCAAAAAAGATGCTAGTGAAAAATTTATAAATTGGATAGAAGATTTGAACAATCACTTTTCAATACCTAATTACATTGAGGCACTAAAGCCTAGCGATATTGACGAATTGTCAACATTTGCTGACAAAGAAGCAAACCCACTATACCCCGTTCCAAAATTATTTGACAAAAATGAATTGTCAAAAATTTACAAAAAAGCATTAAAAAAGCAAATTAGATTTTGTAAAGTTCAATAAAAATAAACACAAAAAAATGGCAGTCAAAAAGGCTGTCATTTTTTATATTCAAATTAATCAATAATTATGTTGTTTTTCTATACAATTTCTTCAATTTTATATGCACTTTTACTATCAATTTTTTTAGTAGAAACTAATTCAAAATAACAATTTTTAATTTTATATCGTCTTATTTTAAACACTTTGCCATCATTTAATCTGTAATGTAATTTATTATCAAATGTACACTTTTCACACTTAGAATTACAAGAAACTTTGTACGGACAATGACACCAAGTCATCAAAACCGGGTACCCACAAAATGCAAGTCCACCCTTCAAATTATTTACAAGACTAGACTCGATTGACCTAATAAAATTATCCACTCCAAGATTAGCATAAAAACATTTTGACTTGTCATTTATTACATTCATATTGTATCCAATAATTGTGTTAAAACCTAATTTCAAATACTTCAAATGCCAGTAATTATTTGCTACAATTCCAACCGAATCTTTACCCACATTAAGAAGAATATCATCTATAATTTTTACTTCTTCTCCGGTAGCAAAAATTGGCAAATTTAAGTACAAAATTTTATCTTCATTCATACTCAAAAATGTTTCAATATTTTGTTGATTATATATTTCCGGTGAATAAATTATGCGTTTTTCTTCATTTTTTACCATTTTATGTAGATAAATAAAATTAACATTATTATCCACCAACTTGTCAATACACCCATAGTTTTTGTCAGAAACTCCTACTTTAATAACATTTTCGATAGATTTGTTGACATTTTCTAATATCTGTTTTTCCATTTTTAAAATACATTCATTTTTGATTTTATTAATAATAGATTTTGCAACAAATATATTGTCAATATCCACATTAATTTTTTGTATCTCAAATTCTGTATCTTTTATCCTGCTAAAGATTTGTTGAAAATCTTCAATTTTTACTGGTTGGTTTTTTGCCATTTCAAGGATAAAATCACTCTCAAAATTTACTACATTATCCATATATTTTAATTCAACTTTTAATGGGCTACTAACCTTTCCAATAATTGAAATTTCTAGTGGCAATTTTTTATCTTTCGGGATTAATTTCTCTTCATATTTTGAATCAACAGATAAGTACACATCTCCCTTTAATGGTTTATGTTTTGTATATATTATGGTATTCCCATTTTTTAGCAATTCGACATTTCCCACACCTAATGAGAGTTCGTTATCACCACTCACAATTTTTATCCCATCGCCAGTCGACAGGTCTTTAGTTAGTGTCATTTCAATTTTGTATAAATCTTTAAAAGGATAGAAATTTTTTACAACTCCAATTTTCTCCCCCCTATGATTGGAATTAACACTATCAATTATGTTGTCAGTACCCGTCAAATAGTTTCCGTAATTATAGTCACCACGAGAAAAAACTTTCTTTAATTTTTTAATTTCTTCGTCTATGTTTACCTTTCCTTGCACCGCTTTTGAATAGGTTGAAACCGCTTGCGCAAGATACGACTCTCGTCTTAGTCGACCCTCTATTTTAAAACTTGTAACACCCGATTGTTTTAATTCTTCGATTTGTTTTATAAGGCAAATGTCTTTGGGTGACAGCAAGTATCCGTCTTTTATCTTTCTATCGTTTTGGAATGCTTCATAAAACATTCGACAAGGCTGTAAGCATCTTCCACGATTTCCACTCTCACCAAACATCAAACTACTAAAATAACAATTCCCAGAGAATGCCACACATAGTGC
Organism: uncultured Christensenella sp.; assembly: GCA_964573405.1. Lineage (GTDB taxonomy): Bacteria > Bacillota > Clostridia > Christensenellales > UBA1242 > UBA11490. Next base: position 2,996 of record CAZNJK010000015.1, on the reverse strand, counting down.
ACCTTGTACGAAATATTCTATCTCAAGATTTGTGTTGTTTTTTATATTCTTTATATCTTCCAGTTTTGTTTCTCGTGATAGCACAACTCTTTTGAATCCCAAGTCTTCCAAAAATTTAGCACCATCTAAATTATGGATTCCCATTTGGGTGCTGGCATGCAAAACGATATTTTTATAGTGGGCTAAAAGGAATGTTGCAAGCCCGATGTCTTGCACAATAAAAGCGTCCACTTTTGACTCGACCGCACAATCAACAACTTTAAGAACATCATCAAATTCGTCGTTTTTAATAAGCGTGTTGAGTGTCATATATGTCTTTACATTATGCAGATGTGCCAATTTAACAAAATCGGGCAATTGTTCCAAGTCCACATTTTCAGCCTTTTGCCTTGCGTTAAAATTTTTGACCCCAAAATATACGGCATCAGCACCGCTATTAATCGCTACTTTTAAATTTTTAAAACTCCCTACAGGAGCCAATACTTCATAATTATCCATATTTGGATTATACATCAAATAAAAGCAAAAGTACATACTTTATTCTAAAAAATGTTGATTAAAATTGCAATCTCTAATATAATTAAAGAGTATTAGACATTTAAGGAAAGGCATTATGAATTTACCAGACGATTTTAAAAATAGAATGAAAGATATACTAGGTGAAGAATACCCCGCATTTTTAGGAAGTTACAACAACCCACATTTTTCCGCACTTAGGCTCAATCCCAATAAGTCCACTGATTTTTTGACGGAATATTTAGCCGAGCCAGTAGAGTGGGCTCAAAATGCATACTACTTCAATCCCGACACTTCTCCAATGGGAAAACTACCATATCACAATATGGGGTTATACTACATTCAAGAGCCATCAGCAATGTTTCCAGCAGAAGTTTTAGCGCCAAATGAAGGCGAAGTAATCTTGGACTTGTGCGCCTCCCCTGGTGGGAAATCTACACAAATAGCACTCAAAATGCACAACACCGGACTTTTAATTTCCAACGAGATTATCCCAAAGCGAGCAAATGTGCTTAAAGACAACGTTTCACGACTAGGAATTCGCAATACAATAGTTCTCAACGAAAGCCCCGAAACAATTTCAAAACGATTTGATGGTTTTTTTGACAAGATTTTAGTCGACGCACCTTGCTCCGGCGAAGGAATGTTCCGCAAAAATCCCGAAGCAATTAACGAATGGAACGTGGACAATGTAAAAAAATGCGCCACTAGACAACTCAACATTCTTAACACAATAAGAAATTGCCTTAAAGATGCTGGGGTTTTAGTATATTCTACTTGCACATTCTCCCCCGAAGAAAATGAGCAAGTAATTGAGCAATTTTTACTAGAAAATCCCGATTTTGAATTAGCAGACATTGAAAACAAATATTTTTCAAGCGGGCTAAAGAAAAATACAAAAACAGGATTTGACAACATTTCAAAAACCGTGAGGATTTTTCCACACAAAACCAATGGCGAAGGACATTTCATTGCAAAATTGGTTAAGCATAGCGAAAATAGTGAATTTGCAATAAAAACACAAAAATCAACATTAAACAAAAAAGCGTTGTCGCTTTGGCAAGATTTTGAAAAAAAACACCTAACAACAAGTTTTAAAGGAGTATTTTTGCAATTTGGCGAAAACATATATGTTGCACCTTCAAACTGCCCTACTCTAGATAAAATTAAAGTATTGTATAGTGGAGTTTTGCTAGGAAAAATTGAAAACAACCGCTTCACTCCATCGCACGAACTTGCTCTTGCACTTAACCCAAACGAAGTTAAAAATCAAGCACCACTTAATGACGACGAGTTGAACAAATACATCCACGGCGAAGCCATCAACACCGATTTAAATGCAAACGGATGGGTGCTTATCACCCACAAAAACAATCCCATTGGTTGGGGAAAAATATCAAACGGGACAATCAAAAATCATTATCCGAAATATTTGAGAATATAATGCATTAGGCATATTGCAAAATTAAAAATATCGCCGATTTATTTTAAATGCCACATCATTTAACTTAAATATATTACCGTATTGAAATTAGCGCACCTTTGGGTTTGATTCTTAAAATTCAATAGTATAAAAATAACACAACCATTATGAGATATCTCTAAGGATATTCCGTAAAGTGGTTGTGTTTTTCATTATTTACTATACCAAATTAAATTATTTTGAAACACAATGTAAATTAATGCAATTTTTTTCACTCATTAATTAACAAGGGATCCCAAAGCCTTCCAACTCAACTTTTGTTGCATTTTTGTGGCAATCCCTTAATCGAATTTTAATTCAAATAAAAAATATTCTTGATTTTCTCTTGTTGTAATTCCGCAATTTTTAAACCCAAACTTCTGATACAACTTTATTGCATTGAGATTGCTCGTATCAACCAAAATCCTAACCCCATCAAAACCATCGGACTTTAATTTCTCCAAAATAAATTTGACCAACATTGAGCCAATCCCTTTATTCTGATGCTTTGGAGAAACACCAATTCTAGCAAAGGTTCCACGTTTTCTAATATTTTCTCGCCAAGTGAAATTCTCTTCATTATCTTCACAACGCGGTCCCGCAAAACTTATCGCGATCAACTCATCATTAGAGAAAACACCCCACAATCCCTTTCTTTCAATATCATAACAAATCAATTCTTCAGACGGATAGTTATCACTCCAAGCAGTGAAAAAATTTTTCTTTATATCAGCATAAAGCCCCTTTATATCCGCCATATCTTCTTTTGCTAATAACCTTATATCCATCTTCTTCTCCAACATCTTTCGCTAATTATTTTTATAATACCACTTCACCCCCAAAATGTAAAATTATTTTATAAGGCCTGTCTCAACGGAAAGTTGTTTTTTGTTTCTCCATATGTTTTTTTTGATTTTAGGATTTCAAATATTTGCACACACCCCATCTTACAAACCTATAACTGTCACGAAATTGGTAGTAAGATGACAAGTAGTATATACACACATATTGACAAAAC
>CAZNJK010000014.1:0-32487 GCA_964573405.1 uncultured Christensenella sp. | reverse complement strand
ATTATGGAGTACATCTCCGGCGTAGACGCTTCCAACAAATACCCAGTATATCAAATTAATAGTGCAGGTGGTTCGGTTTACACTACAAGTACTCTAGCATCCACTTCTATCCGTAGTGCCACAGTAAGAGCATATATCGATAAAGTTTATGATGGCGCATATTATAATGCAGGTACTTCAAGCTATCCACAATGGAAAAGTTGTGACTGTATCTATTGTAACGGTGCTTGTAATATAAGTGCTGGAACGGTATATACAAATACATCTAATAATGGAACTTTAAATTCAACATCACACAATTGGTCCACTTCTTGGTACAGTAGTAGCGATTGCTATACCCTATACGATACTCACACTTCTGAAAATTTGAATTATTATGAAGGTATTTTGGGATTTGGATACTATACTGGTCCGGATGAGGATAGTACATTTTATAATAACTATTATAAGCACATAAATTATTTAGTGAATTCGTCAACAAAATCTTTTTGTTATAGATATGATAATGGATCTGTGAAACCGCTTAGTAATGTAGGTTATGATACTGGCAAGTTTACATATATGAATGATGGTGAACTTAAAAATGAGGCTATTTGGCTATATAATCAAGCAATATCATTAACAAAAAGTAAATGTAATAAAAATTTAGTTAACAATCAAATTTATAAAATAGAAATTAGTCCTTCAATTACGGAGTATAGACCTGCACTATATCACAATTATACCTGTAGTTATACAATCAAGGTATGGGCTACTACCGATACTACTACTTGTCCATATTGTGCTGAAACACATCATTATGGGAAGACTAGTAATGTAAAGACTTTGTCGTCTACATCTTCGACTTCAAATAGTCAATATATAGTTGGACAAAATACAGTTGCTACCAATAATGGGTATGATGCTGGTAAACAATACTACTTCAAGGTAGAACCTATCAAATGGAAAGTTGTGAAAAGTGATAGTAACGTATATACTCTTCAATCAGATATTGTGTTAGATAGTATGTATTACAATCTTTACTCAAATAGTGGTAGTAATTTCCAAACAAGTTATCTTCGCAACTGGTTAAATCGTGACGGGTCAGACACATTTACGGAAAAGTATAATGTGCTTGACTTAAGGACTTCTTCTTATGGTGCTTTTAATGAAATAATTTGCAATGTAGGTCGATACAGCTCTGGAAGTTCGTATTATGGTCAGTACGAAACCAATTACAAAAAATTGTCAAGTATTTATGGTGTCTTTAGCAGTGGTTTAAACCGATACATTAAGGGAGCGGATGGAATAAATGGAATAAAGAGTAATTATGCTTCATATGCTACCACAGAGAAAGCTTATAGTGGGGATACAAAGACGACTACTCCAAGTTTCTTCCAAATGGCATTTAGTAATGCAGATACTAATATGATGCAAGCGGTTGGGGGAAATGACCATTATGGCAGAATGAATTTTAATAGTACTGGTGCATCAAACATAACTGGTAGCAATCTAGTTACAATTCCTTATTCGGCAACCAATGTAGTTTCTGGTGGGTCATCATACTCATTAAATTCATCGGTATGTTCTGACTATGCAAAAGCAACAGGTCTTGTATGTTCATATAGTAATACTGAAAGCGTATTTAATTACGATGATGATTTCGGTACAAGATATGCCAACAAAGGGGTTGTTAATAATGGCTTGATTTGGGTTGAAGATGGATATGGTTCCTTTACTGGTATTACTGCAGTATATTCATCAAGTGGTAATCGAGTATTGCAACAAAAAAGGGTTGCTTGGTTTAATGATAAAGGTAAGATATCTACTAACGATGCAGATAACTATGACCAAATCAACCAATCTGCTGGTGTTGTTCCAGTAATTAAACTTAATTTAAATAGTAGCAGTAATACTGTACTTGTTAGAAAGAATTCGGCATCATCTAATGATGTTTATACTGTAGAAAAAGATACTACTGCTGGAAATTACAAGCTTATGACATTTGATTCAAGTGTTAAGACAACCGACATTAAAGTTGATAGATATAGTTCTGTAAAGAAAGGCGATAACAAAACAGAAATTACTGTAGAATTGAACTATGGTAATAATTATAAGTTTGACTATATTCAATTTGTTGTTACTAAAAAGAGTGCTGTTCCTGGCAATTCTTATTACAATGCGATTGAAGAGGATTTGTATAGTAATGTATATACAAAGACAACGAGTACTGGTGGTAGAAAATTAAGATCTTCAGCAAGTGTATCAACAAATTACACCCACTGTTGTGTAATTGTGGATTATAAAACTATTAATGATAATAATAAAGAAGTTGCAATTACATTAAATGACAAATATGACAACTTCGAGATTCGTGCTTATGTAATTACCGACAATGAGTCCAAAATGGCCGAAATTAGCGGTGACGAGATAAAGACCATTAAATATCAAAAGGGAACTTATTCGATTAGTGATGGTAAATATAGCACAACACCAAACTTCGGAACAGTTGTATTGTATGAAGGTGAAGAGAAAGTCATTACTTTAAGCAAAGGCGAGAGCTATTATTCAAATATAATCAGCGAAGGCACAGAACTAAAATGTAGTGGTGATGTAATATTGCAAGGAATTAGCGATAATTCAGTAACTCATACGCTAAAAGCATATAGAGGGTCTGGGTCTGACGCTACAACTTCTTTACAATTATTGAATGGTAGCGTTGATATTCTTAGCAGATACGAAATAAGTTACATCAATGGAATTCCAACTTTCTATTCCAACTATTCGGGTTCATCATTCAATGCCGGAGTTGAACATAGCGGTACGAGTGATAGTGCGAAAAATGTGGTTAATAGTGTAATTTATATTACCGACGCAAATGGTGAGAATAGAAATAACCTTGGTGATTATGGAAGCACAGGTAAGGAGACTTTAAGTGATATAAAGACAATCTCGGGCTTGGAATTGTCTTTTAGTGTATATATTAAGAGTGCATATATCAAAAACTTCGAGAATATTGACGAATTGATTAAGGGTAAGAAAGTCGAAGGAACCGAAGAAATCAAGAAATACTTAGGACTTGAAGTACTCGGTGAGGATGGCGAAAACTTAAAGACCTTAATAACCACAAAAAATGAGACTCCAGCAGATGAATCTGAAAATAAGCAATTGGATTATACCAGTGGCAATGTTAAACTTACAATCAGTGCCCTTCAAGACACCTATATGGGAGATGGAAATAGTATTATATATGAAAAATACTTTACGGTTACATTGACGGGTTTAACAATTACCAAAGAAAGTCTTGATTCAACAAGATTGAAGTTAATTACCTTAGATGGTTTTGCTGGTATTGAGCAAGACACATATTCATTATCAGGATCAGATGAACAAACTAAAAAGGTGGAGTATGTTTCAGCTATTCATACATCCGACACAACTAATTCAAACATTACATTAACAGGTCTTGGGAAAGAAGAAATAAAACATGGCGAAAGAGTAGAAGCAGATTTCAAACTAAATGTGGGCTACGAACTAAACAAAACCTACGATAATCAAGGTAAAGTAGCATCTTATCAATCGCCAAATATCACATTAAAATATGCTACCCAAGTAGCAGATATTAATGGTTATAGATTAGCAGAAAAAGCAACTTATCCTAGCGATTATCAATATGAAGATTTGCAAGGCAAAAACATCAAGCTTGACGAAGACGGCAATCGTGTTGATTTCGATGATAATGGAAATCTAAAATATTATTTAAAAACAGAAGAGACTAATGCAGAGGGCGTAATAACTGCAGATACTCAGGATTTAACTTATCTTAACGGGGCATATTATTATTTGAAGTATGATAATAATAGTGGGAAATATGCTGTTACTTTTGTTGTTCCTACAATCACGGCTACCCTTTCAATAACGAGAGGGGTGGATAAGGGGACTAAAAAATTAATATTCACTCCAGAAATACAGGTTGATAGTACAGAAGCTTTAACAAATAACTATTTTAATGACGGAGGGTTAATTAATAAAACTGAAGGCGATAATGTTTATTTTGATAGCAACAGAGTAAAAGTTGTATATACATGTACTCGTGTTGATGATGTTGACGGGACATATGAAAACTATACCTTAGTAGCAAACGGGGGAAATGATACATGGACTATTACTGCTAATGGTGTTAGTTGTTCCACAATAACAATAAATAGAAATCAAAACAATAAAAAAACTTATGTAAGTTCAGGTAATGATTCATATAAGTTCTCAATGACTGCTACCTATTTGTCGAAGTATTATCCTACGGGTGGTAGTAATGAAGTGTTCGGATCATTAACCAACAATAGTTATACCGGATATAATTACAGTAAAAAGGACGGAGATACTACAAAGACACTTGTTGCATCTAGTAACAATGAAAAATATGAGCCTTGGGTAATTTATGCTAATAGCACACTTGGTGGAGTTGTTGAAGGTGGTAGTATAACAACTGGTGACTGGTACGATAAATTCACATTGACTACTGGTTATTCAAACTCAAATTGGAATAGTGTTTCAAAACAATTCTTTATTGTTGATCCTTACGGATCTGTAAAAGAAATGGCGGTAGATACTAGTAATAGTAATTATCCAAGCATAAAAGTAAAAATAGGTGATAAAGAAGAATTCCTTTATGCTAAGCCAGATTTGGCAACCGGAATGTTTGTATTAAATCAAAAGGACAGTAATGGTCGCTTTACCACTATAGACGGAAGTAATCCATATTATAACTATAAAGTTGTATGTATAGACCCTATCACAGTAGGCGTGTATGTTATTAAGAACGTTGATAGTGATAATAACAACAACTTAAAAATAATTGGAAAAGAAGATAGTTATAAGGCTGGCGAAACTGTATTTCGCTTGAAAGTAGATAGTGTTGTAAGTGATATTACATTCAATATCGACGAGACGGGTGTAAGTGATTACAATTATCAAATTAACTTCCAAACAACCTTTGAAGGTGAGAGTAAGAATCCAATAATTTTAAGTGATAGTTGGAGAACTTCTGTTACAAATGGCGGACAAATGCAAAATGATTCTATAGATAGCGATGTAATCAAAACAATTGGTACCGCGGAGAACGGGCAAATGCTTATTCAATACTACGATGAAGATTTGGGAACAAATCACAACTATTACTTCTTAGCGCCAATTAGTGAAGTTGTAAAAAGTTGTTTAAATGAAAATTCAAAGGCTTCTAATACGTCAAATACCTTAAAAATAACAGAAGAAACGAGTGGCAGTGGTGCAACATATAGTAAAACATATTATGTTAATAACGGAACAATGCAAAAATTAACATATGCAGGTGATATTGGCACTATTGGTGTAAAATACTCCGACGGTGGAAACAATTATTACTTTACTATCAACAAAATTTATCAATTTAAAGGTTGGCAAGCAACAAGTCTTGATGGATTAGATGACAACACAACAGCAGTTGAGTTGTATAATAACAATGAATACAAAACATTAAGCAATAACGATATTGAAAAAATTACGTGGAACTTTAAAGATACTAAAACATCAGTAACATTCCAAGCAGTATATGAAGAATGCGAAATTAATGTTGAGTTCTTTAGCTGGAACATGTCGGAAGATGGAAACGGAATATATAATGTTATTAAAGCAATAAAAGATAACAATAAAGACGACCATTATTCAGAACATTTTAAAGAAGTCGCAGATAGTAGTTCTACAATATATTCTGTGACGGGAATTAAATATGACAACACAATCGCAGAAAATGGTGATAGTTATAAAGCAATTGATAAATATATAACCGACTATAGCAAATTTGCAGAATTATCCGCTACTGCTTTTGGAATTAACAAGGGCTGGTATGCAAAATCAAGCAATGCACAATCCGACATTGTAAAAGCGACGGGAAAAACTTCATTTGACGGATTGGGTAGTGAAGGCGGTTATGTTAAATTCGCTGGCTGGACCAAGGTTACCATTTGGGACAACAAGACCATGTATGCCAACGAAGATAGAACAGTATATCTATCAGTTCGTATAAATGGTTCAGACTACATATGTGAATGCTATACTGAATTTACTTTAGGTACAACCAAATTCACAAACAATACACAATTGTATGAAATTTACGAGATTGGAAATAAGGAAGTTTCTGTTAGCGGTTTTGAAGATAATGGGGAATATACAAATGACTATTCAGTAATTTATGACAATTACTCCGATGAAGTAAAGTCGGCTGGAGATTTGAATGTTACAATTAGTTTAACAAATGCATATTCTAAGGCTATTACAGAATCTAATGTAGAAGCATTTATCAAATCACTTACAATTAATACATTATCAAAATATGTAGTTAGTGACGCATATACAATCAACTTTGTCGGAACTTATGATAGTAGCAATTGGAATGGTACGGATAGAAAATATGTATTCCGTAGCAAAATGACTAAAGATGACAATGGTGAGGATGTAACCGAAGAATTAGGATATATCCAATTCAACGAAAATTACACATCAATCACAATATTCATCAAAGGCGTAATTGCAGATGTTACAATTTCTACAAGTTATACATTCAATAGAAATGCATACGAAATTACTATTGACAATCCTTCTACTACAGACGGACAAGGTAATTCAATTACATACGGCGACTTCTACATTGCGTATTACAATGTTACTGACGAGTCAGAAATCTTAGAAAAGATTGATTTCTCTGCTACTACTACTCAAGAGATTAAAAACGGAAATCAAATCATTGCTAGTTACTCTATCAGTAGTGGGCAAGCAATAATCACAGTTTACTATGGTTACGACCTTTACATTAAGTTTGTCTACAACGAAGCATTCACTCAATACTTCACAACTGCTCGCAATTTCTTGTGGCAAGTAAAAATCGATAATAGTGCAATTAATTTCGAGCAAAAGACTAATTTTGATGTAGAATCTGATGATCTTTACCAATGCGTAAAAGACACAACCAATTCGACAGAATATTATAAATTGATGGATATTAAGAATGATTTAGAATTGGAATATTGCGAAGGTCTTTATATCAACAGATATAACCTTGCTTCAAATTCTGAGAATAATGGATACTATTCAGTTTCATTAAATCATGAAGATGCTAGCAATGCTAACAATTATGCTGAGTACAATGAAAATGTTGATGTTGTAATCACTGTTAAAGATGCTTACACTCAATTTACACCAGTAGTTAGTGCTAGTGTTAATGGAATTACATATCCAATTATATTTGCTCATTTGTACGATATCGGCCAATCAGATGGAACTTACAAAACAATCCAAACAAATGATGGAAGCATTAAAGTAACTTACAGAACCGGTGGTTATTATGATTATTCTAATACAAGCGGTACTGCAACCTTTAGACTATATGCGAATGCTGAAGTTGAAGGGACTTACGAAGGTTACTACAAGTTTGTACAAGTTACACGAGTTGACGAAGAAGATGTTGAAACAGTTGTTACATACATTAAGTACGACTTCGATGGCGCATTTGCTAAGACCGGAGAAGGAGAGAATGAAACTACAACTAATGTATATAGCAAATTAGCATACAATTACATAATCAAGAATCTTAATACTGTTTATAACTTTACTTACAATGTATATGGATATAGAAACAATTTAAAATGGTCTACAACCAATAAAAATACATATACAATAAATGCGGATAACTTATCCAATGAAAAAACAGATTATTATACAGTTACTGACGGAAGCGACAATTCACTTTCATACGATTCAACTAGTGGTGAAATTAATCCATTAGGTACTGTTACACATGGCGACGAAGTAGTAATTAAAGTCACTATGAAGAGTGCATACACTCAAACAATTCCAAAATTCAAGATTACAGTAGGTGAAAAAACATATACCATCAATTGTGCTCAAAATACGATTTTGGACAGAGTTATAGAAGAAAACCTTATTATAGACAACACAGATGTTTATGTTGAAGGCGATGGTTGTTTATCTCGTACTTATACATTAAATATTGCGGGATTGGAGCTTGTACTTAGACAAGACTTTGTTTATGACTCGGTTATTACGGCTGGTTATACATCTTTAGTTGAGCTTAGAGAACAACTTGGATTATCTCGAATTGATTTGGGTAATGACAATAAGATGTATGAAAGTGCAACTTACACAATCACATTTACCGCTACCGATTCATTCACAATCGAGGATGTTACAGAATCATACAATCTTAACCAATACTATGTTCTATTCAACAGACATGTTAACTACGAAGACAATGGCGTAATTGAATTTGTACACGACAGCATTGATAATGGTAGAGCACAGAAGTATTATCAAGTGGTTACTGCCAACGGCAATGCTTCAAATCCATTTAAAGGTGCAACTGCTCCAGGGACTAGCGTATCATTAACATTAGACAACTTCAAAAGCGATGCTTGTGATGGATATTCATATACTGGTAGCGAATCTACTCCTTGGATAGCAAATCTTGGGACTAAGGCGGAATTTAGCTTTGACTCAGCAATCACTAAGCACTGCGTATTGTATGCTCCATTTACTGAAGAGCAATACACCGTAGTAGTAAGTGGTAGTGCGGTAGATAATGCTACAACCAACAGCACATGGAATTTAAATTCCAACAACAAATATGGTGTATTGACAAAGACAAATATTGATGATATTAATTCGGACGCAGATGGTGTTCAAGTAAAATATACAAATACCGGCAAGATGAAAGTAAGTTATCAATTATTCCATGCTTATGACCATAGTTCTATAAAATTCTCAATTAGCAAATATGGAGAATTAAAGTATAACAACTCCAGTTATGTTGGTAATGACAATCTTAGTATAAGTGTTAGTAAAAACATAAATGGCAATGTTACAACCTACACATATTCTTATGTGGATAATAGTAAAAATGTAACATTCGCTATAATTACCATAACAACATTAACCGGTGAATTATCGGTAGGTGGATTGTCCACAACTTATACTCTTGAGATTAAGAGAAATATCGACGCGGGCAATACTGTAATTAACAACAATACAGTAAACGGCGGAGTTATCACAATTGGTGTAGAATTTGTTAAAGGCACTAGCGGTGTTGATGAGTCTACTGCATTAAATACATACAATGTGTATATCCACAAAGGCGAATTTGAGTCTGGTGATATAGTAGATGCGAAAAATACTTCTTATAAATATAATATATATAAGACAGTTGATAATGCTGAGAATTTGGATAATACTAATGGAGTAACATCCTTTACCATAGTACACGGAAACCCACTTCTAGCAAATGATGTAAAGAGCAAACAAGACCCAATTGATTATGACGGATATAATTTTGATGGCTGGTTAATAAATAAAAACAAGGCACAAAAACTAAACATAGACGGGTCAAAAACCAGTATTTGTAATGAAATTAATTTGTATGAAGTATACAAATTAAAGACCGCTCAAGATATTGTTGCTAACAATAGTTATGGTAATCTTGAAACGACTGGCGAAGGTGCACCAAAATACACCATAGGAACAGGAAGTAATGCAATATTTAAGAACATTACAATCCAAGGTAAATCGTCAGTACAATATACTGATGAAGTTACTGTAAAATACACATTAATTGATGCTTGTTCAAGTAATGATGGCAATCTTCAATTTGAAGTTAATAATGCAACAATAACTTCTTGCATATATGACAAAACCACATTAACATATACGCTTACTTTAAAATACTTTAGAGGTGATGAAAGCTCTTACAATGTTCGTTTAGTTAGTACATTTGTTAGTGTAAATACTTATGAAGTAGAGTTTAAGTATTATTATGACTATACTTCTAATTATTCTGAAGAAGATGGTTGGACACAATCAATTGAAATTAAAGGATACAATTTCAGTGGTGCAAGTTTGGCTGGTACATATGTTCACGGATTGGACGCAAGTAACAGAACAGCAAACCTTCCAAAAATGAACACAATTACAGAAATTAATCTTCAAGGATTTAGTAATAGTGACAACTTGTGGATGTACATTTGTCAACAAAGCAGTAATGCTAATATAGGCGACGATGTTATTGAGGAAGTAATTCTAAAAGTCCTTAATATGGGTGATTGTCTATCAGATGGTGGCAATGTAACAGTAAAAGTTGAAGATGTCAATTATACTGTAGGCATATTTGAAAAAGGAACCGATGGAGATGGAACCCAAATCCTAGGTAGAATGGTTGTAGTTCCTTACTATGTAAGAAACGAAATTATGGTAACCTTTAAGGAATCTATTGAAGACCTTGAAGATTTCAGCGAGATCAAAGTTGAAGACTTCACTTCAGTAAGTGACGACGCAGATAGCTACAGAACAACATACATTCCTTATGGAATGCCATTAGATAAAGCATTGTTTATAAACTATAATTTTGTTGATTATTCTAACGATGCTTTAGATGTAGTTGAGTATTGGGGTGCTATAGTTAATAGTTTTGCTGATAGCAAATATCAATCATTTATATTCAATACATTTAAAGTTGGAAGTGCTACAACAAGTGATTTATCTACAATTATTGTAAAATCAGAAATTACAGTAGATGTTAATTATGATAGAAGAACATATACAGTTACAGTATATAGCAATTCTGCCGGAACTGATACCAAAGGAACATTTGATGTAAAATATGGTCAAGAATTCGGAAAAGACTTCGACGTTATTAATCTAGGCATTACTGCCGATGAAGGAAAACACATTGCTGGCTGGAGAGATTTCTATGAGCAGAGCAATGATGAACCAGATATGATAATTACAAGCAACCGCAGTTTCTATTCTAATATAGAATATGATAAATACAATGTATCTATTAATGTTGAAAATCCTGATAGAAATGCTAATAAAGGCTACACAATCTATTATACAGATGGTTATAGTGTAGGTAGTAAAGATGGTGATTATTATACAATAACTAGCAATAGGAATATTATTGTAGAATATGACTTCTCTGACGGCTATGCTAAGCAACCAAATCTAACAGTATTAGTTAATGGCGAAAATAAGAATGTCTTAGAAGTAACCTACACCAGAACATCCAAACAATGGAAACTTACAATTAAATTTAAGGCAAGAGAACTTAAGAATGATGATGTTGTAGATATTAAAGTGGCAGAACAAATTTCTACATATAGTATTACTTGGCCAGAAGACGCTACTATTACTTCTAGTGGATCTACTTATAGATTGGCTGAATATTCTTTTGAGAATAGATATGGTCGTGGATATAGACAAGTAATAGGCGATATGATAGAAGACGGAAATGCTGTAATATTCTATATTGAGAATCGTGAATCATTAAATCATGGCGAGTCTTTAGTTGTAAGTGTATTGGTTGTTGAAAAATATTTAAAATCTTCAACTATTAAGTTTACAATTAGTGCCGGTGCTAATTCTAGAACTTTTGAATTAGTAGATTTAAGTAATAGTTCCCTTGCAATTAATGAGGGTAAAGATAAACGATTTGAGTGTGTGCTTGATAATATTACTGATAATATTACAATAAGCATTGACACCGAAAATACTCAGATTGTTTCAAGTCAATACAATATTACTTATCACTATGTATACGGCGGTGGAGTAAATGGTTGGACAGAAAATCAAGATAATAAGACAACAATAACGGTTCAAGCCAACGATACTTTCGGCACATATGATGTAGTTAAGGGCTCTATTCCTACTGCTCCAGCAGTTAAGGATGGTCAGTACAGTCCATATGTTAACAAGGTAGACAATGTTGCTGGTGGAAAGTGGTATGTAAGTAAAAATGGTCCAATTAATTTGGGTGACATCAATAAAGAAAACATTGAAGATTATTTTGATGTGTTTAATTATATTACATATGCTTATACCGACAATATAGATGTATACTTCTTCTACATTGTTGAAACAAAGGCTGTTACATTTGACAATGTAAATATCGATAAAGGTAATTTACAACTTTCAAAAATTGGCGAGAATTATGTTGCTGATTATGACAGCAGTTATACATTCAGCTATGAAGTTAAGGCCCAATACTCTCAAAACACTCCAGTTATTACCATTAAGATGGGTTTGAAAACTTATGATTTGATTGCATTGAAAGATATTGTTAGTGGCACTGTAAAGAAATCCGATACGCTATCTTATGTGGTTAGTTTGACTGGCGATGGATACAAATATGTTCTTTCAAACAACACATTAGGTGCGGTTGATGGCAATACTTATTATGTTTCTGTTGCAAATGGTGTATATACAATTTCTTATGGTAGTGATACTAGCAAAGTGGAAATAGCGACAATTAAATTCGAAAATAATAAGCAAATTATTACACTTAATAAAGTTAATGACGATCTAAGCATTGATGTTAACGATGAGATGTTTGAATTTAATTCATACACCATTACATTTAAACATGGCGATGGCAGTATTAAAGAATTTACTGTTAAGTATGGCAACAAGTTGATAGATATTCCTACTGAAGAAAAGAGCTTCATTCAAAAACTTGTTTATGTTGTAACTTATAGCGACGGAACAACCGAACAATTATCCAGCAAGGGATTAGCAAAGAAAGAGATTTCAGACGATATGACAATTGAGATTAAAGTTGAAATCAATCTAGTAATATTAATTCCTTTAGTTGTAGGTGCTGTGGTAGTTGTTGTGGCGATTGTTGTAGGTATTACAAAAGTTGCAAGAAATAGAAATGATAGACACTCAAGTGGTAGGTCTAATATGGAAGCATTTGATAAATTGCGTCAAGACAGAAACCCTAACAACTATGATGCAAGCAAAAAATCAGATCGTCCATACAATCCTTATATAGACAATTCTAAGGATAGAAGACAATAATAAAAAAATATGATGTCTTTATGACATCATATTTTTTTGTGTCCTTATCAACACGACTATTTATCATTAGCACGCTTATTTATTGTTAGTACGCTTATTTATTGTTAGTACGCTTATTTATTCTCGTTATCATTTAACATATTATTATATTGTAAAAACTTGATTACCTTGTTATTTAATAGTAATGTTATGATTGTGTTAATTCTGAAACCTTATTGATTTAATAATTAGGTATTTAGACAAATTGATTATTTGGATGACATGCTTTAAAGAGTATAAAGATTACCCTAGGAATTTAACGGCAAGAATTATGAAAGATAGCCCAATAAGGTAGTACGAAAAATATGAGAGTTTTTGTTTTTTAATGACCGAATTGATAAGCCGAATACTTGCAATTCCTACCAAAAAACTCACAAGACATGATGTGACTAAAGAAAATGTATTTATTTTAATTCCGCTTGAAAAGTCAAACAATGCGAATAATAACGAGCCTATAATTACGGGGATGCTTAAAAGGAATGAGAATGTTGTGACGGTCTCTTTGTCGCCATTGAATATTAGACCCGTTGCTATCGTGCTACCACTTCGGCTTATCCCCGGGAAACACGCAAGCCCTTGCGCAACACCTATAATTATGGCTTGCTTATAACATAAATTTATAGAAGTAATGTCATTATTTACAATGTTATTTTTGCACATTATTTCCTTATTTGATTTTATGATGTAGGTTGTATTTGTTATTTTTCCCACATTTATTGTCTTTAACGTCATACTTTCTGACAAATAGTCGGCAATTGCAAGAGTGACTGCAGTAATTAAAAAACCAAATATTACAAAGTCGCTTTCAAAACTGGCGGTGATAAATGATTTTAAAATAAGCGCAATAATGACCGTGGGAATAGTTGCAACAACTAGAAGTTTATTGGTCTTGCATAATGGGTGTTTTATAAGTTCTAGGAGTTCTGTTCTGTAACAATACATTATTGAAAAGAGTGTGGCAATATGTAAAAATATGCTTAATAAAATCGTGTCTTGGGTGATGTGAAACATCTGATAAACGAGGACTAAATGACCGCTACTACTGATGGGCAAAAATTCGCCAATGCCTTGCACGAGTCCTATAATAATACTCTGAAAGAAATTCATATTGCCTCCAAAATTATTTAGTATCTTTAACAATTGAGTTTGTTCTTAATAATCAACATTAATTTTAAATATTGTTTTTATAAATTATGTGATTTGTGTATTTGAGATGTCTACTATAAAATTGCAAATTTCGACAACTATTTAAAATATGGATATTCTTAAATATTGACGAATATGACTAATAAAATACTTTCATTTGTTTGTGATTTGGTGTATAATACTACAAAAAGAGAAAAGAAGGTTATACATTATGAAACTAGGTGTTGTGGGATTGCCCAATGTTGGCAAAAGTACACTATTTAACGCTATTACAAAAAACAACATTCCGAGCGAGAATTATCCGTTTTGCACAATCGAGCCAAATACTGGCGTGGTTGCTGTGCCGGATGAAAGGCTTTTAAAACTTGCCGATATGTATCATACGTTAAAAATCACTCCTGCAACAATTGAATTTGTTGACATTGCAGGGCTAGTGAAAGGTGCGTCGCAAGGGGAAGGACTAGGCAATAAATTTTTGAGTCACATTAGAGAAGTTGACGCAATTGTGCATGTGGTAAGATGTTTTGAAAACTCAAAAATCATCCATGTTGATGGTGATATAAATCCAATAAGAGATATTGAAGAAATTAATTTGGAGTTAATCTTAAGCGACCTTGAATCGGTCAACAAAAGACTAGAAAGGACTGCCAAGGCAGTGAAATCTGGCGACAAAACGGCAATAAAAGAATACGCACTATTAGAAAAATTAAGAGCAGTGCTTGAAAATGAAAAACCAGTAAGAAGTTATGATGCCGACCTAGAAGAAATTGATATGATAAAGGGATTTTTCTTGATAACTTCAAAGCCCGTTATATACTGTGCAAATGTGGATGAAGACCAAATAAAAAATCAGGATTCCGATAAGTTCTTGGCTCAAGTTAGAGAATTTGCAAGCAAGGACAATGCCGAAGTGGTTGTAATATGTGCAAAGATTGAAGAAGAATTGTCGCACCTAGATGAAGAAGAATTGGAATTATTTAAGTCCGAACTTGGACTTACTGAGTTTGGTCTTGACCAACTTATCGTGGCTAGTTATAGACTTCTAGGGCTTATAAGTTATTTGACCGCGGGTGAGCCGGAAGTTAGGGCTTGGACAATCAAAAAAGGTACAAAGGCCCCACAAGCGGCGGGCAAAATCCACACCGACTTCGAAAGGGGATTCATAAAAGCCGAAGTTATATCATATAACGACCTAATCGAACTTGGGAGTATGACCACCGCGAAAGAAAAAGGAAAGGTTAGAATTGAAGGCAAAGACTACATTGTTCAAGACGGCGATGTAATGCTATTTAGATTTAATGTCTAATAAGTGAATATAACAAATGCAAAAAGCATAAGATATTTAAAGGAGATATTGTATGTCGAAATTTGAAACAGCAAATGATTTGAGATTGACCATAAAAGCGGAAGAAAAAGAAATACTTGTGGACGAAGTGTGTTGTACGAGTATAAACATTATTCTTAAAAATGACGGACAAATAATGACCAGTTTTTTGGGCGCACACAATCCCGAGATTGTTAAAAACCTAGAAAAGGCAATGAAGATGTATTTTAAGGGGATTAAAAAAGCCCTAAAGTTAAAATATAAAGGCGGAAATTGTTGCGAAGAAGATTGTGAATGTGGCGATAATCATTGCGGTCACGACGATTGTACTTGCGAAAAGTCGGAAAACAATTGCAAATGTGGTGACGACTGCAAGTGCGGGGAGTCAGACGAAGATTGCAAGTGTGGAGATGACTGCGACTGCAAAACCAAGCACGCAAAGAAGCCAGCGCAAGAAAGTGTAAAAAAAGAGAATAAAACATCCGCAAAAACAAAGGCTAGTAGCAAATCGAAAGAGAGCCAAACAACTAAAAAGACCACGAAAACACAACCGAAAAAATAAACCAATAAAATGTGTTTTTAAATTTTGCGATTTTTAACAAATTTGCTAAATTTTGCATCTGTCACAAAATAAATTGCAACACGACAAAAACTTGGATATTATTGTCAAAAAGTGCATACTTTTTGACAATAAGTAAACAGCCTAAAATATCTTAATTTTTTATCATAATAATAAAAAAATACGCATATAATATATTATGAAAACAAATAAAACATCAAAAGTGATAATTAATTTAATTGCTATACTATTTGTTGCGGGACTTGGAAGTGTGTTTGTAGCACTTGGAATGGAATGGTTTGATTCTCTATATAAGCCCACTCAGTGGATTCCAAATTTCATAATTCCTATTGTGTGGACAATTATATATGTCGTCTTTGCGGTATGCAATAGCAAGTGGATATTGAGTAGTAGCATTCCTAAATGCATAACCATTCTTCTTATCGCAAACGGGGTTTTGAATGTACTATGGTGTTTAATATTTTTCACTCTTCACCTTACTTTTGTGGGAAGTATTGTAATTGTTATTAATTTGATTTTGGCTTATATGCTCGTTCTAAATATTAAGAAATATAATGTGTCGTATTTTTTCGCAACTGCAATTTACCCTATATGGGTCAGCATCGCCACTTGTCTAAATATTGCAATGTGGATACTTAATTAAAAAAAGAGCCATCGGGCTCTTTTTTTTTATCTTATAATTATCATAATTACTTCTTGTGATTATGATTACTTCTTGTAATCACTTCTTGTAATTGTAATTACTTCCCTTAGGTCCAAAAACAACAAATCATCAAGAGATAGGTCTTCAATTGAAATGGTTTTTACTTCTTTCAAATTGTCGTATTCTTTCCATTCGTCTTCTTGCCAAAAGGAGAATATTTTTACTTCGGGAGTGAGTTTTAGTACATCATTGATGATGAATTTTAGGTGATTAAATTCCGCATTAACGTGCATATGTGACTCGTGCTCGACTTTGCTTATTTTAAGGTCAATATTTTCTTGCCACCAATCCTTTTTATTCTCTAAAGTGTAGTTGCGACTAAGTATAAGTGGCTGACAACTCTCTATGAATTTTTCATACGCTAGGGCTATGACTTTATACTCGTTGTCATTATTTAGCCTTTCTTTCTCGCTAGCAATTTCACTTGTCAATTTTTTTATCTCAATTTGGTCTTGAATGTTTGGCTTTGTGGTTATTGTGAGTTCGCTCTTCTTTAGTTCAAGTTCTTTTAGTTTGCTGGTGTAAGTTTCCAATCTTACAAACATTCTATCACGAAGGGTAAGGGTTTGCTCCAAATCACTTTCATAGTTTGGGGCTTGCAAAACTTTTTTGATTTCATATAGTTTTGCAATGTCTTCTTTTCCTATTGATTTTAAATAATCCATATAGGTGTTAAACTTGTCCTTGTAATCGCTAAGAAGTCCCACAACACTACTGCAGTCGCACCTACCAGCCGACGCTTCATAATAATTGTATTTGTCGTCGTAGTCTTTCAATTCTATCTCACTGTTGATGTTCTCAAAAGTCTTATGGTGGTGATGCCCAAAAATTTCTTTTACTTCAATTCCTGGCACAAATTTGTCAATCATATATACATTAAGTTTGCACATATTTAAAAACTCCTAGTTATTGTCACTAATTATATCACTATTGTCACAAAATTGCAAATATTTGACACGGTGTTAATTTTAAAAGACTTATTTTAACGGAAAATATGCAAATATTCAATTCGACATATTTGAATAATTTGTAACAAAACTTTATTAAAAATAATGCGTAAAACATTTGTTGTTGCAATATTTTATTTAATTCGACAAAACAAGTCACAATAAGACAATATTCGTTGGCACCACACGGTTGAAACTGACGAAAAGTGTGATAAAATATAGTCATACCAAGGGGGTAAAGAAAAATGAATACAATAAAAAAACAAATCCAAAAAAACATCTTAAATTTAATGGATGAGCAACATCTAACCGTAGATTCGCTAAGCACACTGACCACATTGTCGCAAAAAACACTTACAAGACTTCTTAATGGTGAAATGGAGCCCACAATAGGAATTTTGCAAAAAATCTGTAATGTGTTTGGGCTTAACACGTGCGAATTTTTTGATGACATTATATACAATCTTTACATAGCATAATTAATGTGGGAATATGGGTCAATAAAAATTATGTCAGCGGGCTTGACATTAATGGCGGTCAAATGTTAAACTTCAAAAAAATCGGATTTTTTTGAAAGGTGACAAACATATGAGATTGGACCAATATATAGTAAGCCTAGGCTTGCAAGAGTCTAGAGAACGCACGAAGCAAGCAATAATTTCGGGGCAAGTGTATGTGGATGGGGTTGTCATAACCACTCCGTCACACAAAGTCAACGGCACCGAAGCCATTACATTTGGCGAGAATATGCTAAAATATGTGTCAAGGGGCGCTCTAAAACTTAAGAAAGCTTGCGAAGTTTTTGATGTAAATTTTAGCGGACGTAATGTGTTAGACATCGGCTCGTCTACGGGTGGATTTACAGAAGTCGCACTGGAGCAAGGTGCTAGTCGCGTTGTGGCGCTCGATGTGGGCAATAACATATTGCACTTGAGTCTTAGGGATAACCCAAATGTTACAGTAATGGAAAACACGGATTTTCGGACAGTGGACGCAAAAAAAATATCGCATTGCGACCTAATTGTGACCGACGTGTCGTTTATATCACTAAAACACATCTTTCCACGAATAAAGCAAATTTTTGGCGACATTGAAATAATTGCACTTTTCAAACCGCAGTTTGAGTGCGGTGAAAAAATAGCCAAAAAATATAAGGGCGTGATTAAGGATAAATCAATACACAAGGCGCTTCTTAACGACTTTTCGTATTATGTCAAGGAACTTAATTTTGAGTTGTGCGAACTAGACTTTTCACCCATAAAGGGCAAGGAAGGGAATATTGAGTATTTGTTGCACATCAACGGCAAAACAAGAAAACACTTCAATATATCCGATGTGGTCGATATGGCATTCGCCCAGTAATTATGCTTTAGAAATGATTGTGCTATAAGATAAAAAATTCAGATATTATGATTAAAAGACTATTTTACACTAAAAAAAGATTATTTTACACTAAAAAAGACTATTTTACACTAAAAAAGGTTAGAAACGCATTCTAACCTTTTTTACTATTTAATTCTTCAATGCAATTAAATTACAAAGCAATAATTACATTAGTTTTTGCAAGATTAAATTACAAATAGGAATATCATCATAAATACTTGTGCGACATAATAAAACGACAAATTAAGAATGTTCATAACATTGGTGTTTTTGTTACCCCAATAAATAAATGATAGCAACACGTCGCTGACAAGAAATAGAAGTAGTCCAACAGAAGCAATCCAAAGAGTAGGAACCAAGAAAGCCAAAGCGGTGGCAAGCACGAAGTCAATGCAAAGTATAAAGGTGTACAAACTTGCATAAAGCGACTCGTTTCCGAAATCCAAGCCCATATTATGACTATTTGCAAGAATGATTGTAGCAATCACCGACCCTATAGCCACTGCAACAAATACAGGAACCAAAATGTTTTTGCTAGAGCCAGCATATAGCATTAAAGCCACGATGTAGCAAATGTGAGCCAATGCAAACGAACAAATCCCGCCAACAGTGTATTGGTGTTCGTGTGGACGATATGTGATTTTAAGTTCCAAAAGTACATCGCCAATCATACTTAAGAATAGACCAAGTAACACAAAATACATATATGTTTTAGTGGAATCTTTAAGCATTAAAGCAACCATTCCGCCCACAACAAATAGTGCGCTCGAAACCAATTTTCCCCAAAAACCTTGTAGCCCGACATGTGCGATTCTAAAATAGATAAATGCACTTGCAGAACCTAGACAAAGCAACATAAACAAAATCATCAAAAAAGTATTCATAGTATCTCCTAATTAAATTATATAATACTACGATTATATACTTTTCGTTGGAATTTTCCAAATAAAATCACCAACATTATCCGAAAAGCCACTCATTATATTGTGTGTTGTAATCAATCTTGTATTTTTTCGTATTGGCTTGCCTAAACTCTTTTAACCTTTGTTTAAAATCACGAGTGGATAGTGTGGTAATGTTTCCGATGTGTTTTTCATATATCGGTCTATAAAAATCAATAAGTGCCACCTTGTTGCTTAGTTCACTATCGGTGTAAGTGAAGGAGTAATTGTTGTGAGATTCTTCAATTTTTTTCACCAACTTTTTATTCGACAATTTCTTTAATTCGTTCAAATTAAGCGACGGATTATTTTCATTCACAGCCATCATTAAGTCGTATTTTTCACTACTCACACCAAGTTTTTTAGCGTCCTTTAGTTGTTGCAAATCTTGGCTACTTTCCACAAGTACCCCGAGTATGTTGTTGTCCACAAAAAATTTGTTTATTCGCTGGGCGATTCTCACTTCAAGCCCTTGATTTAGCCCCGAAAGTACCGACAATTTCACCGCATTATTGCTCCCGTCCACTTTCAAATACCCGCTTGTAGCACAAAGACTTAAGAACTTATCGCAAGCATCCTCAATGTTGAGCCCTAAAAAACTCTCGCCTATAAGCAATTCCTTCGCTTCTTGATTGAGCGGTTTTAATGATTTGACCTTGTGTTTTGAGTCGGTCAAAAACTCAATTCGGGGATTGATTTCTAGGCACACATAATGCGTATGTCCCGCCCGACTTCCCGACATAATAACCACAACAACCGTGCTTATGACCACGACGAATACAAATACCAAAGCACCTACTTCCGACAACTTTTTCATATACCTTTCACCTTTTTCCTAGTTTGTGGATAATTTGTAACAATTATACACGCAATTAATTTGTAAGTTTCGCTAAAATTTGATATAATTAACTTGCAAATTTAAAAATTCAGAGGTTAAAAAAATGGATATTAAAGAACAACTTAGTGCCGAATTGGGCATAAGTTTAAATCACACAGAAAACATTATATCGCTACTTGATGAAGGGTGTACAATCCCATTCATCGCAAGATATAGAAAGGAACTTACCGGGAGTTGTGACGACCAGACCCTTAGACTTTTTGACGACCGATTAAAGTACCTAAGAAACATCACAAAACGAAAGGAAGAAGTAACCCACCTTATAGACGAGCAAGGTAACTTAACCGACGAGATTGTAAAGGCAATCGCCGAAGCAAATACATTGACCGAAGTTGAAGACATTTATCGTCCATTCAAGCCAAAACGCAAAACTCGTGCAAGTGTTGCTACCGCAAAGGGCTTAAAACCGCTTGCAGACTTTATAATGAAGCAGTCGGGCGAAAGCATAGAAGAAAAAGCGAAGGAATTTTTAAGCGAAGAGAAAGGCGTAAATACCATAGAAGAAGCCATTCAAGGTGCTAAAGACATTATCGCCGAAGAAATTAGTGACAATGCCGAACTTAGAAAGGCACTTAGAACACTTTTGGAGAAGAAAGGCGAGATTAAAACAAAACTCCTTGAGAAGGAAGGCAACTTCACTTACGAAATGTATGCCGACTACAAGTCAAATATCGACAAACTTCCACCACATAGAGTTTTGGCTATAAATAGGGGCGAAAAGGAAGATTGCCTAAAGGTAGAACTTACCATAAATGAAGAACTTGTATACAACGAGATTTTCCACAAATTCATCAAGAAAAATAGCCCTTACGAAGAGATGATGAAAGAGATATGTACGGATAGTTATACCCGACTTATAGAGCCAAGCATTGAAAGGGAAGTAAGAAACGAACTTACCGACAAAGCCAACGAGCAAGCCATAAAGATGTTTGAAGTCAATCTAAAGCCACTACTTATGCAACCACCACTTAAAGGCAAAGTAATTCTTGGCCTTGACCCAGCGTACCGAACAGGTTGTAAGATTGCCGTAATTGACGAGAACGGCAATGTGCTTGACACCACCGTAATTTATCCGACTCCGCCACAAAACAAAGTGGAAGAAGCGGAAGTTAAATTGAAGTATTTTATAGAAAAAGACAAAGTTGATGTAATTTCTATCGGCAACGGCACAGCCACTAAGGAAAGCGAGATATTTGTAGCCAACCTTATCCCAAAACTTAACCGCAAAGTAAGTTATGCAGTTGTTAATGAAGCGGGTGCGAGTGTATATAGTGCCAGCAAATTAGGTGCTAGCGAATTCCCAGACTTCGATGTTGCACTTAGAAGTGCGGTAAGCATTGCAAGAAGATTGCAAGACCCACTAGCCGAACTTATAAAAATCGATGTGAAGTCCATAGGCGTAGGTCAGTATCAACACGATATGCCACAAGCAAGACTTACCGAAGTGCTTGAAGGTGTAGTTGAAGATTGCGTAAATAACGTTGGTGTTGATGTAAATACCGCAAGCCCTAGCCTACTTACATATGTGGCAGGTCTTAATAGCGGGGTTGCTAAAAATATAGAAAAATACCGCAAAGAGAACGGTAAAATTAATAATAGAGAACAACTAAAGAAAGTTCCAAAACTTGGCGACAAGGCATTTGAGCAATGTGCGGGGTTCTTGAGAATTTCTGACGGCGACAACATTCTTGACAACACCGGCGTGCACCCAGAAAGTTATGACGCAGTAAATAGACTATTGAAGTATTTTGGGCTTACTCACGACGACATCAAAAATGAAAAACTTCAACTTCTTCCAAAAATGGTCGAGAAAGAAGGTTTTGAGAAAGTTGCAAATACCATCAACATTGGTGTTCCGACTCTAGAAGATATTGTTAAGGAACTTCAAAAACCAGGTAGAGATGTTCGTGACGAACTTCCAAAGCCACAACTAAAGAGCGAACTTTTAGGAATAGAGAATTTGAAAAAGGATATGGTCTTGACCGGCGTCGTAAGGAATGTAATCGACTTTGGTGTATTTGTAGATATAAGCGTACATCAAGACGGGCTTGTTCACATTTCCCAAATTTCTAAGGACTACATCAAGCACCCTAGCGAAGTACTAAAAGTTGGTGACGTTGTAAGGGTTAAAGTGCTAGATGTTGATGTTGAGAAGAAGAGAATTTCTCTTACTATAAAAGATTGCCCACCAGAAGATGAAGTTAAAGCATTGTAGTATTTGGTGAAATCATAATTTTGGATTAAGAAAATATTTGTAGGAGGGAGAGATGAAGGCGAGCGTTGAATTTTTGATGTACATCACTAGCGTGTTACTTTTCGTGCTAGGAATAGCCACCGAACTTATGGGCTTTAACCACTTGTCTTGCTGGCTCATTGCTTTAATGCTACTATGTGTATTTCTTATATTCTTCCCAAAACTCGTGCGAAGATTTAAGAAAAAAAATACAAAATTCACCAATTTTCTCAATTTCTGTGCAATTCTTTTCTTCTCCTTTATTGTGGTCTATCTTATGGCAAGCCTACTATATTTTGCCATTTGGGGACGAAAATTTTGGGACAGATATGAGATTGTTATATATCCCGCAATATTGATTTATTTGCTTATCGAATCATATCTAAGTTTTATAATCAAAGAAAAATACAAATATCACGACGAATAACAATAATCCCCTTTCTTACATATATAATGTGTATGAAGGGGGATTTTTTTATGACTTTTGACGAAATTCAAACGCAAATATTGTCGCTTAGCACATTGCCGAATGTGGACTTTTTTACGGTGGGATATAGCCTACTGGGAAGACCCATATACGGCGCGCACATAGGCAATTATGACGGCAACCAACTACTCATAGAAGGGGCAATCCACGCTAGAGAATACATAACAGCATTGCTTGTTGTGGACTTGGTGAAAAGCCTTTACAATAAGCCTATTCCTGGTGGAATATATTTTATTCCGCTCGTTAACCCCGACGGAGTAAAACTTGTGCTAGACGGAGTGGGAGATTTGAGATGTGAAAAACTTCGACAATTTTTAATAAATGTCAATGACGGAAGCGAAGATTTTAGTCAGTGGAAAGCAGATGCAAATGCGGTTGACCTAAATGTGAATTTTAACGCACTTTGGGGTGGCGGAAGTCAAAATGCATTTTGCCCAGCCCCCGCCAACTTTGTGGGGTATTATCCAAATAGCGAGCGAGAAGTGAATAATCTAATTAATTTCACTCTAAAAAATCAGCCAAATGCCACAATATCATATCACACAAAAGGCGAAGTGATTTACTATGGCTTCGAAGCACTCAGTCAGGAGAGCATTGCTAGGGATTTGCGTCTTGCCGAAACCCTTAAAAATGTGACGGGCTATGAGATAATCAAAACAGAGAATAGTACGGGCGGATATAGTGATTGGGTGTCGCTCAACCTAGATGTTCCGGCATTTACCATCGAAGTAGGTAATTCTAGTATTCCGCACCCAATTGGAGAATCCCAACTACCGGAAATATTCGAACAAAATAAAGATGTTCCGCTAGCGTTACTTAACGAAATAAACCGCCTTTACCCCGTCCGCTCCAGCCAAACGGTCTTTCAAAAACTACTATCCAAATTTTCAAGATGAAGCGTCTTTAAAAATTAAATTATTATGCAATCGTCATTATTCTAAATATTTCTTAAATAACTTTACACTAAGCGTATTTTCGCTAAAAATATGTGAAAATTGGCTAAAATTTGTGGCATACATCAAAAAGTTTAGGGTAAATTAAGTTACTTTAATTTGAAAAAAAGTTTTAATATGATATTATATTGATAATAATTAACAAAAGGACATCAAAATGGATAAAGATTTGTATTCTACAAAAGAGTATTTCAACACATTAAATAAGTATTTTAGAGCGGTGAATTATCTTTCGGCAACCCAATTGTATTTGCTTGACAACCCACTACTTGAAGAGAAATTGACGCAAGAGCATATAAAAAAGAAAATCGTTGGACACTGGGGGACTGTTCCGGGGCAAAACTTCATATACACCCATTGCAACAGAGTAATCACAAAGTACGACCTTAATATGATGCTTTTATCGGGTCCCGGCCATGGCGGTAATTTTTATGTGGCTAATTCGTACTTGGAAGGCACATATAGTGAGTATTATCCCGACATTACCTTAGATAAGGAAGGAATGATCCGACTATGTAAGCAGTTTTCATTCCCAAAGGGAGTGGGCAGTCACGCGACCCCCGAAGTCCCAGGGAGCATTAACGAAGGTGGCGAACTTGGATATAGCCTTGCGCATGGGTTTGGGGCAGTGTTTGACAATCCCAACCTTATCGCAACAGTAATCGTTGGTGACGGAGAAGCCGAAACTGGCCCGCTTGCTACATCGTGGCACTCCAACAAATTTTTAAACCCAGTAAGTGACGGGGCAGTGCTTCCTATTTTGCATCTTAACGGATATAAGATTTCTAACCCCACAGTGCTTAGTAGAATCCCTAAAAAAGAACTTGAAGCACTATTTAAAGGCTATGGTTACAAGCCATATTTCGTGGAAGGTTGTAAGCCTGAGAAAATGCACCGCGATATGGCGAAAGCAATGGATAAGTGCATAGAGAGTATAAAAAACATATGGTTTAAGGCAAGAAAAATGGGTAACACCAATCGCCCCGTGTGGCCAATGATTGTACTTCGCACGCCAAAGGGTTGGACGGGACCTAAGAGTGTAGACGGCTTGCAAATTGAAAATTCATTTAGGGCTCACCAAGTGCCTATAGCAATGAACAAGGACAATCACCTAAAACTTCTAGAAAACTGGCTAAAGAGTTATAAACCCGAAGAATTGTTTGAAAATTATAAGTTAAAGGACGAAATTGCAAAGATTTTGCCTAAGGGTGACGCACGAATAAGTGCAAATCCGCATGGCAATGGCGGAAAACTACTTAAAGACATTAGAGTTCCGAATTTTGAAGACTATGCCGTAAAATTTGATGAGCACGGCAGTGTAAAAGCACAAGATATGTTGGAACTTGGCGGATACATTAGAGATGTATTTGCACTTAACGACGCAAATAAAAACTTTAGAGTATTCTCTCCCGATGAAGCAATGAGCAATAGGCTATACAAGATGTTTGAAGTTCAAAATCGTGACTTTAACGCAAAGATTATCCCTAGCGACGACAAACTCGCAAAAAATGGACGAATTATGGACAGTTATCTTTCCGAGCATATGTGCGAAGGCTGGCTTGAAGGGTATCTACTTACTGGCAGACATGGATTGTTCCATTCATATGAAGCATTTATAAGAGTTGTGGATAGTATGATAGGTCAGCACGCGAAGTGGCTAAAGATGTGTAGCGAGATTGAGTGGCGAAAGGACATCGCTTCCCTTAATCTACTTGTGACCAGCAATGCTTGGCAACAAGACCACAACGGCTATACCCACCAAGACCCAGGAATCCTTGACCATATCAACACCAAAAAGCCCGCAATTGTAAGAGCGTATTTGCCCGCTGACGCTAATTGCCTATTAAGTTGTATGGACCATTGTCTAAAATCGAAAAATTACATCAACTTGATTGTCGCTTCAAAACACCCTAGTTGGCAATGGCTTACGATGGCGGAAGCGAAAGAGCATTGTGCTAAAGGTGTGGGTGTGTGGAACTGGGCTGGCAACGGCGACCAATCAAGCCCCGACATAGTAATTGCTTGTGCGGGCGACACCCCGACCCTTGAAGCACTTGCTTGCTCGAAGATTCTTCGAACATATATCCCTAATCTAAATATCAGATTTGTAAATGTGGTTGATTTGTATAAGTTGGTCAATAATTCGCACCACCCACACGGGCTTACGGACGAAGAATACAACGACATTTTCACAACCGATAAACCAATCATATTTAATTTCCATGGCTATGCGAGTCTAATTCACGAACTTACTTACGACCGAAAAAACACCAATATGCATGTAAGGGGCTACAACGAAGAAGGTTCTATCACAACAGCGTTCGATATGAGAGTTCAGAATAAAATTGATAGGTACAATCTTACACTTCTTGCATTAAAATATTTGGATATTGACAAATCTCTAAAACAAAAAATAACTACCGACATCACAAATTTATTAGAAAAACACAACAAATACATCGCCGAATATGGCGTTGATATGCCAGAAGTTAGTGATTGGAAGTGGAACGACTAAAAAAGTGACCTATATAGGTCACTTTTTTCATAGTATTGTTTTCCCAATTTTTTTTAAACTGTAATCGTTAAAAATGTAATCACTTGAAATAGGGGAGTGCTTTAACTAATGCAACAATTTAATCTATTTTAAGTGTTGTTTGCACATATCTTAAGAAAGGCTGTTATAAAACTCCATAATCTTATTATATACATCATCCACTGCTTTTTCTAGGTCAATGTTCTCTACAATGGTGTCAAAATATACTTGATTTTTTATGTATTCGTCGAAGTTGTTTAGGCGAGTTTTTAGGTCTTCACCACTATCGCCCCTACCAATTAGTCGTTTTTCAATTTCTTCTTTAGGACAAGTAAGGAATATGGAATATACTTTATCGCCATACACGCCCCTTAGTGCGTCAAGCCCAATTTTGTCACAATCCTTTAGCGGAATTATGCCTTGATTGATGATATTGTCGAAGTGATTAAGACTCATTCCTCTATATTGACCATGGCGAATAGTGTGTTCAAATACTTCACCGCTTTCTATCATCTTTTTGAAAGTTGGCTCGTCCACAAAGAAATACGGGTCGCCTTGACTTTCGCCCACACGCATTTCTCGTGTAGTAGTGCTAGGCACTTTCTTAAACATATTTGGGTACTTATTCATAAGCCCCTTTATTACGGAGTCTTTTCCAACCCCGCTAGGACCTTCAATTGCTACAACTATTCCCTTGTCATTTCTCATAATATTCTCCTTCTTTTGTTGATTTGTATTATATCGTGCCGTTTTGTTGGCATTACACAAAAGTGATTAAGTAGTGGTTAATATTTCAAAGTAGTGGGTAATTTTAAATATAAGTGGACAAAATTTTGCCCACTTAATCCTTATTTTTTCGTTTCTTTCCAGTCGTCCATTTTCTTTACGGCATTGGTAAGTATCTTTACTCCACCTTTTCTACTTGCTTTCATAAGAACTTTCACCTTCCCGCCTTTGTGGAAGTTGATAAGCATTTTGCCGGGTGCGTCGTCCACATTTACATCAATGTCGCCCATAAGGTACTTAAACATTCTCGGATTTGTAAGGTACATATAAGTACAACTATCGTTCATCGCAATTCGTTTGTCTTTGTAGCCCGGCTCCCAATATATGGAGTACATCTTCTCTAGAAATGCCCCAAAATCATTAGTATCCCGTATTTTCTCAACTTCTTTTTCGGTCAAATAAATGCCTGTTCTTCCAAGTTCGCTAGGGACCATTACAATAGGAACTCCGCTATCAAGCACAATTCGGGTCGCTTCTGGGTCGGACGAGATGTTGAACGAAATGTGTGGCTTTAATCTCTTGTATCCATAAGGTGATCCACCTTCAAATATGATTTGTTTGATTAGGTCTTTCGCGTCAGGATATTTTAACAACAATTTTGCAATATTTGTATGTGCCCCAAGCACCAAAATAGTGATTTCTTTAGGATATTGCTTAAGCACTTTGTAGATATTGTCTTCTGCATTGCCAGGAATACATCTTTTTGTGACCTTCTCAGTAGGTTTGTACCCACCAAGTCCGCCTTCGCCATGCAAAAAGGCCGCGTCTTTTCTAGCCCTTTTTAGCGGTGCGTCAGCCCCCCTTGTTACTGGATAGTTAAATCCAAATTTTTGAAGAACATATAACATATTGCGAGTGGTGATGTCTACCGGTCTATTACCCGAAACAGTGGAAAAAAGTTTGATGTCCAATCTTTCATCAAGCATGCAAAGAAGGGTGGCGGTAGTATCGTCCACACCAGGGTCAGTATCTATAATTACCTTGTATTGTTCAAATTCTTTTTCCATTTTTTCTCCTACTTCTTATAAAATAATAAGTATATTATAAATTAATTATACATTTTTTTAATTTTTAAGTAAAGCAATCTAAGTGGCAAAATATCAAAATACATATTTATATTATGATCATAAAATAAAAAATGTCACTCATCCTTTAAAGTGGGAGAAATATAAAAATAAAAAACACTTCATTGAAGTGTTTTTATCTTTCCATATCAAAATCCATATCTTTTTGTCGATCTAAGTACTTAGAAAGTTTGTTGTAATAATGGTTTGCAACAATTCCCGACGCAGTTTTTGTAATTCTTACTTTTTTGCCATCGTCCATAATTGCTCTTACTCTGTATTGGTTGTCTTTTGTCATATTAACGCCATCCAAATGCTCCATATTTATTAATGTTGAGCCAAATGCCTTAACATCAGCGGTCTTATTGGATGTGCGAGTAATAAACTTCACATAATTCATTACAGCTTTTGGATGTTTTAAATTTGCCGATTTTGTCAACCAGTACTCGTCGCCATTATTCAAAACAAGTTTTGTGATGTAGTTGTAAGAGTTGTTGTCTAGTTCCCAGTTGGAATATTGTCCGCTAATGTACGCATACTTTATAGCGTCGGTGTCAATCTTTTCTCCATCATAAAGAATCTCGTTATTCTTAAAATCTACCTTATTATAATCACTATATATCATTGTTTTCTCCTATTTGTTGTTGTGTCAAATATATTAACATTAAATCAAAAATTAGTCAATAGTAAATACAAATAAAAATATTTATTTTTCTTACACAAATAATGATTTCTTGGATTATCGTTTTTTTATGATATTTAACATCGGTTTAAACAGCAATAAAAACTTTTAAAAATAGTGCATACCTTTAAAATTATTATTTTAGGTAGTCGTCGATGGAAAGTTGGGTGTCTTTTGTTGGGGTGCTGTTAGTGATTTTGTTAGGGCTTTGCTTTTGAGTCGCTGTAGGGAATGGTGGCTTATATCTGCTTGAGTCGTACACGATTTGTGATTTGTATTGGGGAATATTTGGAACTAAATATTCTGGTTTTTGACTTTGATTACTTGTGTCGTTATTGGATACAAGAGATTGTACCCCACTTCGCACATTTACATAGATGTCACTACTTTGCGAGTTATTCGCTGGCGGGTAGATGATAATGTCGTCGATTTTTATTCGGTCATTGCCGTCGGTAGCCCTTATGGTGTCGGAAATGTAATCCATAATTGTTTGTAAGTGATAGGGATGTTCATTTGATAATTCGGTGATAATTTTGTGGGACTTTTCAAGTGTCATCCTATACGGATTTAGATGCATATGTTTTCTTTTGAAAAATGCGTTATTTTTGCAAGCGGCCGACTTGCAATGCAATGCGATTTGTCGATTTATAATCTCTTCAAATGCGACCTTGTACTGCCCATCAGAAAGACCTTCGTGTTGTTTTACAAAATCCTTAAATCGGTTGTTGATGTTCTTGCGGAATAGGTAGTAATGATACATTGCGTAAGTGTTCAAAAATTCCATTATTTTGCCATTGGACTTGTAATTTGCTATGTCCAAAAACGATTCCATCTCTCTTGCCATTGACTCACTGTATTCATTGCGGATGAATTTGTTGTGATATTCTGCACCCACAATTTTCTTCTTTTTATTTGCATTTAGTAGTTCTTGTTTTTCTTCTTCGGTGATTTTTTTGTTGTCAAAATCTTCGTATATTTTGAGCAAATCCCCCCTTCTACTCTCATAAAAATCACTCATAATCAGTTTTAAGAGTGGGTCAATATTTAAATATTTGTCGCTCGAATAACTCTCCATTTTTAGTAATGTTTCGAGTTTGCCTTGCACTCCAAACATCCCATATGTTTGGGCAATAAGCCTTGCGTTTTCGGTGTTCTCAGTGCTGTAGAAAAAAGCGTCGTTAAGTTGCTTCACTGCCGACTGATATGCGTTTGCAGTTGCCCCATATTTCGCACGAGTAATCACAATATTTCCAATGTTGTTTCTAATCAAAGTTGAGTCGTCAAAATAGTCAAACAAAATTGACTTAAACTTCCTATTTTCCGTACTTATAGCCGAGCGTAAAATCGCCCTTGAATAGCCGTCTAAAGTGTATTTGGGATTTAATTCTCCCATAATTTCACCCCTTAAAGTTTTTCTTAGTATATCAAAAAAAATCACAAATTGCAATACTCAACTTGTGATTTTGTTTTTGTAATGATTAAATTCAAAATTTACTCAAAGTGCGTCTAATATTATCAGATGTTGTTTTAATAAAAAATTGGCAAGAATAGTTGTAAAAATAGGCTCCATATAGGGATTTCGTCAGAATATACAATATAATCAACCCGTCCCAAAACTGAGTCATAATTGAAAAATCCGTAATGCACCGAGTCAGTGCTATTGCCACGATTGTCGCCAAGCACAAATATTGAGCTTTCCGGCACAACGATTTCGCCTTCATACTTTAACACAAAGTCCTTGTATTTTATTTCCATATCCGCACGACTTAGGATGTAGTCTTCTTCCAACTTAACATCGTTTACATACACATAGTATTCGTCGCCGTCAGATTTGATGTCAATCTTGTCACCAGCAAGCCCAATAACTCGCTTGATTATGGTTTTGGTCCCCGCATCCAATATCACAATATCCCCACGAGCGTAAGAATTGTCCGTTAATTTCTTGTAATACGCAATGTCTTCGTCCTTGGGACTAGTGGCATAACCCTTATTAAATGTGGGCATCATACTAGGCCCATCAATAGCGAGTGCGGTATATACCCTAGAAAATGCAATGAACACAACAAAAATCGCAACCACTGTGACCAACAATAAGTTGCTTGCGTCGTCCCAAAAACTGCGGGGTTCTTTGCCAAATATCCGCTTATTAAATTGTTCGGTACTTTTTCGTGTTGCACCATTCATTTTTTGTGTCATTTCGCTTTTCCGCTTAATTTTGTGCCTTTATTTTAACACATATCGCAAATAAATACAAATTTAATTAGGAAATTAAATGTTATTTGATGTCTATTTTTTAAAAATTGTTCTATTTAATTACAACATCTCTTTAAAAAACTCTTCAAAACGTAGCGAAAAATCCACAAAATAATTAAAAAACAAATAATTTTCCCAAAATTCATTACCGCTTGCACAAAAAAATATGATATAATAATATTAGAACTCAAATAAAATCTTTAATAAAAGTTCTATATTTGATAGTGCAAAAGTAATTTTTAATTTCAAAATTCTTTTCACCCTTCAAAAATACTGCGGGTTTATGAATTTTCCCCCCCCCACCAAAAAATCACATATGCATCTGTAGCTCAATTGGATAGAGCACTGGTCTTCGGAACCAGGTGTTGGGGATTCGAGCTCCTCCAGATGCACCACAAACTCCTTATTTCTAGGGCTTTCTAGCGATTTCGTGTCGCTAGATTTTTTTATCAAAAACACTCAAAAATAGCCAAGACTCGCGAATTTGTCACGAATTTGTTCAAAATTTTTGCAAAAATGCAGTAAATGTTGGTTAATATCGTATGTTATCGAAAAGTGATTTTTTGCAAGAAAAATACCGAGAGTTTTCATATTCTCGGTATTAATTGTATTCTAAAACCCCCAGATAGTCTGGGGGTTCAGTAGAGGTTTACCGTTGA
>CAZNJK010000013.1:0-33290 GCA_964573405.1 uncultured Christensenella sp. | reverse complement strand
TGGGGTTATACCCCAAACTGAAAAACCACCAGCTAGGCTGGTGGATATTTATTTATTCTTAAGTAGAATTTGGGTAGAATTTTGATTTATTTAATCTAACCACTCATTAAAAAAGCACAATAAAATTAAATTACTCATTTTTAAAATTAGGTCTTTACAAATCTTAAAAATCTGATATAATCGGTATACACTTAAAATGAAAACTGATTTTTGACCGAGTTTGAAAGTTTTTTCAAATTAAATTAGTTACATTTTACATAAAAAACAAACTGGAGGCATCAATATGAGCAAGAGAGAAGTTGTTGAATTCTTGAAGGCAAAAAAGGTGGAGCAAGGCAAAGCGACCATAAAGACCGAACAAGAAAGAAAAGTTGAAGCAAGCAACAAATCAGTTAACAACCGTTCAAAAGATAACAGAATTAGAGTTATGTAAGTGTAAAAACACAACATTTTTAAGATGTTGTGTTTTTTGTTTTTGTCGACAAAAATTTCAAATTTCGCCATAATAAACTTTAAAAAAATCATTTTCCTATTGAAACTCGGCAAAAAATCTGATACAATAAGCCCACTGGAACATTTTTCAAATAAAATAGTATATATATTTGTTATATAATCAAGCAAGACAAAAAAGGAAGATAATATGAATTCATTTATAATTTCAAAAGCGATTTGCAACAAGTTTGGCGTACCAATAATTGCCACCGAAGAAATAACTACCGGATTAATCAACAGCACCTTAATGGTCACCGCCGAGAACGGCAAAAAATACATATTGCAAGAAATCAACAGCCAAGTTTTTCCAAATGTCGACAGACTTATGTCCAACATCGATATGGTGACTTCTCACATAAAGAAAAAGTTGGTCGAAGAACATAGGGATGTGGAAACCGGCACACTCAATCTTCTAACGAGCGACAACGATAAAAATTATGTATGTGTTTTTGACAATCTTAACAAACCACACTACTACAGAATGTACGCATTCATTAGCAAAGCGTCAACTTATGATGAAGCCAGCAACGAACTATTGTATCAAGCAGGCGTTGGATTTGGGCGTTTCCAAAGACAACTATCGGACTTCCCTGCCGAGAAATTGTACGAATCAATCCCCGACTTTCACAACACTTTGGACCGATACACACAATTTTCTAAAGCCCTAGAAAGATGTATTTCAAAAGGTGGAAAAGAAACATTCTTCAAAGCCAAAGACGAAATTTTGTGGGCACAACAATACCAACCTTTTGCCGGCACAATTATGAACGAACTAAATAACCACAGCATCCCGCTAAAGGTAGTACACAACGACACAAAACTTAACAATGTAATGCTTGACAATGTCACCCACGAGCCAGTATGTGTGATTGACCTAGACACCGTTATGCCGGGCTCTCTACTTTTTGACTATGGCGACGCAATTCGATATTGTGCAAATACGGGAGTGGAAGACGCAACAATTGACCAACTTAAAAATGTGTCATTTGATTTAGAAAAATTTAAATCGTTTACGGACGGATTCTTAAAAGAAACTTCGCACAACTTAACAAAAAGAGAAGTCGAATTAATGCCAATTGCTCCAGCCGTGCTCTCTTACGAACTTGGGCTACGATTCTTAACCGACTACCTTAACGGCAACAAATATTTCAAATGCGACAGTTCTCGTCCCGACCACAATCTCGATAGAGCCCGCTCTCAATTTACACTTATGAAAGATATGATGTTAAAGAAAGCCGAAATGACAAATATTATAAATGACTTATACAACCAAAATTTGCAAGCCGACCTTACAAAATAACTATTAATTACTTAAGCCTTTAAAATTTAATTTTAATAAGGCTTATATCAATTCTAAAAATTTATTTACAACAAAAAAAATAGGCGCTAATTCCCACCTTTTAATTAGCACCTATTTTTTTTAGCAGTCTTTATTTACACTTCGCATAATGTAATACCCTTTATCTCTCTTTAAAATTTCAGCATTGCCAAACACACTCTCCATATGTTTTTTCATACTCTCTTGACCGTGACTTTTTCTAATTACTAGCACAATCTCGCCGTCACTTTTTAAGTGTTCCTTTGCTCCAGTAACCACTCCAAATAGAATTTCCTTCCCGACTTTAATTGGGGGATTTGTGACAATATAGTCATACTTTTTGTCAACATCACTATACAAATTGCTAAAAAATACATTATTGCTTACATTATTCGCTTCACAATTTTTCTTGGCAAGTTGAATTGCCGTATTGTTAATATCGACCATATCAATGTTGCACTGAGCAAATTCATTTTTTAAAATTACTCCTATTGAGCCTATCCCACACCCTAAGTCAAGAACATCTCCGCTGAGCGAATAATTTTTGATTACGGCATTAATTAAGACTCTCGTCCCTTCATCAAGACCATCCTTGGAAAACATATTGTCTACCGAATGGAACTTGTATTTTCGTCCATTAAATTCAGTTGTGTAAGTAAAGTAATCTTCTTTCTTATGTTCTTTATCTATAAAATAATGTTGCATATTTACCCCTTTTAATTATGTTTCATTATATCACACTAAATCCCAAATGTACATTATTACGATTAAAAAATTTTGAAACGAAAAAGGAATAGGCTAGACCTATTCCCCTTTTATTATTTTTTTACTACTTTGTATCCGTCTTTACTATCAAGAACTTCATAACCTTTGTCAAGTAGCAATTGTCTTATTTCATCCGACTTTTTATAGTCTTTGTTTTTCTTTGCTTGCCATCTTTCTAATGCAAGTTGTGATATTTCATCTGGAATATCATTTGATTTTTTATCCACAAAATTAATAAAGTCGTCCGATTTGTTTACAAATAACCCAAGAATTTTGTAAGCCTGCTTAACTCCGTTATAATCCGCAACAACAGTGCTATCGTTGTCGTCCAATTTCTTTTGCATATCCTTAAATATCCCAAAAAGATATGAAAATGCTTTAGGAGTGTTGAAATCATCATTCATCGCTTCGTCCACATTCTTTTCGTACTCAGCATTAACCACATCGGTTATCTTATATGCCTTTTCAACATTTTGCAAGACTTTATAAAAACCATACATATGTTTTTCCGCTTGATTAAACACTTCATCGGTCAGATTTAAATCACTTCTATAACTATTTTGCAAAAGTGCAAATTTTACTGTTTCCGGATGATACTTTTTTCTCAATTCGGATAGAATTATGGAATTGCCTAGGCTTTTTGACATCTTTTGTCCGTCAACTTTAATTAGCCCATTATGAACCCAGTATTTTGCAAATTGCTTGTGGGTCAATGCTTCCATCTGTGCAATTTCGTTTTCATGGTGTGGAAAAATCAAATCTCGACCGCCACCATGTATGTCTATTTGCTCACCAAAAGCCTTCATATTCATAGCCGAGCACTCTATGTGCCAACCTGGACGCCCCTTCCCCCAAGGCGACTCCCAATACGGTTCGCCTGCTTTCGCACTTTTCCATAGCGCAAAATCAAGCGGACTAATTTTTTGCTCGTCATTGTCTATTCTATATCCATTCTTAGCATCTTCAAGATTTCTATTTGACAAGCAACCATAGTTAGGGAACTTCTCCACACTAAAATACACATCGCCATTAGGTGTAGGGTACGCATATCCATCTTCCACCAATTTGCTTACAAACTCGATTATTACGTCAATATTCTCAGTCGCTTTTAGCCAAATTGTAGGCTCGTCAATCTGAAAATATCGCATTTCTTCATCGATTTTTTCAATCATTTGCCTTGCATAGTCGTCTGCTTTCACACCTAGCCTATTTGCCGATGCGATTATTTTGTCGTCTATGTCGGTGTAATTTCTTGCGTATGTCACATCATAGCCGTTTTTGATAAGCACTTTCCTAATGATGTCATATACAAGCGCTTGCAATAAATGTCCTATATGTGCATCAGCCGATACAGTGATTCCGCAAGCATACATTTTTACCTTGTTAGACTCAAGCGGTTGAAAAATTTCCTTACGCTTGGTCAATGTATTATATATTTTTAGCATTATTTCTTCTTTATCAATGTCAAAACTTCGCTTAACTTTTTCTCCAATGCTCTCACGCTTCTCTCGGATTTGAACAAGTTAATATTATCAACTTTAAGTTGGTTAAGATAAGTTTTTAATTGCTTCTCTCCTTTATTTGTTAATATATATGATATTGTTCGTTTATCTGTTTCACTCTTCTTAACTTCAATTAAACCCTCGTCTAGAAGGTTTTTACATAGTATTGTTAAATTGCTCTTAGCAAGCCCAAGTGCCGAGATGAGAGAATTGGGACTTAGTTCACCATAAGTGCTAAGCAAAAACAACGTCTTGATTTTCAACGTAAGATTTGATTTTTTGTTGCCATCTTGAGAGTCGAAGCCGTCGCAAATACGCTCAAGTTCCATTCTCAAGGCTATGATTAGTCTTTCTAATGTCATTTTATCCACACATCCCCTTTTTTATGTATTATATATCATAAATTTTAAAAAATCAATAATTCATTTGATAACTTTTCAAAATTTGTGTAAATATTTTGTTATTATTTTATAAAAGTAGTATAATTATGTAAAGAATAATATCTATTAAAAGGGATAAAAATATGAAACGAACAAAAATTCTTGCTACAATTGGACCAAGCACCAATAATTACAAAACACTAAAAGAATTAGTACTCGCTGGGGCTAACGGCATACGACTTAACCTTAGCCATAGCACTCGTGACGAGCACCTAATCACCATCAACTTAGCAAAGCAAATCAGAAAAGAACTTGGCATCCCGCTAGCCATTGTAGTCGATACTCGTGGTCCGGAAATCCGAGTAGGCAAATTTAACGGCGGAAGCGTAACACTGAAAAAAGGTCAATTATTTACATTTACAAGCAAAGACACACTTGGCAATAACGAAATTGTTAGCATAAGCGAACCCATAATATTTAAGGCACTATCGGTCGGTGAAAAAGTGTATGCTTGCGACGGGCTCATCACAATGAAGATTCTGGAAGTCCATAACGACCACATTACTTGTAAAGTGACAAGCGGTGGAAAAATATCCGATAGAAAAAGTCTATTCTTCCCAAATGTAAAGTACAATTTTCCATATCTTAACGAGCGTGACAAATCGGACATCGAGTGGGCAATCAAGCAAGGCGTGGATTATTTCGCGTTGAGTTTTGTCAACTCATCAGACGATGTAAAAGTCGTGCAAGAATTAATAGCAAAGAATAAAGGTAGTCAAGGAATAATCTCAAAAATTGAGAGTAAACTTGGCACCAAAAACATCGACGAAATTATAGAAGCAAGCGACGGAATAATGGTCGCTCGTGGCGACCTAGGAGTAGAACTTCCAATGGAAAAAGTTCCAAAACTCCAAAAGGAAATCATTTCAAAGACCCTTTCGAAAGGAAAATTCGTAATCACTGCCACCGAGATGTTAGAGAGTATGACATACAACATTCGCCCCACCCGTGCGGAAGTGAGCGATGTTGCAAATGCCGTACTTGACGGCTCGTCTACAATAATGCTATCGGGCGAAACAAGCGTTGGGAAATATCCCGTAAATGTCGTAAAGACTATGTCGAATATTGCGGTATCTACTGAAAAATCAATCAAATACGCCGACCGCTTCAACGCATTACTATTCCACACTCGCGACATCCCGGATATAATAAGTTACAACACCGTAGGTAGCAGTTTTTCATCGAATTCAAAAGCAATTGTTGTAATTACAAATAGCGGACGCACCGCAAGATTGACGGCAAGATTCAAACCACAATGTCCTATCGTAGCCCTAACCGACGAGGAGCAAGTATATCACAAATGTGCACTTCTTGACAATGTTGTGGCAGTATATTCAAAAATTCCTTACGGCAATATAAACGGAATTATAAAACTTAGCAAAGAAGTTGTTAAAAAGTTGGGATTTGCAAACACCGACGACATTATAATTATAAGCAGTGCAAGTCGAACCAACGATATCGACACCGACTTTATAAAGATTGAAAAAATATAACTAAATTTTATTAATTAAAAAATAAAATTCAATTACATTTACTCAACTTTAAACCCCATTAACAACAATTATTCATTTAATTTTTGTGCATATAAAAAAGACTCGTTATAACTAAAAACGAGTCTTTTTTTTCGTGATTATTTTCTTAAAAATATTAATTTTTACTCAACATTAGGTCACAATTAAATATGTAAGGAATATTATTACTGCACCTATAATGCATTGTAAAATATTGGATTTTATGTAAGTGATTACAAGCCCCGCAAAGTAGCTATGAAATTCAACAACTCCCAAATATCTATCTTCACCTATTGGGGAGTTGTCTATATTCCCGTTTGCGTCACCTTTGGTCCTTAACTTGCCGTCTTCAATTGCGACTACTCTATGGGTGTAAGTTATGTCCGACGACTTATCGCTACTAGAAAATGTAACTATATCGCCCACTTCCACATCTTCAAAGTTCACCGGCCTAACCGCCACAATTGTCCATACATGAAGTGTGGGTTCCATACTCCCTGTCCTTACAATCTTGTACTGATACCCTACTAACAAACTCACGCCAAATGCCAACATCACCGATATTAGAAAATAAAGAACGAGTTTTTTGAAAATTGTTAAAAATAAATTGTCTTCTTTAAATACATTAGTCTTCATAATAGTCCTTAATCATTGTTGTTTTTTAAGTTGCTGTGTGTTGTAAAGTTAATTTAGAATCAACAATTACAAATTCTCTAATAGCACCATACTTATTATCGCTTTCTGTGATTGTGTTAAGAGCATCTCTATTGCTATCGGTTGGTAGTTCGGTGCTACTATTCACTCTAGTAGTTCCGGTTATTATTGTCCCTTCTGCCCAAATCGAACAATACAATACATTGCTCACTTCCGAAGTGCCATTACATATTGCCGACCTAGATATACTTCCGGAATTATCCGTATATTGAGCAGTTATATCTGTGTAGCAATTTTCAATTCTAGATCTAACCACATTTTCACTGTCGTGATTATTCTTCGCAACAATTCCGCCCACATACACAGTCGAACCTTGGTGCTTGGTTGTAAATATCAAAGAATCAGCCAATATTGTATAACATCTTCCTACAATTCCATCAGTATTTATGCCAACAATTCCAGCAATATACATATCGGAAGTTGTCGAGCCATCTGGGAATACAAAATTCCCGTTGGAATAACACCCTAAGACTGAGCCACACTCATAATCATTATCTAAGTAAGTAAATGTATCGCCATGGGTATTTACAACCGTAATGCCCACCATATCGAATCCGCACAAAGTCCCTACAAATTCGCTATTGAATATTACGCCATAGTTTCTAAATGCGATTCCACCAATTCTACGAGTACTAGCAGTAGATGATATTGCATTTATTGTTCCACTATTTGTACAGTTATTTACAACGCCATAGTTGTAACATACAATTCCGCCAGCATACATACCATTAGAGCCATTATTTAATTGAGTTGTTGCTGAGTAGGTTACATTATCAATTACTCCGTAGTTCTTATCTGCCACACCACCGCTATATATACTATTGGTTCCGTACAATCCAAAACTACCCGAAATTACAACATCGCTAATCGTTCCGTAGTTGCATAAAGTAATGCCCGCTGAGTGCACATCTCGATTCGGTTGAGATGTGCTTGAGCCTATCGCAAAAGCAAACTCAAATGTAACATTCTTAATTACAGCATCTTCCATAATCTCTTTAAACATTGCATATTCTGGTTTTGTGCTTGACTCAATCTTTGTCTTAATGTTAGTAAGCGTGGAGCCGTTGCCGTCTAGCACGCCACCAAATTTTTCTATCATTTTCCACTCGCCCACATCAATAGTCACTCCACTAGCAATTTTGATGTATGAATTAGGCCTATACTGAATATTTGCTAATTGAGTTAGGTTGGTTACAATATATGCGGTATCTGCTGTCAAACCATCTCCGGACGCAAATAATGTTTGAGCATTTACAGATGTGCTTGTGCTTCCGCTTGTATATCCTCCGCCATATGCGTCACCTATAACAAATTGCACTTCAATTGTATCGTATTGTGCCATATATGGAAGATAATACACCTTGCCATATTTCTCAATATAATTCAAATCAAGATAAACTTGAACACTTTCCTTTTGCTTGCCCGATTCACTGTCTTTCCAATAACTCATTTCAATAAGCACTGGATTGTCGCTTCCCAACCATTTAATAATTCCGTGCGAAGCATCAACTTCCAACTCGGGTTCCTTAACATTGTAATCAAGTTCAATATTTGTTTGGCCACTATTAAGATTGCTATTATCATCGCCAACCGCTTGGACATAAATTCTTACCCTATATGTTGTTAGTTGTGTGCCCAAATGAGAGATATTGTAATACACATATCCATTTTGTACAACATAGTCGGAGCCATCATCGAATTCTCCGTCAGTTTTTTGCAATTGAATAGTTGTGGTGAATTCTTCGTTAAGTCGGAATTCTTCTTCGTTTTGAGTAACATAGAACAACAACTTATACTTATCTCTATAGTTGCCGTTAACATCTTTTATAAGATTCCACTTGAAACATACTGCAAAATTTTCACATTCCCTTTTTCCGTTAATCGAAAGGTTGTTTACTAATTGAATTTGTGGTGTGCCAAGTTTGTACACATCCGCACTAACTTCTTCCGACGCAATATGATATGTCGAACCATCATTCTTGCCATCATATTTTACTTTTGCTGTATATTGCCCAGTAGGATAATCTACAGAGTTGGCTAGTTCGTAAGTAAATGCACTAAGCCCTTCCACATTTACAACTTTACCAGTTAGAACATTTGTAAGTGTCAATGTGCTACTAAATGGTTGATGAGTCTCACCATTTTCCGAATTACTCCAT
Organism: uncultured Christensenella sp.; assembly: GCA_964573405.1. Taxonomy (GTDB): domain Bacteria; phylum Bacillota; class Clostridia; order Christensenellales; family UBA1242; genus UBA11490. Next base: position 24,389 of record CAZNJK010000013.1, on the reverse strand, counting down.
TCTAGCACCCCGCCTACAACCTTTAAGTTAGGCTTATGATATTTTACCACCGTAAATTCATCACTCAATATTCCGTTTAAGTATTCGTTGCCACTGGCAGTAACTCTCATTTTCATCACATAGTCACCAGCGTTTGCAAATCTACTATCGCTAAACGATAATTTATATGCGTCATCCGCCGTCCCAAATTCTATAGGCGAGGAGCCATTGATGTACAACTCATATCTATATACATTGCTCAATGTTTGCGGAACAGCATTCCATTCCAATCGCTCAAGATCCGCATTCGCAGATAGCGACACTGTGCCTAGCCTTTGATATCCGTAATTATTGTTATTGATGTATTCGTACGAACTATTTACATAATAGTCCGAATTTTTCGAACCACCTATAGCCACAACCGAGATTCCATACGCTTCGTTGTCGCCAAGGAATGAATAACTTGTATCGCCCATACTAATTAGGGTTTCCAAATCATATGAGTAAGTTGAAACACCACTTGATGTGCTTATTAAAGTAGGTCTATCTACCACATTAGTAACCACCGGAAGCCCATCAGAATATACGCTTATCTGAATGCGGAAACCAGTCACTTGACCCATTTCGGCATCCAAAATTTTCCATGTAAATACGCCGTCGCTCACACAAGCATTATTTACCGCGTTAAGTTTTTTCACCGTAATCGAACTGCTTGCACCCGCTGGTGTTATGTAATTTACATTATCGCCAATCGACTTCAATGCAAGCCAATATGTGCCCGCTGGCAAGTCCAAATTGTCAACATATGTACTGTTTGAGCCCGTATAAAATCCGCCGTCTTCAAAGAAATAACTTGTCTTTTCTGGAGCGAAATCAATAGCATATGCCTTTTCATTATCAATCCATGCCGATGAATTATACACACTGGTTGAATCGGTATAATCTGCGTCATTAATATTTAAAGCATACAATTTGTACGACACTGCTTTAGTATTCTTTCCCCACGTAATGTATCCACCAAAAGTATCGTCACTATTGTAAGAGAATGCTAGTCCAGTAGGATTGCTAACAAAAGTTACTGTAGCCGTGGCGTACTTATTGCTTCTAAGATATAGTTCGCCACTCTCACCCGACTCTGTACCTAGAGTGCTAAGACTATAAGAATACTCCACATCGCCGTCAACTAATTTCTGGGTATTCTCACCTAATTTTGTAAAACGAATAGACGATAAGTTTTCTGTTGTATAACTTTGACTAGTTGTACCCGTTGTGTCAATTATATATGTAAGAGTTTCTTGACTTCCGTCGGTGTATTGTCCCACAGCAGTCAATATATACTTCGACTCACCATTAATCAACTTGAAAGTAAGTTTGCCGTCACTTGCCACCAAATTACTATTTGCAGTCGGAACTGGTGCCGGGTGCTTATATGCACTTATTTTTGAATTGTTATTGACTATATTTGCTATAGAATTGTAAGTCACTTCGCTACTTCCGTCTAAGTTTCCACAACTAGTAACCTTTAGGTTAAGTAGTGTAGTGCTTGTTACATTATATGGAAGTTCGTAGGTTGCATAAAATGCACTATTAACCAAAATATCCGACGCATTAACAGTGTAAGTCATATCACTTAGCGAAATTTTATAATCAACTCTATCATTTATATTTATGTTGAAATTATAATATCCGTAATATCCGTTTTTAATCTCGTCTGGCAAGTCGTTATAATCTTCCGCTTCCGCTATTTTGACTAAATCCGCCAAACTAATGCCACTCACATTTATCTTAAATTTAAGTAGTCCGTTTTCAACGGAGATTTTGCTTATGCAATTGTTTCGCTTCACTTGGATTGAGTTGGAATTGTCGCCGTCTACTATTATATATGAATTATTTTCAGTCGCAAATGGAGAAATTTTTATTTGCACCGTTTCACCATTGCCGATTTTTGACAAATCATTAATGTTATAACTATTGTCATTAACAACGACTTCATATATAGTCGTCGAGTTCTTAACTACTTCTACCTTGTATGATTGAACACCATCAACTTCTCCCCACGAAAGGATTCCGTCATTGATGCTAATTCGTCCAAGTTTGTTAACGGCATTTATAGTCACACTTGATGACCTTTCGCTATTTAGATAATTTACTTCATCCTTTGACTCCCCAACTGCCATTATTACAAATTCATTAGTTGAGCCAATTTCCAAGCCTTGCAAATTATATAGTTCCATATATGATATGGAGTCGGTCGCACCACCATCAATTGATGTCTGCTTATTCTCAGTAACATTGTAGATAATGTATCCTTTTGCATTGCCATTAGGAGTCCATTTTAGCATTCCGCTATCGGCAACCATAAAGTCCGAAATAGCACTTAATTTGTTAACAATAATGCTAGTAGAATAATAACTATTTAGTTTTCCATTCCCACTAATCGCAATCGCTTTAGCCACTATTTTGTAAGTGGTTGCGGTGTTAAGAAAATTGAAATAATTATCAGAATCAAGTGAATATTCGTGCTGTAACAAAACATATTTGTCGTCATTATCAATCATATACACTTCATATCTGCTGGCTTCGTCAGTGCCAATTAATTGCAATTTTCCGTCAGCATAAGATAGTGTTGGAGTTGAGATTCTAGAAAATGTATTTTTCTCACTCGACTCACCATATGTGAAAGTAAACAATTCGTTTTCGCCATCAATTGTAAAGTTATCATCATTCCCTACACATTTGATCATTATTCTATAATCATTATATTCGATTTGGCTTAGGTCAAAAGTAGGAGTAACGCCACTTACATTTGCCACCGAATAAGTATTAATAGTACTCCATACACTTCCGTCATATGTCATTAATGACAAACTAAACGATGTAGTAACACCACTTCCCGAGTAGCCCCAGGTAATTGAATTGTTATTAAATGCCATATTGGACACTACATCAAGTTTTGTAAATGTCTGACTTCGTGAGTTGCTATTGATTAATGTATTGCTAAGCACAACTACCGAAAGTGTGTAATCGCCAGCATCTAGCAAATACTCTCCACTAAAATATTTTGACGGAAGAGTGAAGGAATTAGTTGAAACTTTAGTTATTTCCATAACCCCAGTACTATTTGATAATGTTACTTCATATCCATTATTTCCCTCAACATCGTTCCACTCGAAAACCTTATTCCCTTCAACAGTGGTCATTTCGAATGTACTAATGCCATTCATTACGCCAAATGTTACAACATTTGACTTGTCGCCATCAATTACATTATCAATTCCAATTGCAACTATATACATTGAATATTGTTGGCTTTCTTGAAGATTTAGTGGAGTGATATATGCCTTATCGCCTTCTACTGAAAGGATGTAATCCACATTATTCACTAGTAGTTCGTCATCACCATTATATATTTTATATAGACTCGCACTGCTTGTCACTTCGAATTCAATTTTGCCATTGTTATAACTTATTGTAGGAGTACTAACTTTCACAATCGTGGTGGCGGTTGGCTCAGAATATATTACATTGTCGGCAATCGAACTAGCGGATATAGTTATTGAATATGTGCCCGCACTAATCTCTTCAAACAAGTAGTTTGTGCCCGTCAATACAATGTCGTCATATTCGCTATTGCTGAAGTGGATTGTGTAATCCTTTACATAGTATGTACTATTCAAACTCCATACCAAATTATGTGTTTTGTTTACGACTTCTACACTAGGATATACCACAATATCACTTGTACTTGAAATGTCGCTTATTAAATAAAATTTGCCATTTTGTGTATATTTACTGCTCGTTTGGTCGCTAGGCTCTGCTTGGATAGATACCATATATTCGCCGTCTGCCAAAGCCGCTAGTGAAAAACGAATTTTGCCACTTTCATTAGTATAATCGGACTCCGTCAAATTGATTGTTTTTGTTACCGTTGTACCCTTCTTAATAACGACCACATAATTCACCGCATTGTCAACTGCCGAAAATTCTGCAGTCGATGAGTGATTTATTATTGCCAAGTCATTGATTGGTGTACTAAGTCTAGAAAGTACAATTTCTTCACTTTCTTCGCTATTGAATGCAGTACTAATCCCCCTACTTACGGTGATTGTTGCACTATCGGCAATCTGACCAAGTCCGCTAAATTTATTTGTGGTTAATATTAATGTTTCAACATTGCCTAGTTCGTGAGTGATTGTAACATAATATGTGCTATTTGCCACATCATCAGACCAAGTAAGTTCGCCACCAACAACTCCAAATCCGCTCACAACACTTGCCCTTGATTTATTTACACTTACACTATCACTACTTATTGCATTGATGTTGTTTCCAACAACTTTTATAGTAATTGTATTGTTCTCTTTCAAAATTGATGGGTCGTCTATTGAATAACTACTTGAGTTTACCGTTACGGTTTCTTCATCATTGATTTTGATTAAATATGATGAATATCCGTCTACATTGCTCCAAGAAATTATGTTGTTATTTATGGAAATTGTAGATGCATCCACACTTGCCAATTGTTTAAATGCAAAGGTGTTGGATGTGGAATCAACTAATTGATTGGACATAGGATTGATAGTAAGGGTGTAGTTCCCCGCTTGCGATATATTAAATAGACTAACAATATCGATAGTAAATTCGTTGTCCGTAAACTTAAGATTTGCGTTGTTGCTATACACTAATTGTGTTGACGAAGATTTTCCCGACAATACAAAGGAGTATTGTTTTACATCACCACTTGTGTTGTTGTCAGTTACGGTCACATACCCGTTGTTATCAACCGCCGAGATTTCTATATCTCTTAGCCTTGTAATCATATCGGTTGATTTATTAAAATTAATATCCTTAATCATTGGCAATACTACATTCTTCGTTGTATAAGCCGATGTAACAACTGGTCTAATTAGTAGGTTGTACTGATTAAGATTTATAAGATTTTTAAGACTAACCTTGTCTGTTGGGTTACTGATTGTGGTTACATTATCATAACTTCCCGATATATTGTCGCTATAATACACTTCATAATTTACATTTGTGACAAGTTTATCAGCCGACAAACCAAGAATAGACAAATAATCAGCCACTAGCAATTCAAGATTGTCTGTAGAATAATTTACATTGCCATACAAGAACGGAGTCACCACAAACTCGAAATTTGCATAGGCATTTGGTTTAGAAAAACTATTCTCCGCATCCCCTTGTGCCACAATTTCAAGTCTAAATTCACCCGATTCTTGTGCCAATACAGAATCAAGGACAAATTCGCTTTTTGTAAGGTTGATGTAATTTGATTTATTTACTACTTCTCCCTTTTTCACATCATCTTTATATACAACAATATTGTAAGCGGTCGCATTAGGCACTACATCCCACTGCAATATACTGCTCTTGTATATATCGCCCGCTAGACGGGTGTTATTTATAGTAAGTCCGGTAGGTGCTCCAAATCGGGTCAGCGACAAAGCCGGATTGTTGCGACTATTCATAATGTAGGTCATTATATTGCCACTATTTGGCGAACCATTAGCATAGTCCGAATTAACTGCCGTTAATCTTACTGAAAATTCGCCTACTTCAATATTTTCTTGCTCTATATAACTAGCCAAATCAAAACTTCGCGTTTTTGTATCTGCAATGTGTACTTTATATGATACATCATTGTCAAAAATCTCTAATATGAAATTATTTATTTCAGTATCGTCGCCATATTCCCACGACAACACCCCGCTATTTGCACTCAATTTTGTAGGGGTGTCCGCCACGAAAAATCTCACATCTTTTGACATATTGCTATCGGAAGTTCTTTGTTTTAGGTCGCCCACTGCTCTCACTCTTACATAATACTCAGTTCCGCTTTCCATATTGTACTGATAAGAATTAGTGGTGGTGAAAAATTCTTCGTTGTTGATTTTAATTGCGTATTTATTTGCTTCAACAATGCCATTTTTAGTTTCCACTGTCGACTTATTCCACACAAACGAACTGGTTGAATTGTCGTACTTCACATTCTCTGGAGTCGCAAGAACATTCTCGTCACCAATAACTTCCACCTTAACACTTACGGTCGCACTGCCGTCCTTAGTCTGGAATTGAATTAACGACTCGCCCAAATTAGTGTTCGACGCCTTAAACTCAATCGTGTTGACTGCGTGACTAGGCTTTACAACATTATTAGCCGTCGAAAGTTTGTTGGCTGGAGTCATTTCTATGTAAGTCGTAAAGTCACTTGCATTGCTTGGCTGAATCTCATATGTAATAGAAAAAGTGTCACCTTTCCTAACCAAATACTTACTCGTGCCTTCTTGTAACGCCAAATTGTCCGACACCGCGGTAATCTTAATCGCAACGACAGAAACATTTGGAGCACTACAACTACAAGCCCCAAACAACGCACATGCCATTATACAAAAAAATATCGATAATAATGTTTTTGCTTTTTTCATATTTTTCACCCGTTAAATTTATTTAACTAATTTTACCACGAATTAGGCACTTCGACAAATTATTTTAGGATATATATAAAAATATTTATATAACTATCTATATATTATGTTTTGTTATTCACCATAAAATTATGCTTACCCACCAAAACAAAAACCTCTTTTAAATCGTTGTTTTTTACACTAAAAAAAGAGAACCTTCGAAATAAAGTTCTCTTTAAAAATCATTTAAGTTATTATTTTAGCCCAAGAAAGACATTAGCATTCTTTCCTTTCAGGAAAATCAAATTCCTTCACATCGTCCGCAATATTGTAACACATCTCTTCTTCCACATTTGTATCCGAATTAGACGCACGCTCGCTACTTAGTTTCATATACGTTCCGTTAAATTCAGCAAGCAAATTAGACTCCATATCATATATCTCGCCACGACCCACATACAACCTACTGCTATCCTTTACAATATAACCCCTTGCCTTTAATGTTTCACCATATGGGACTGGTCGCCTAAACTTAATCGTCATTGTAGTTGTAACCGCATAAGTATTTGGTTCTTTTATCCATAGTGCTCTGCCCACAAGTTCGTCAAGCATCGCCGAAATAACCCCGCCATGAGTTCTGCCCGGATATGATTGGTGAATGCTTTTAAATTCAAAAAGTGTCGCTACGGAATCATCTTCCAAGATATAAAATGGGGCTTTTATACCACTCTCGTTATCAAGTCCACACACAAAACAATTTTTACTATTTGTTTGTTTTTTTATCACCTTTAATTTCATTTTTATACCACCTATAAAAATATTATTCTTTAATATATCACACTTTTAAAATTATCACAAATTTTTAAATAGTATATTCTGACCAAAATTACAATATTGTGTTTTTGTCACGAAGTATATAGTTATTGTCATAAACTATATACATATTGCAAACAGCAATATATGTTGGTGATAAAAAATCAATTATTATATTTTCCCATAAATTTGTCAAAAATCTAATATGCGAAAAATTCTTCATATAGATATTAATAATTTTTATGCATCCGTGGAGTGCCTTGAAAACCCTACACTTAAAGATGGCCCTGTTGTTGTATGTGGCGATGTTGAGAATAGACATGGTGTTGTGCTTGCCAAAAACTATATAGCAAAAGAATTAGGGATAAAGACGGGGATGGTCTTATGGGAAGCCAAAACACTTGCCCCAAATCTAACGTCTATAAGTGCTCGTTTTGATGTATATACCGACTATAGCAAAAGAGTAAAAGAAATTTACTTAAATTATACTGACTTAGTTGAGCCATATGGCATTGACGAATGCTGGCTTGATGTGAGCGGAAGCACAAAGTTATTTGGTTCAGCCCATCACATAGCATATACAATAAAGGAACGAATTAAAAACGAAATAGGGCTCACCGTGTCGGTGGGGATAAGCGACAACAAAATTTACGCAAAACTCGGTAGTGACATAGCGGGCAGAGATGAGATAATAGAGATAACTAATGAAAACAAAGAGTCATTAATATACCCCTTGCCAGTTGAGAATATTTTGTATGTGGGGAGAGCCACCAAGAAAAAATTAAACAAATTAGCAATAATGACAATCGGTGATTTGGCAAATGCGAACATTAAAATCCTAAAAAATCACCTTGGAAAATGGGGCGAATATTTGCATTCATTTGCTAATGGCTCCGACTTATCCCAAGTAAGACCAATTAACTTCCTGCCACACATAAAATCCATCGGCAACAGCCTTACAAATTACAAAGACATCATAAATGACCACGACATAATGTCGCTCATATTGATATTGTCTGAGAGTGTCATTTTTCGTGCAAGAGAGTCGGGAATTAAACACGCTTGCGGATTGTCGATCTGGATAAAAAATTCGGAATTAGAAACCTTTAGTTATAGTACCACAATGCCACCCACCCTACTCATCGCCGACATTTCAACCACTGCGTTTAATTTGTTTAAATCAAAATATGATTACAAATTAAAGGTCCGAGCACTTGGCATATCAATATCAAATTTTGTTGAAAGCGGACAACTATCTTTAGATTACGACTCCATCGAAAAGAAATATTCTCTGGAAAATTCAATATACAAAATAAAGCAAAAGTATGGCACCAAAGCAATCAATCGTGGCGTCATTGTTCGTGACGAAAGACTGAAAAATATTGACATCAAATCATCTCACACCATTCACCCCGAAAGTTATTTTAAAAAATAATGAGAATTGCCTTAGCAATTCTCACCACTATTATTTATCATATTCTAGCACTGCTTTTATTCTTCTTACTCCAGCACTACTACTCTCTTCTTTCTTAATCTTAAAATGCCCTAGTTCGCTCGTGTTATTTGCGTGCGGACCGCCACATATCTCCTTGGAAACATCACCTATGGTATATACCTTGACTTTATCTCCATACTTAGCACCAAAATCTCCAAGAGCACCGCTCTTAAATGCGTCCTCTTGCGACATCTCTTCGCATTTTACAGGAATCGCTTGTTTGATTGCGTCATTTACAAAATTTTCCACTTCCACTATCTCTTCCGGAGTAAGTTTGTGGTCAACCGACACATCAAATCTAAGTCTTTCTGGGGTTATATTGCTCCCCTTTTGATGCACAGTGTCGCCAAGCATTTTTCTTAGTCCCGCAAGCATTAAGTGAGCAGCGGTGTGCAACCTTGTTGTTTCCACACTATCATCAGCAAGCCCGCCCTTAAACGCACCGGCACTTGTTGTTCGTGCAAGTTCTTGGTGATTCTTAAACGCTTCATTAAATCCTTCCAAATCCACAGTATAACCCTTTTCTTGAGCCATTTCTTGTGTTAATTCAATAGGAAAGCCAAAAGTGTCGTACAATCTAAATGCGGATTTTCCATTAATTACATTCTCTACTACTTCATTTGAGCCCGATTTTGCCAAAAACTCTCGTTTTTTCTCGATGTTTTGAATTACCTTATCAAACTCTTTAATGCCAAGTTCTAGAGCCTTATTGAATTTGTCGGCTTCCTTGGTAAGTTCGGTCAAAATATATTGTTCTTTTTCCACAAGAAGCGGATATGCTTCATTATATACTTGCTCAATATATATTTTAGCGACTTCTGTCAAATTTTCAGTCATTAGTCCCAAATTTTTCGCATGGCGAATTGCTCTACGAATCAATCGTCTTAGGATGTACCCCGCACCTACATTGCTAGGCAAAATTCCATTAATATCACCCATCAACATCACAGATGTACGAATGTGGTCAGCAATAATTCTCATAGATTTTGTTTTGCTTTCATCACTGCCATACTTCACATTAGCGGTCTTTTCAATGTAATCCATTACCCCAGTAAATATATCGGTCTTGTACCCATCGGTCAGGCCATTAACATACATAAGTAATCTCTCAAATCCAAAGCCAGTGTCCACATTTTTGTTTTTCAAAAGTTCCACACCGCCATCTTCTTTTGACAAATATTGCATATATACATCGTTGCCGATTTCTACCCATCGACCGCACTCGCAAGTCACATCACACTTGTCACTGCAAGGGTTGTCGTGTCTTGGATAAAACCACTCATTGTCCGGACCACAAGGCGTATTTACAGTGCCCGGCAAATCCCACCAGTTTTCTTCCAAGAAAAAGATGTTTTCTCGTCTTATCCCAGCGTCTAACAAATACTCAACAATTTCCGTATCCTTGCCTACATTTTTATTCCCGCCAAATACCGTAGTGCACAACTTATTGATGTCAAAACCCAATTCTTTAGTCAAAAAATCAACCGACCACTTAGTCTTTTCTTTCTTGAAATAATCTCCAAGCGACCAGTTGCCCATCATTTCGAAAAATGTAAAGTGGCTTACATCTCCCACTTCGTCAATATCTACAGTCCTTACACAGCCCTGGACATTGCATAGTCGAGTTTTGCCACTTGGGTGTGGAGCACCTAGTAGATACGGCATAAGTGGTTGCATCCCCGCAACATTGAACATTACGCCCGTACTTCCGTCGCCTATTAGTGATACAGCACCAATATCTTCGTGCCCCCTAGCCTTATAAAAGTCTAACCATTTTTGTCTTAATTCTTTACTTGTAATCTTCATAATCAATTCCTTTAATGTGTAATATAATCTAATTACTTCCGTAATTCTACCACCTTTACACACTTTTTGCAAGTCACTAAGGACATTTTCCCAAAAACTATATATTCCAACGCTATTTGCGTGGGGCTTTTATAGGGCTTCTGCCAGAATATTTACTAAAAACATAGTACCCCGTAATGAGCGAAACTTGAATTCCCACAAAAAGAATTATTGCAAGCCCCGTCTGAACAGATAGGCTCTGCTCATATCTATTTGGGTCAAATTTAATAATGTCAAGCATCACCCCCACAATTAATTGAAGAATGCAGTTAAAAAAGTTGCTTGTAAAAGTCATCACCCCACTATATGTTGCCGTACGGTCGACTTTTGTAAGGCGATTCACTCTATGGATTGCGTCCGAATACATACTGCAAGGGAGTGTGTACAACGCACCGCTACCTATTCCGCTTAAAAATATGGCAAGCATTATAAACCAGTACGCACTTCCCCCCAGTCGAAATCTCAACAAAAATATGGTTATTATCAAAAACACTCCCACTACAGCCACAAAGATACCGCCAAGCAATGCCGACTTTTTGGTCTTCTTCACACTCGCATAATACCAAATAGGCTGGCTAACAAGCGTTCCTACAAGAAGTGCCGATAGTAGAATGGTGATTTGAGTACTATTTAGGTCAAAACAATAGGTGAAAAAGTGCATTCCTACGCTTGTAAGTATGACCGCACTAAGCATAACCACCGAGTAGCCAAATATTATGGTCGCAAGCGGTTTTATTTTTACCACTCCCACAAAATCTCCAAACATAGCCTTAAAACTAAATCCCGACGAATCGATATTTGGTTTTCGGTTTTGTCTAGTAAACGCCACGCACACAATTCCGCTAATCATACAAATAATCGATGTCACCACACTCATATATCTATATCCGTACGGATTGAGTTGCCCCACGGGATACTCGCTAGTCGACGGCAAAAATAAGTACAAAAGCACACTAGGAATAATCATTCCGACAAGGAAAAACGCGGTTTTTGACGCCTGGATTTTAGTGCGATCGTTATAACTCCCGCTAATGTCGGTCCCCAGTGCCATATATGGGGTACTATAAAATGTATTGAATGTTTCAATGCTAAGTAGCCCCAAAGTAATCCACAAAAATTTAATTGCCGTACTACTTGTAAGCGGAACAAACCATATTGCCACATTCACCACACTCATTCCAATGGTCGCAATAAGCATATATCCCCGCCGATGCCCCATTCCAAACAACTCGTAGCGGTCGCTCAAATACCCCACAAACGGGTCAGTAAATCCATCCCAGAAAGTAGAGATTGCTATCGCCAGCCCGACCAGCGCACCGCTAAGTTTTAGCACACTCGTCCCAAAAAACATAAAAAAGTTGGTTATAGTCTGACTAATCACACTATATCCCAAATTCCCCACCCCGTACGCAAATCTATTTGGCTTGGCCTTTCTCACTTCTTTCAAAACCCCTTTTTAACAACAAATTTCGATATTTTTCGTATAATATATGTTGCCCCAAAATTTCCCAAAATATTTAACCAACCACAATTTTAACAACAAAAAAAACCAATAAAGATAATCCTTATTGGTTTTCTTTTCTATAGAAAGGTTTTATTAAAATCAATATTCCCTTTTATTTTTTCGTTTTAGAATATATCGTCTACAAGGTCGCTTTCTTCTAGCGGAACAATGTCTGGCAAATTCTCGTCAGGTTCTCTTACTGGCGGTGCTTGTGGCTCTTGTTCTTCTAGACTTTGAGAATTGGCATCCTTTTCCAAATTGACAAAAGTTGTAGTTTTGCCAAGCCATTTTACTTTTACGGTGCCTTGCGGTCCGTTACGGTGTTTTGCGACTATGATTTCAGCGATGTCTTGTCCTTTCTCCGACTCTGGTGCGTCATTGTACATATCGGCACGATATATGAATATTACTATGTCGGCGTCTTGCTCTATCGCTCCCGACTCTCTTAGGTCGCTTAGTTGTGGGCGGTGGTCAGTACGTTGTTCTACACCTCGGCTAAGTTGTGAAAGTAGGATAATAGGAACATCAAGTTCTTTCGCTGCAATTTTAAGGTTTCTTGACATTGTACTTACTTCGTTTTGACGACTTTCTGGCGATTTTGAGCCAGAATTCATAAGTTGTAAATAGTCTATCATAATTAGGTCAAGCCCGTGTTCTCTTTTCAACTTTCTACACTTACTAAGTATGTCCATTGGAGTATTTAGCGAACTATCGTCGGCATAAATATGTGCTTTTGACAACTTTTCTTTAGCACTCCATAGTGCCTTCCATTCTTTCACATCAAGTTCGCCTTTCAAAGCCTTTTCCATCTCGACATACGCCACGCTACAAAGCGAACGCTGAGCAAGTTGAGATTTCGGCATTTCTAGTGAGAATATAGCGCAATGCTTTCCGCCATGAATTGCTGCATAGTTTATGATGTTCATCGCAAGAGATGTTTTACCACAACCGGGACGAGCCGCCACCAAGATAAGGTCGGACTTCTGAAGGCCATTAAGCAATTTGTCAAGTCCATATATTCCAGTAGAAATACCCCTTAGGCTACCCTTATCCTTTTGAATAACTTCAAATTTCTCCATAACCCCGTCAAGCGCGTCGTTAATAGGCGTAAGGCTACTTCGCTCTTCTTCTCTTCCGATGTCAAAAATGTTTTTCTCCGCAAAGGCTATTGCTTCGTCTTTTTCTGTGCCGGCATATGCATTATTTACAATCTCATTGCCCGCATTAATCAATTTTCTAAGCACGCTATCTCTTTTTACGATGTCTATATAGTGCTTAAAATTGCTCGCTGAAGGGACAATATTTGTAAGCGTGGTAATGTATTCCAATCCACCCACCGACTCCAACAAATCGCTCTTCTCAAGTTCGTCCGACAAGGTAATCAAATCAACAGGCGAATTTTTCTTATATATCTCATACATCGCATTAAAAATAATTTTGTGCGCTTCCACATAGAAATCGTTTTCGTTAAGCGCGCTCAAGATGTTGTAGCCCGCATCGGTGTCTATAAGCACACAACCCAATACACTTTGCTCCCCTTCGATGCTATGGGGCATTACTCTTCCTTCGATTTTTTTATTTTTCATTTGTTCTCTCCTTCACCCTTTGATTGTTTCTTCCGTTTTATAAGGAAATATATTAGTTCTTCAACAGCCACAATAACACACAAAAACACAATGTCCAAAAAGACCATACTGCTAATGTTAAACCACTTATGGAACAAATAATTGATCAATATAAGGAGTGGAACTGCGATGGCTAGCATAATGCCAAATTTTATAAAAAAATGTTTCATATCTCGTTTGTCAAAAAAATATCTATTTGCCATTATTCGTCCTTTTCATATTGAATTGCTATTTGGTCTTCTAGCAAAACTTTTTGTTTGTATTTTTTGTCATTTCGTCTTTTAATAATATACACTACGATAAGCACAATTGCAAGCACAATTGTTAGCGATAGTGCCACGATGTACCAGCCCGTCCCCACTGCGGTGGTGTAGTAATAAGCCAATCTCATAGAGTTGTAGCCCTTGTTCTCGGTGTCGACTTCCCATAAGTGATAGTTAATTCCGTCAATTTTTGTTTTGAAGTCCGCATTGGATTTCAATCGGCTATCCGTCGTGCCATACACTTGCGTAAGCCCCACATCTTTTACTTCAAATTCATCGTATTTTTGGCAGTAGTAATCATAATAACTCACACCCCCGCCATAATTCTCAAGGTCCATAAATACATTGTCGGAATACATCATATATTTTGAAATAAATAGGTTGCTTATAATCTCGCTAGAACTAGACTCTTCCGACTCATCACTACTGCTTGACGCACCGTTAAGTGCTGTAAGATATGTGGAATCCTTATATAACACTTCCACGCTTATCCTACATACATCCCCGTCAACATATATCCACGGAATAGTTTTTGCAACAATCCCATTAGCAATATCCATATCGGGGTACATCGCCTGCAGTTGCGGTTTTTTGTAATTGATTATCTGTACATATTCTTCCAAATCGCTTTTGATGTCGTTTTTAAGTTCGGCAAGTCTTATGGCACTCATTTTTTTCAAAATGTCGGATTCATCAAGTTCGATTATCAGTTTGTCAAGAATTTGCCCAGTATCGTCAGTAATGCGTTGATACTCAATATTTGCACAACCACAAAGAATGCACGCACACAATATAAGCACACATACGCTAAAAAATCTTTTCCCTTTCATAATACTCCTAATTATAACAATACTATTGTATTATAACCCAATTAAAAAATAAACTCAATAGTTTAAAATAATTTTAAATATTAAAATTGCACATTAAAATAATTAAAAATTTACCAAAATTTTCGAATTTTGTCACAACAATTGAATTCTCGTGCCACAAATTTATTTGCTTAATTAAAAAAAATATATTACAATACATAATATGGAACAATTAGAGAAACAAAATTACTTGAGCACTAAGTACTCGCTGGACAACTTAAAAAAACAAAAGGAAGCCATACTTAAGAATAAAGTCACCTTTACGGGTTTTGACCGCATTAATGTAAGTAAGGATGTGATGATAAAGGAATATTATGATACTCCCGACTTTTTCCTACAACAACGTGGCATTACTGTAAATAAAAACACCATTAAGGGTAAGAAAAAGAGCGAACTTGTGGTTAGATTCGATACCGGCAAGGAAAGAATTCAGTTCATCTCCAACATCCCCGATACTTTTGCAATTGAGATTGGCAAAAAAGAGTCCATATATAGTTATTGCGACTTTATTGCGGGAAGCATTAGCGAACTTATACCCAACGGAATCAGTGTGGACCTATATCAATTAGTAAATGGCCTTTACAAAATATGTACAGTCACAAAACAACGAGAAGTGAATAGAATGATTAGCATAAGCGGATTGAAAGTCAATTTCACATTTGTAAAAGCATTATTCGAAAGCAACGTTAGTAAAAAGAAAGAAAGCCAACTAATATTGGAAGTCGAGAGCGACAACTCAAAGCAACTAGAAGATTACAATGCATTCGTAAAGAAACTAAGTTTTAATAACCCTACACTTATAAAATTAAAAAGTAGCGACATTGAGATTGCCAAAGACCTACTATTTAAAGATTTAATAAACCAAGAAAAAACAACTATTTCAAAATAGTTGTTTTTTTATATCACTACATCTACAATTTCATTGTAGTAATTCAATATACGATCAATTATGTTGTCGATTTGTTTTGATATGTATCCAATAATTGTACTCTCACTTGCATCTGCCAAGTTTTTCACCACATCTATAATCTGCTGTTTTGTGTACTCAAGCAGTTCTCTAAGGTCGTTGGGCAAATTCCCACGCTCAAAGTGTAATTTTTCAGTCGTCATAGTTATGCTGTTATATATGTTTCCCAAAATGTCGCCTATGGCACTAATGTCAAGTTTTATATCGCCCACTCTTTGCCTTACATCGTACGACACCATTAACATTGTCCTATCGAGTGCCATAACTACACACTCCAGCAATTCAGCCACACGTCTAATCTTAATGGCAAGATTCTTTCGCACTTCATCGGTAAATTCGGGAGTAATGTCATAGCCTTCAAAAAACTCACTATCATTTTGATTTGCAATTTGCAACGACTCCACCCCAACATCTCTCAGTGCCAGCACGTAGTTTTTTGTAAGTTTTGATATACACGCCACATACTTGTCGCACGGCTCAAGTTTTACATTGTCCTTAACCTTAAATTCTTCAACATACTGCTCTCTTGCCGACTTAATTGCGTTTTTAAAAAATATATTCAAGCCCATACTCAATCTCCTACTACATTTATATATGCGTAAAGATTTTTTTAGGTCACAATTGCTCTCAGCTAATAAAAAAACTACACCAAATTATATAATGTGGCATAGTTTTTAATTAAATATCGTCCGAATGATTCTCGGAATTCACCTTTGCATCGTCGGTCAATTTACTAACACTTGCAACGCCCGTTTTCGCTTGAGTTCCTTTAGCAATCGCCAATTCGTTTGTATTTATGCTTCCCCTAAATGTCACATATTTGCTATAGAAAAATTCAAGCACGAAATTAAGAACCATCGAAATAACCAACACGAGAAAGTCGTTCCAGCCCGCACTTTCCAAGGCGTTCCCACCGATTGTAGAAAGTGGCGTAAAAACTGCATAAAAAGCCAAGACTTTAAGCATAGCGATAGGCACATTATTTGCACTCTTGAATGTGAACTTTCTATTTAGGGTAAAATTCCAAATGATTGAGCAAAGTAGCGATGTAAGATAACTCACCCAATATGTGATGTGGATAGCCTCCATAATTGAAAAAGTGACCACTTGCACCACCCCTGCCGAAATTGAAAATAGCAAAAACTTTAGTGCTTGCATCCAATCTTCTTTATTTTTTGTCATACATTTCTCCTTAAAATCATTAACACAATATTATTTCATTGGCAATCCCCACAGCCATCTAAAATTAGTATATCAAAAATTTGCGAAAAAAGAAAATAAATTACACTTAAAAATAGCAAATTGAGTCCAACAAAAAAGCCCACAACTCTTGTTGTGGGTTTATAGCCAATATTTAAAAAAGAAAATTAATCGGTTAGTCCAATCGAACTAACATAAGGACTAACACTAGCGTTGAAATTCTTATCGGCATCGTCTAGTTGAGCCCCGTAATGACTTATTTTCAAAGCAAAATACACAGTGATAAATATTAGCAAAGATACAAGCAATACATTAAAAATATTCTTCTTCATTGTCAGTCCCCTTTTAATTTTTAGTATATTTTAAACTATTTTTCTTGCGTTGTCAATATACTTTAAAAAATATTTGGCACAAAATCCAATAAAATACACAAGTTATGTGTTAAAATAGTGAAAACTTTTAAAAATGTTTTAATCTTCAAAAAATTGCATATAATTATTTATCAACCAATTTACAAAATGCAGGTTTTGTGATACAATACTTGTAAATAATTACAAAGTATGCTATAATCTATTAAGGAGATAGAGCATTTTTGGAATTATGGATAAAGAAAAACGCCAACAACTAAATACCTTGCTTCTCGGCCTAAAAAATGGCGATTTGAATGCACTTGATGGGATATATGAACTCACTAGCACTGCTGTTTTTTCAATTGCACTTAGCGTTGTTCACAATTCGGAAGATGCCAAGGACATTATGATGTCTACTTATCTTCGAGTGCGTGAAAAAATTAATTATTTCACACCAAATACCAACGGGTATGCTTGGGTGCTTACAATAGCGAAGAATCTAAGCATTAACGAGAGTAAGAAAATTAGCCGAAGCACACCTACTGACTTTCAAGAGAATGAGTTTATTGCACAAAGCGAACAGATAGATGCAGATATTCCAATATTTAAGATAGCAAAGAGAATTCTCAATTCGGAAGAACTTACCATTGTGCTACTACATATTGTAAACGGATATAAGCATCGAGAGATAGCGGAGATAGTAAACAAGCCAATAGGCACAGTGCTATGGAGTTATAACAATTCACTAAAAAAAATAAAAAAATATATAGGGGGTCAATTATGAAAATCAAAAAAATAGAAGATGAATTAAAAAGAGAAGTAAATAGTATGCTCCCAGACAATATGGTAGCAGAAATAAAGAAGCAAGAAGTAAAACCACAAAAAGCGAACAAGAACATCTCGGTTATTCACGAGAAGAATCGTCACAGCATTGTTCCGATTATTGCTTCGTGTGTGGCAAGTGTTATAATTTGTCTTGCCGTATTTGTTCCTATTGCAATCCAAAATAAAGAAGATTACAATAGTTGGCTTAATCAACAACGCCAAGAACAAATCGAAGAAGAAGAGAACAACAATTGGTACAAATAATTTTTGTATCATTTGCAAAATGTAAATTATTGTAAATAAAAAAATTGCACATTTAATTGTGCAATTTTTTCTTATCCACTAAAATGCAATCTTATCCATTACATAATGTGCAACTTCGTCTATATTTAAGCGGATTTGCTCCATTGTATCTCTATCTCTTACGGTAACAGTGTTGTTATCCAATGTATCGAAGTCTATTGTTACGCAATATGGTGTACCAATCTCGTCTTGACGACGGTATCTTTTTCCTATGCTTCCCGACTCGTCATAGGTACACATAAAGTATTTTGAAAGTTTCTTATACACTTCTTTTGCTTTTTCGCCCAAATTCTTTTGAAGGGGAAGCACTGCCACCTTGTATGGTGCTATGCTTGGGTGGAAATGCATTACAACACGAGTTTCGCCCCCTTCAAGGCTCTCTTCTTCATACGCGTCGCAAAGTACTACAAGTGTCAATCTATCGGCACCAATTGTGTGCTCCACTACTGTAGGAATATATGTTTCATTTGTGTATGGGTCGGTATATAACATACTCTTTCCGCTATATTCTTGGTGTCTGCTAAGGTCCCATGTCCCACGCAAGTGTGTTCCGTTAAGTTCTTCCCAACCAAATGGGAATTCATACTGCACATCACACGCAGCCTTTGCATAGTGCGCAAGTTTGTCGTGGTCTTTATATCTCAATTTTTCTGGCTTTATTCCAAGACTTTTGAAAAATTCCATTGAGAAGTTCTTGTAATAATTGTAATAGTTCATTGCGTCTTTTTCGTGGCAAAACAATTGATGTTCCATTTGCTCAAATTCAATTGTTCGGAAAGTAAAGTTCCCCGGAGTGATTTCGTTTCTAAACGCCTTCCCGATATTTGCTATTCCAAATGGGATTTTTGCCCTTGTCGCTCTTTGAACATTTAGGAAGTTTACATATTCGCCTTGTGCGGTTTCTGGGCGAAGATATATTTTGTTTTGATTTTCGTCCACTACCCCACGAGATGTTTCAAACATCGGGTTGAAGTTTCTGATCTCGGTGAAATTGTGCTTGCCACACACCGGGCAGTTAATCTTATGCTCGTCTATGAATGCCATAAGTTCTTCCTTGCTCATTGCGTCGGGCTTCACATCGTCTAAGCCTTTCTTACGGCAATAATCTTCAACTAAAGTATCGGCTCTATGACGAGTTTTGCACTCCTTACAATCCATCTTTGGGTCGCCAAAACTTGCTATGTGTCCGCTTGCTTCCCAAACTTTGCGGTTCATAAGAATTGCGGGGTCTACACCATAAGAATTTTCGCTCTCTTGCACAATTTTCTTCCACCAGCATTTCTTGATGTTGTTTTTTAATTCAATTCCTGCGGGGCCGTAATCCCAAGTATTGCCCATTCCGCCATATATTTCACTACCTTGAAATATAAAGCCATCCTTTTTGCACAATGCGACTAATTTGTCCATTGTTAATTGTTTGTTTTGTTCCATATTTTTTCTCTCCTTTATTGTTTTCCAATAATTTATTTGCAAGCCAACAAAAAAGCCCTATGCAAATAAAAAAAACTTTGCATAGGGACGATATATCACATACCGCGGTTCCACCCTAATTGGTCAAAACCCACCTTAATTTTGCTTTTACGCCAGCTAGCGGATATCTTTTCAATATCTCCAAGCAAATCGCCACTTTGCTTATCGGATTTATACACATTATACATTTGAGCAATTCAAAAGTCAATAATTTTAAATTGTTTTTATGCTTTTAAACTAACATTTTGCAAATTTTTAATTAATGCTTAACTTTTTACAAAACATATTTCTTAAGTAGCGGATATCCCACCCCGAATATAAGAATTGCACCGATTACGATAAGCAAAATAATCAAGATGTCTGGAACTTTAAGATTTGACGATGCACTTATAAATATATTAAGCCCCCTACTTGTGTACTGCCCGTCCATTGAAACAGCCTTCACATCAATGACATATCTGCCACCTTGTGTAACTGAAATTTCTCGGCCTTCTTGCCATTCGCCGTTGGCAATAGAGTAATACACTTTTACATCATCATCCGCAAATATTCTAATGGTCACCTTTTTAGTGATTTTATCCACGTCCGCTTGGTCGTATTCCACCCCGTCAATAACATACACAAATGTCGGTTGTGACGGAATAACTTGAAATTGGGTGTATTTATAATATCGGAAATAATCCTTATAATACTCGTCACCCGTACGAACAGTAAATCCCTTGTTGGAGATAATTTTTTCTTCTTCGCCAAGGTAGTAATAACTCACATCATAACTTCCGTTATCCAAGGCAATTTCGGTGGCATTACTCGTTACGCTATCGTTTGACAAGGTATATTTTGCGACATCGTTTTGAGAAATTACAACCTTTAACGACTGCTCGTCGCTAGTCTTATAATATGTAATTTTTTGCTTCTTTTCTATTGTGTTATCTGTCGAGTGCAAGCCTTGAATTCCTAAGTGGATAACATATCCGCTAGGCGACGACTCGTAGTCGGATATATTATTGTTGTATAGTTTTATTGTAGCACTCACATTTACTGTTTGGCTAGGCAAAACAATATTTGACATACTAGATATATAGTTGTTGCTAAGGTCAATCTCGGCACCGCTAGGATTGATGCTCGATAAGTCTATTTTCTTCAAATTATTGTCGTCGATGATTAGTCTTTTTAAATTATAACACCCGCTTAGGTCTATTGAATTTATGTCGTTATTGGTAAGAATAAGTTCTTCCAAATTAGGAAAACAATTTAGCACGTCGGCACTTATGGTCGTGATATTGTTGTTGCTAAGGTCTAGCACTTTTGTATAATCGAATTTAAAAAGCTTTAGCCCCGACAAGTCTACAATATTGCTATCAGTATTTGCGGTAGTAACCCCCGTAAGCGCGATTGTTGAATACTTCTCCTTGTTGAATGTTTCACTTCTCACAATTCCGCCACCCAACTTTAAAAGTTTGCTATATAAGTTGGAGTCGTCCATATCGCTCTCAGTAATCTGCGTGTCTGCATACCCAACGCTTCTTGCAACTGGGAAAACCGCAAGAACAAGCAACAAAATTATTAATATAAAAACCCACTTTCTACTAACTTTTGTATTCATAATTTATTCCTTACTTATATAGTGTAGCAATTTTTACAAATAATTCAAAATGTTTTTCAAAAATTATGACAATTATTAGCCTAAAGGTCTAATCTCTCCCTTTAATTCGCCCGAATCGAATTTATGCTTGCAATATTTTAATCATAAGCGACAGAATTAATGAAAACATTAAAAAATTACTTAGCAAATCAAACCTTCGTGTGCTATACTTTATTAGTCATAATGGAGAGTTAAAAATGAATAAAATACAATTAAAAAATGTTGTAAATAGCAAGGTAAATTTGATTTTTGCTATTATTATAGCCGTTTTGCCACTCATAAATTCTTTTATGGACCTTGTCGGCATTCAATCCAACATTCTTTTTTATTTGCTAATATGGACAATTATATACGGAATAATCTTTTTAATTTCCATATCCGTCAAGGCTCTCCACTCTCAAGTAGTCAAAATCAACTTTAACTTTTTTTCAATCATTATTCTTTCTATGCTCGTATGGATGTTAATTGGGAGTTTTGTAAATGGATTTTCTCCCGACACCATTATGTACATCGCGTTGTTTTTGGTGTGTTTGTGTTTTTTCTCTTTGGACGAGAAATACTCATATATCACAAAAATTTTGCTTACAACCATTGCCATTTGTTGCATAATGGGATTTATTGACCCGTTTAATGCCTTTATGCCGGGCTTCCCACACACATCATATCCGCTATCGTTACACTTTATGAACCCCAATTACTCCGCTTCAATTACTTCTTGCACCGCCATATATTGTTTTCTCCATTTATCAAACGATTGTTTTGAGTCGAAAAAGCACCCTTTAAAGGATGTGTGGTTCTATTTTTACGCCATTCTTTTTTTGATTTTTACAGTGTATTTGTTTTTGAACGGATCATTTGTGCCCATCTCCGCACTAGTATTGGCTGAGATTTTTTCTATCATATTTTTCTCGATAAAACACAAAAAAATCAATTGGATTTTCATTACGTTTTTGGCGTGCACTATTGCCATTTGTTTCCTTGTCGACTTAGTCCCAAACATCAAAGTTATTCGCACTTGCAACTACAATTATTTCCTAGAATGCATTGCGGTGGTAGATAATGTGCTTGGCACAAAAATCCTTAAGCTCTTCGGGATTGAAAAAATTGTCGGGGCTGACGGCTGGGACAGAAACGAATTAATGAAACGTGCTTTTGAGCATGTTACAAGTAGCCCCAAAAACTTCATTTTCGGCTGTGGCGCGGGAACTTTCAACACTTTCCGTCCGCATAATGTATTTTTGTCGTTATGGCTTGACTTCGGCGTCCTTATCCCCACTCTCTACTCCGCATTCTTTATAGGATTATTTGTAAAACAACTCCGCTCACCATACTCCGTCAGCAACACAAAATCGAGCATTGTTGTATACACTTTCCTTGTTTCAATCCTTGTCAGTTCACTTGTGTTTTTCTCCAACTACATTTTTATGGTCTTTCTAGCCGAACACTTAAAAACTACTCCCAACTCGGAAAATTCCATACCCATTACCACATCTCTCGGCTCGTCACAAGCCCCCTTAAACTCATCGTCAGAAAATAACGCAACCACATCACCCGCTGACAGCAAATAAGTTTGTATTTTTGGAAAAGTGTATTTTTTTGCACCTAAATTCATAGGAAAAGTGTAAATTGTAGTAATTTACAAACAAAAAAATATAATTTTACAAACTTTTTGGCAAATCATATAAGCCTACTATATTTGACAAAAATTTAAACGGCTCATTGTTTTAACTATCCATTTTCCGCGACATCACAACTTTTTTAGTAGTAAAGGGTTGACTTTTAAAATTTAAATATAATATTATATTTATAGAATTTCATTGACCTTATTTTTAAGGCACAGGCGAAAGGCCAGAATTGAAATTCTTTTTTTATGCATATTTTTATTATTCCTATCATACCTACTCCCCAAATACTCAAGTATATTTAATTTTTGTTGTGTGGTTAAAACAATTATTCGTTTTTTATTCGTCTTATTAAAAAACACTGGTCTATTATCGGGTCAAAATTGCAAAATATCTATTCAAAATCTTTTCCATAATTATGTGCGGTTTTTCTATTGTATATGGTTACTTTAATATTGAAATTAAACAAAAAATCCGTCTCCTTGTTTTTCAGCACTCAAATAAATCAATACAAAACTAAAAAAAATAATACAAATAAATAAAATATTATTGACTTAATACAAAATATTTGATAAAATGACCTTGCAAGTTAAAAATCCCCCCTCTTTTTCTTAACTTGCACAATTCGGAGAAGTACTCAAGAGGCCGAAGAGGCGCCCCTGCTAAGGGTGTAGGGCGGTAACACGCCGCGAGGGTTCAAATCCCTCCTTCTCCGCCAAAAGCGAACTATACGCACCCTCGCGAAAAATTGTGGGGTTGCGTATTTTTTTATTTGTGGAATTGTTTTGGAATCTGCATTAAATATGATACTTTAAAATAAGGAGAAGTTAATGTCTTTTAGCAGTTTGCATAATCAGCGTAGAAATTTTATTAAAGCAAATAAAGATAATGACCATATTGTTACGATTGGAAGTAATAATATTTTATTATCTGCACCGCACGGAGTTTCTCAAGTGCGTCTTGGAAAATATAAATTTTGTGAAATTGGCTCACTTGCAACTTTATTATATTTAAAAAGCCATACAAAATGCTTTACAATTTCTAAAACAAAAAATAATAATGATGATGCTAATTTTGATGAAATTTCACCATACAAATCAAGTATTCAAAATTTAATAAACAAGTATAATATTAAATATGTTATTGATATCCATGGGCTTGCCGAAAGTCGTCCATGCGACATTAATTTAGG
>CAZNJK010000012.1:28354-35660 GCA_964573405.1 uncultured Christensenella sp. | reverse complement strand
GGGAATCGGACCCACGCTACCAGCTTGGAAGGCTGGAGTTCTACCATTGAACTACACCCGCAAAATGTAAAAACGCACCAATTTCCATAAGTGCAACAATATGATAGCAAAAAATAAGACCGATGTCAACAATATTTTTTTAAAAACTACATTTTTCAATAGAAATTTTTTTATTGTCAATTGTAAGCAGTGCGAAAGTTTCATTCCCCCTACTGGATGATACCGCCCCGGGGTTAAAAAACCTAACACTCCCGTACTGAACATCCATCCATTTATGAGTGTGCCCATATAGCACCAAATCAACCATACACTCTTCTACCCTTTCATAAAGACGATTAAGCGAATATCTCACGCCGTACTTATCACCATGGGTCATATAAATACACACATTCTCTATCGTCAAAAAATACTCATCTCTCTCACCACTAAAAAAGTCGTTGTTCCCCCTTACTAATTTTACACGCTCATCATATCTATACACACCCAAATCGCTTATTCCGTCACCCAAAAACAACAGATAATCAAATTCAAATTCTTCAAATATCCTATTTATAGCACCCACATTACCATGGGAATCACTAACAACAATCACTTTCTTCATATTGTCATTTTATCACAGATACACTCTTCCTTGCAAATATTTACCAAAAGTTATCGAACAGAACTGCATAAAAATTCATAAGAAACAGCCCACTTCAATATATAATTATAATCAAACAAATTATAATTACATATTTTAAATCATTATAGCAATATGTGTAATTATGTAATATTTTAATAATATATTAGGTTATAAATTTATAAATTGTATGTTATAATTATATAACACTAGATTTGCCTTAGTTATTAAACATAAAACAATTAAATATAGCCTAAATTTAGCCCAAATATATAATTTTATATTTTAAAACTTCTAAAAACCTATTTAAATAAATAGAATAAAAAAAATAAGGCACACTTGCCTTACTTTTTTTATTTATAATAATACATTTTAAATTTACAATAGGATAACAATTGGGATTATTATATAATAACCATTGTAGTTATCATACAATCTTTAAAGCAATATGCAAATCACTCCACCTTTACCTTCGTTAATAATCCTTCCTAATGTTTTTCTCATTTTTGTTTGAGCATTAAGTGGCATCGATACAAGTTTTGTTTGAAGTCCATCATTTACCAATGAATTAAGACTCCTGCCAAACATTTTCGTTTCCCAAATCCCAGTTGGGTTGTTTTCAAACTCGTCAAGAAGCCCCTTTACAATTTCTTCCGATTGCTGTTCTGTGCCAACAATTGGATTGATTTCGGTTTCAATATCAACTTGCATAATGTGTAGGCTCGGTGCACTCGCTTTTAACTTTACACCAAACTTTCCACCTTGTTTTACAATTTTAGGTTCTTCCAACTTCATATCACTCATTGACGGATACACCACCCCATAGCCGGTTTGACGAACTTGTTCTAACGCATCTTTTATGTGGTCATACTCTTCTTTTGCCCCGGCAAGTTGTCGAATATATGACACTAGTTGATATTCGTTTTTGATTTCATACCCACACTGCTCGCTTAAAATATTGTAAAACAAGTTAGGTTTTGAAGTTATCTCAAATACCACCCGTCCATCACCGGCAGAAATAATTTTATTTACTTGCGACTCGAAATTTTGGCTATTGTTAAATAATTCAAATTCCATTCCAAAGTCACCAAGTTTTGTTAGTCCGTCCACCGCATTATTCATCTCGGAATACACTTCTTGAATTAGTGGATGTTCAAATGGCAAAACTTGCATCCATTTTGGCAATTTTACACATATATTTTGAATAGGAAATTCTTGCAAGACTTTCGCAAAAACTTGTGACATATCGTCATCCGACATATTTTTCACATCAAGGGCAAGCACTCCCACCTTATATTTTTGCTCCATTTCTTTGACTAAATTTTTAGTTTCTGGGCTATCTGGATGCGTAGAATTGACAACAATTACAAAAGGCTTATTGCAATTTTTTAGGTCAGACACGACTCGCTCTTCAGCAACAACATATCCGCTTCGAGAAATGTCCGTTATGCTTCCATCGGTTGTGACTAGCACTCCTATGGTTGAATGGTTTGCAATTACCTTATATGTGCCTATTTCGGCAGCTTTCTCAAACGGCATATCGTCGTCGCTCCACGGAGTTTTCACAAGACGCGGTTTGTCATTTTCAATGTGACCTACAGCACCGTCCACCAAATACCCCACACAATCCACCAATCTAACTTTCATTCGGATATCGTTTTGAAATGTAATTTCCACCGACTCGTTTGGGATAAATTTTGGCTGGGTGGTCATTATACTTTTTCCGTCGCCACTTTGTGGCATTTCGTCTATAGTACGTTCCAAATTGTTTTTGTCTACAATATTGGGCAAAACCAACGAATTAAGCAATTTTGTTATAAAAGTGGATTTCCCAGTTCGAACAGGACCAACCACGCCAACATATATATCACCACCAGTTCGTTCGGTTATGTTTTTGTAAATATCATAAGAATTCATAGAAACTCCCTCCAAGGTGTTATACCAAAGTATATGCAAGGGCTTATTCCATTATGACAAATAAAACACAAACATTTAAAATAAAAATGACTTGGGATCTCCCCAAGCCACAATACATTGTTTTTGATAAATTAGTAAAAACGACTTTTACTCTTTATTTTTTTTCAATACTTTCTTCCGCCACCATTTCAGCGTCATTTTGTACTGAAACACCGCTATCTGTTGTTAAACTATTTGATTCCAATTTTTCCATTTTTGATTTCTTTATTTTTTCACGTTTTTCTTTTTGTTCTTTCGCAAAATCCTTGTCTTTTTGCACCGCTTCATTCAAGTCAATTTTATTTTCTTTATTGTCAAATAATTTTTGCAGATTTTTTCGGTGTTGAAAGAAAATAAGTGCAACGGCAAACAATAGTAATACAAAACTACCATAAAACCCGTTTACAAGCAAAAATATTGAATCGCCAATCAAATACACCACAACCGTAGTAAGTGACGATAGACTTGCAATTCGCCACATCAAGAAAATAAATAGGAAGACCGCCAAAAGAACTGGAATAAGTATTGGCCTAGCCACACAAGCCATTCCAAAGCCGGTAGCAATGCCTTTACCACCCTTAAATTTGTAAAGTGCCGGGAAGCAATGTCCCACAATACAACTAACACCCGCCGTATATATGGCAAGATTTGCAAGATACGCCCCGTCAGCCTTTAGCCAAAAGTACCCCCACAAACAGCATACCACCGACTTAAGTGCGTCAAATACCAAAGTCACAACTGCAAGCCACAACCCGTGCGTACGCAACATATTCATTGTTCCCGGGTTGCCACTACCATGGGTGGTTATGTCGTCATTATTTCTTGTCCTTGCAAAAAGTCTAGCAAATGTAACATTCCCTACAAGATAAGAACTAACCGCTAAAATTAAGAATTTCCAAATATTACTCATTCTTATCTCCTTTGTTTCTAAATACAAGTTTTATAGGAGTTCCACTAAAGTCAACAGCTTTTCTAATGCAATTTTCCAAGTATCTTTCATATGTGAAATAACAAAGCTCCTTATCATTTACAAAGAAAATAAATGTTGGCGGAGCGACATCGCCTTGCGTCACATAATTAATTTTCAATCTTTTACCATTTTTTGATGGTGGCTCCACACTAAGCACCGCGTTTTGCAAAATCTCGTTAAGCGCACTCGTTGGAATTCTGTGGTTGCTATGTTCATACACAACTTCAACAGTTTCCATAATTTTATTGAATCTTTGCCCCGTCATTGCACTTATATATAGCGGAACATAGTAATCCATAAATTTCAAATCTTCTTTAAGTTTTTTCTCAAACTTAAGCATTGTTTTGTCGTCTTTCTCAATCAAATCCCACTTATTCATAACCACAATGCTTGGCTTACCTTCTTCGTGCACAAATCCAGCGATTTTTACATCTTGTTCGCTAAGTCCTTCATTCGCGTCAACCACAATTAACACAACATCGGCGCGCCTAATCGCTTCAAACGACCTTAACACACTATACAACTCCACACTCTCGGGAGCAATTGCCCTTTTCTTTCTAATTCCCGCAGTGTCTATAAGGATGTAGTCTTGCTTGTTGTACTTAAATGGCACATCTATTGCGTCACGAGTCGTCCCCGCAACATCGCTCACCATTACACGATCTTCGCCAAGAAGTTTATTTGTAATACTGCTTTTACCAGCATTCGGCTTACCCACAATGGCAATTTTAATCTTATCCTTATCTTTTTCGGGGTCGATTTTCACTTTAAAATTAGACACAACAACATCTAGCAGGTCGCCTATGCCCTTGCTTTGTTCTGCACTTATCCCTATTGGCTCGCCAAGTCCTAAAGCATAAAACTCGTGAATTCTATCTACTTCGTAGTTGTCAAGTTTGTTAACTGCAAGCACGATTGGAACATTGTATCGTCTTAAGAAATCGGCAGCATCGTAATCCGCGTTCGTTAGCCCTTCTTTTCCATCAACCAGCAAAACAACAACATCAGCGACTTCTACCGCCAATTCCGCTTGCTTTGTTATATTCTTTTGAAAATCGGTCTTTTCTTTAACATCAAGTCCGCCAGTATCGACAATCGAGAAAGCATATCCGCACCACTCTCCGTCACCAAAAATTCGGTCACGGGTAACACCCGGCTGATCCTTTACAATACTAATTCTCTTGCCACAAATCCTATTAAATAATGTACTTTTGCCTACATTCGGTCTTCCAACAACAGCAACTAATGGTTTTTCCAT
The DNA here is from genome assembly GCA_964573405.1 of uncultured Christensenella sp. GTDB lineage: Bacteria > Bacillota > Clostridia > Christensenellales > UBA1242 > UBA11490. The sequence continues at coordinate 30,857 of CAZNJK010000012.1, read as the reverse complement.
ATTTACCTGCCTTTAATTATAGTATTAGTATATTATACATTTTACAACAAAAACAAGCAAATATTTTCTTCAACTATTTTGTGCGTTTCTTAACTTTTGGGCGTTTTTTAAGAAAACTTATTGTCAATCCAGCAACAATCCCGGCTCCGACAACCAGCACCACAAAGTATGCGATTGTTGGAGCGGTTTTGTTTATGTCATTATTTTCCGACATATCTTCCAAAACTTCATTTACCGTAGGATTGGTTGAAAGACTCCCAGAGTCTTGATTTTCACTAATGGTTGGAAGATTTGCGTCTGCATTACCATTAATTATCAAATCCCCATTCGATGTATCGACAGTAGTATTAAACAATGCCGTTTTTACAACTTTTGCAAGTTCGGGCACGCTTTGTTCAACCAAATCTTTTTCGACCAAATGGCTACCCATTTCAAAAAGCAACGCCTTGCTATATAACCCTTGATTGTAATGCCCAGACGCATAGTAAATATCTAAAAATAGCCAGTCACACACTTCGCTCGCGACAGATAACAGATACAATGCAAATTGTTCGGCAATCTTAAAATTTTGACTCGCTTTGCCCACTACAATTCTGACCTTACAATGTTCAACTCCACCCACTTTCTTAACATAAGTACTACGACTTGCTCCGTCCCTATGAATGTCAAAAATCGCATCAGGAGCATGTTCAGACAACAGCTTTTTAGCCGTACTGGAACTTCTTGAATACGCGTAGGAATCGTGCGGGATATGTAATGTTTCATCAATATGTGTAGTTATTCCTAATTTTTCAAAGTTAATTTTCAACAACTTTGCGATGTCGTGAATTCCACCTTTTCCATAAATACTATCATACCCGTCGCCCGTCACATAACTTTCATCATTGTGCGTCATATATAGGCACAATGTAGGATTAACTTGACTTATGCGATTTGGACAATACTCCACACTTACATCCGGTTTTCTTAACCGCTCTTCAAATTCCGCAAAAGCGACATTATTTTCGTCATCAATTTGGATAATTTTATACTTAACAAAATCCGTAGTAAGTATGCTATCGTCCACATACACATTCTGTTTTTCGGCGATTAAATCACCACTTTCGTTGTATATTTTATATGTTTTACCGTTTTCTTCAACCACTATAAATTCATTTCCTTCCGCCCTTGCAATTAGATTGGTGGGTGCAATAATTACCATCAGCAAAATAATTGCAAGTAGCAAACTAACACACTTTTTCATTTTTTACCACCTTTACAATATGTAAAAGCAAATCAATCACAAGCATTACAAAATTGCATAGTACTATGCAAAATACAATTTCACTTGAAAATATAGCCACAAAGTCGAGTTTTTGCAATAGATAAAAAGCATTAAAAATTTCGCAAAATACTATGCTCAAATTTAGCGCAAAATATTTGCCTTTAAAGTCTTTAAAAATCAAAATATTTGTAATGCACACTATTAGACAAAGCGGAATTGGTGTAAAAAACGAACTAAGACAAATTGAAATCATCACCACCCCAACATACAAAAACAATGACAACATCACATTATAAAAGATCATAGTGCAACTATATTTTTCGCCACCAACACACAACGAGTAGATTATTAACACAATTCCAATTAATACAAACGCATTAAACGACACATCAATAGTTGAAATTTCTATATTTTTTGTAAAATAACTAGTAAATATCGTGCCCACACCTACCGCCAGTAGAATATTTGACACTTTTGTCAAATCAAGATAAAATACACCCCAAATTAGAACCGCTCCAACAATGCAAAAATCAAACATTTTACTCTCCTACAATTAAGATGTTTAATTTTAAAAAAAATATGTATTTGGCACATTATGTAATATTTTGTCATTAAAAATACGATTTTATCATATATTGTTATAAAATAAGGAGTCAATATGGAGTTGTCATTTTGTGAATTACGAGCAAAAGAGGTCGTCAATATTTGTGACGGCAAGAAGATGGGAAATATTATTGATTTAATATTTGATAGTTCGTGTGCAAGAATTACTGGACTTGTTGTTCCCGGTGAAAAATCATTTTTAAACATTTTCAAGTCAAGTAACGACATTTTTATTCCCTACAATCGAATACGCAAAATTGGCACCGACATAATTCTTGTGGAGTTAACACCCGTAAATACGCTTGCAAAAGACAAGGAAACAAAGGTAAAAACTAGTAGTTTTGACCAAGATATTGTTGAAAGTGACGAAAACAATAGCAAATTAGATTTACAAATGCCACCAAATAAAGTATAATTCCATATACAATATAAGGTAGGTAAATTACAAATGAAGTGTATATTTTGTGGTCACACAGAAAGCAAGGTTTTAGACAGTCGCAACAGCGATGAAAACAACAGCATAAGAAGAAGGCGTGAATGTTTGAATTGCGGGAAAAGATTTACAACTTACGAAACAATTGAAACGACGCCAATTTTGGTCATAAAGACTGACAATAGCCGTCAATCATTCGACTC
>CAZNJK010000012.1:0-28254 GCA_964573405.1 uncultured Christensenella sp. | reverse complement strand
TTTTTTATCCTTTATAATTCAAAATTTTAAGAACAATATATTCTATTGCATTATCTGGAGTTATATTGCTCTGCTTCATATCAAAATCAAGTTGTTGACAAATGTCGTTGATTTCTTTTAGTTGTTTTTTAGTAAACAATCGTGCTTGTTCTTGAGATTTTGTGACAGCATATTCGTGGACGCCTAGCATTTTTGAAAGTTCCGATTTTGACTCGTTTGATATACTCACTAAAAATAATCGGCGAAAGTGCTTGTATATAAGCGATATTAGTCCCCTATACTCATCCTTTTTGGCCTTTAAAACCGACAAAATTTCATACACTTTGGTTGCATTCTTTTTTGCAAGTGCTTCCGTCAAATCAAAGATTTGGAATTCGACCGATTTGCCCACCAACAATTTTACATCGTCAGCAGAAATTGTATCGCGTTCCACCGCATAACTTACGCATTTTGTAAGTTCGTTATTGATTTTTGCCAAATCACAATTACAATAATCGCACAACAATTCGCACGCGTCCCTACCTATTGTTTTATTCGACTTTTTAAGCTCGTTCACAACAAATGGGAAAATAACATCTCGGGACAGCCTATTACAATCCACCACTTCAAAATATTTTTCGTATGATTTTAGATATCCGCTATTCCCTACCGACACTACAAAAACGCTACTAGGATTAATATTTTTGAAATATTCTTCAAGTTTTTGCTCGTTTTTGAAATCTTTTGCGGTCAATTTTACATATATTAATTTTTTATCCACAAATATTGGCAGTGTGTCTAGCGCTTTGACCACATTGTCAAAATCAATATCTTCCTTAAACTCCATTAGGTTTAAATCCGCAAAGTCTATATTGCACGCATCTTTTATAAGTTCGTACGAGTGCGACAAAAGGTATTCGTCGTCGCCTTTTAGCAGATAACAATTTTTGATTGCTGTTTTTAAACTTTTCTTCAATTCTACAAATTTCATATCTCTCACCTATACTAATTTTAACATATAATACGACTTATCTTTAAGCGAAATTGACACTTTTGACGAAAAACTTAAGTCATTGCTATGAATTACACAACCATAATCTATATAATCAGAAAAGTCATATTTTGACGAATTCGTAACTATATAATCAACATAGTCGTTCAATTTTTCACCAAGCGAATTAAGTTTAACTTTCGTCACACCATTTGTGAATAGCAAGCGATTGTTATTAACATTTACAACCGTCCCACATACCACATCAGCATTGGTTTTAATAAATTCAACACCTATTGCGTTATCGTACATATCCGAAACGCAAACTTTTGTAACACCTTCAAATGATTTAAAAATTTTGTCCACATAATTAACATTACTAGGAATTATAAGTTCTTTCGTTTTTACACCTTTCATAAATTCCAAATAATTATCGATTTTATTTACTTCAAAATCGGGAATCACAAGTGCATCAATAGTCCCGATTTTCAATTTCGTAAGGAGTTCGGATGTCGTATTGTCGTCAATCCCTATCACGAATTTCTTGTTATCGGCAGTGGTCAGTATAGCCGAATTTGTGCCGTACTGATAAGATGTGTACAACGCGTAGGAGCCAAACTTCGCCGGAATACACCCTACAATTACAAGGATTACACAAATTATCGCCAGCCCAATATTAAGGGGAAGTTTTATTTTCTTATCACCCATAAAGAATTTTACAAGTATGGCAAATATCACAAATACAAGCAACAACACATAGCCCAAATTATATATTTTAAAATGTGCAAAATTCACATTCGCGAAAAAGTTGGCAATAATTTTCACAATATGCAAAAGGACTTGCGGTAAGAATAGTAGTTTTGTTAAAAATGGCATAATTATCGCCAAAATTGATATTGTAAATAGCAACGGATATATCACAGAGAATAGCGGAATCACAATAAGATTTGCGACAATACTAATTAGCGATACTTCATTTAGCGTATTTGCCAATATTATAGAACTACCTATTGTCACACATAGCGATATGCTAATCGACGACGCAATAACGGAAGGGATGTGCCACGAAAGAAGCACCCGTGACATAGAATCTGCCAAGGTGATAATCATAAATACGCACATAAAACTTAGTTGAAAGCCGAGCGAAAATAAATTAAGCGGGAAAATCAGCAATATCATTATCCCGGCAAAACCAAGAGAATTGAGCCCATCATATTCTTTACCCAGAACCCCGCCAAGTAGCATTATAAATATCATAAAGGATGCTCTAAGCACACTAGGTGTAAAACCACAAAGCAAAGAGTACACCGCAAGAATCACCGTAGTTATCGCAAATCTTGAACGGCGTCCCACCCGAAAGATATTCAAAATAAATGTTATAATTGCGACCAAAAATCCCACATGGAGTCCCGATACCGCAAGGATATGAGAAATGCCCGCATATGAAAAGATATTTATTATGTCGTTATCAAGTTCTGATTTGTCGCCTATCAAAACACTATATGCAATACTCGAGTTTTCATTAGTTAGTCCGTCGTCCAAAGTCGATTTTAGTTTTTCTTGAAAGCCATACACGAGCCCTGCACTCTCGTCCACGATATTCAATTTGCTGGCCATCGAGTAACCATAATACACTTTATTATTTACATATTCCCCGAGTTCAATTCTGTCTGTCACCAAAGACGCTTTTGTAATTTTTGTGGTCACAATAACCTTATCGCCAAGAGAAAGATTGCTAGGAATATCCGTGTCATACACAACGTATAGCACCACATCTCCACTAGTAGACTCGTCATTTACTCTTACATCTTTTAAATTAATTACAAAATTGCTACCTTTTTCATAATAACTATTTATTGTTCCTTGAATCTCAACTTCGCCGTCATAACTTTTGAGTTTTGTAAGCGAATTGAATTTCAAAGCAAACATGCTTCCACCAATCACAAATAGAAGCACAAACATCACACAATATTTCAAAAACTTTCTTTTATTCTTAGCCACCGCACAAAATATAGTCAATCCGCATATAGAAAGAAAAATACTTGCAAACAAAACAAACCAAGCAATCCCATTGCTTAGCAACACAATATTTAGGAGTTGATATACCGCAAGAATGCCACACATCATTCCTAAAAATCCAATAAAAAATAATCTTAAATTAAACAACCTTTTCTTTTGTTTCATATGTTAATTTTATCACAAAAATTAACAAAAAGAAATATTATTTTTATAAGATTATTAAAAGCCTACAAAATTTATTTTGATTTTAAAAATACAGATTTAATTTCTTCTTGAGTTAAAATTTTGATAACTTTATTGTCTTTACCCACAATATAAAATTGGACAAAATTATTTTTATCAAAACACTTTTTAATGTCATCATACTTAGTATCGAGAGTTATCACATATGCTTTGTATTCTTTTATCCTACTAGGGGTAAAAGAATTCTTAATCTCATTATTAAGCACTTCGCCATGGGTAAACACCGAAGAATAAAGAAAAATTGATATACAAAAACAAGAAAAATTACAAGTCCCAAAACAAGAAATAATAAACAAAACCAAAAACAAACTTGCAAAAATAATTGCAAAAATTCGCATAATTTTAAGTACTTTTATTTTAGATTTTGTACTTTCAAAACATTGCAAAATCATATTGCCACCATCTAGTGGATATATAGGAATTAGATTAAAAAAGCCCAAACAAAAATTAGCAAGTGCAAAGTCTAAAGTATAAAAGAAAGTTATAGGAAATTGCCACCACAACGCAACCGTAAAAAACAGCAACAATATATTTACAATCGGACCAATCAAAAATATTAAAATATTTTGCTTAGAATTTTTATTAGACAAATTGACACAAACATTCATTCCAAATGGGTATATATTGATAGTTTGTGACAACTTGTTATACTTTCTTGACAATAAGTAGTGACTTATCTCGTGCAAAAACAATGCAATAAAATACGATAAAAATAGCGAAATTCCATTAAAATAAACTACAAAAAATAAAAATATATAAAACGATAGATGAATTTTTAATTTGTTTCCCATTTAACAAAACTCTTATTTAAATACAATCCTTCTACTAAAGTTCCTTTATTTTCTATCATCAATGTAACCACTTCACCTACTTTAGCCGTAGCAATTTCTTTGCCCTGATTTACTTTATCACCTACTTTTACCCCCACTATATTTACATTTTTTATAATCGAATACAACGTGTCAGAATGTTTTATTTTAATAACTTTTTCATTTTCCCCATATATACTAGCCACCACTCCATTTGCTGGTGAAAAAATCATTATACTTGAAGTAACAGTAAGGTCTATACTATTTAAATTTATCGTGTATTTATCTGTTTTTATGGGCACAATAAAATTAGAATTTGCCGACACAAAAGACGCAACTTCTACATCTCTATAAAGTTCGGATATAGGATTGAAAACACTTGTAGTTTGTTTTATATCACTATTCACATTACTAAAATAAACAAAACTCATTACCGATACAATACATACAAGTAGTGAATATAGAAACAATTTGGGTTGACGATTTTTTATATTTTTATGAACAATGTTGTGCTTGTACAAATTAACTATTTCCATTTTTTTCATACTTTACCCCTTTAGAAATTAGTATGATTTACAAGCCATCAATATTCATCACACAAGATAATTTGTAATATAAATTCGAGAAGTTTCGACATTAAGATTGAGCAAATATCTTCCGTTATTATCAATTCCTATATCAAGCTGAACATCGTCAATTTTTATGTCCATATAGTTTTGCAGAACATAAAATATTTCACTTCTAAGCAATGAAATAATTTTATTTGGATTATTCTTTTTGTCGTTAATAAGCATTTGTTTTATTCTACTATCTAGCATCGCAACATCTTTCATATTATACCCACTTTCGCAAATTTCGTTTTATTCCACCCAGCACACCTTTATATTTTCTTGTGCAATCAAATACTCGATTTTGTCCATTATGTAATTTGTCAACAACGCAATTGAATGCGAGATAGGATTCTGCCGACCGCATCAATCCACCGCCCGACATCGTCTGATACCCCACACAATCATCTTCTGGGATTGCCCCCAAGCAGTCGAGTTTTAGATACTTTGAGATTTGGTCCACCCCTAACATTTCATTTGATAAAATCAAGTCGCCCCTTAGCCTATTCGCTATGACCCCAACAATATGAATGTCAAAACTTTGCAAAATATTTACAACTTTATCGGCATCGCGTATGGCTGACAAGTGCGGGGTCGTAACAACAATCGCTTCCTTAGAACAACTCACTGCTCGAAAAAAACCGTTTTCAATCCCCGCGGGGCAATCAATAAGGATATAATCGAAGTAGTCGTCGAGTTCGTCGATAATCATTTTTAACCACTCACCGTTAGCGTCTAAATTGCAATAGGTATGGTTGCTTGGCAACACATAAAGATTTTGAACAAAAAAGTCTTGGACAAGTGCTTGTCGGGGTCTACACTTCCCATTCACAACATCCATAAGATCATACACGATTTTGTTTTCAACCCCCATTATCACATCAAGGTTATTAAGCCCGATGTCCGCATCAAACAACAATACTTTTAAGTCCGACTTTGCAAGTGCATATCCAAGATTTGCACACACTGTGGTTTTGCCGACCCCACCTTTCCCGCTAGTAATTACAATCCTTCGTGCCATAATTATCTCCTTAATTACAATCTTAAATTTTGGATAAAAAAAAGTAAAGAGTTAAAAAACACTTTTTCAACTCCTTACTTCGCATATTTTATAAAAATTTAAAATTCCGATTATATTGATATAATTCGACTAATTATTTAGGGCTATTAAATATTGTAATTTCTGCGGTTCGTTAAACAATTTTTCCATACCAAATATAGACGAATACCTTGAATCGTTATCCACATACACATTTATTCCTAGCCTTGTGTGTAAAAATTTGTCAAGTCCTGCAACTTTTGACATCCCGCCACTCAAGAAAATCCCCGTTTTTCGAATGTCTTGTATCATCTGATTGTTGCACATCTTTAGCACAACATTTATAGCATTGGCGACTTTTTCATAAAAATCCGTAAAGATTTTTCTAAGTTCTTGTGCAGAAATGCAAAGTTCATCGCTCGCATATGAGCCCACACTTGCACCTTTTAATGTATAACTCACAATGTCATTTGGAATAATTGACGATAAATAGCATTTTATGTATTCGCAATGCTTCTCAGTTAAACACACATTGTAATTATCTATCAAATAATTTTTAATGTCAAAATCAACATTTTCTCCACCTATATTAACTGAGCAACCTTGCACAACTTTGCCCTTATAAACAACCGACACATCAGTAACTCCGCCACCGATATTTACAATCATATGGGAATAAGGGTTGTTGTATTCAACCTCGAATGTTTCCAACGACGCAACAGAACTTGGCAAAATGCTAACGTCCTTATATCCAAGACTATATCCCAAATTAACAAATTCATTTTTGTCGTTAACACTTATTGAAGATGGCAACAACCATACAAGATTTCCCTTAAAAAACGACCTTTCTTCCAACTTCGCCAAAAAATATTCAAGCAGAGCCTTGGCAATTTCTTTATTGACAATTATGCCGTTTCTAATCGGTGATACCAATTGTTGATTTTCATTTGCTTGAGAATACCTATCAAGGGCTTCTTGTCCGAAAGCGATATATGGATTTTTCTTATTGTTGCAATCCATTAAAACTAAAGTGGGTTCAACTAACGCCACACCCACTTCATTTTTCAAAATTGCAGTATTAGTAGAACCCATATCAATAGCAATATTATATCTCACTACTAATTCCCCATTTTTCTATATAATTTCTAAATTCTTTCCAAAAGATTTCTTAAACTCATTAGCAACAAGGCTAGCACCTCTTATCTCCAACGACGCACTCTGACCTTCTTCTATAATGGTCTTCATTATTACGCTGTCCCCCAATATATCACAGTTGATGTCGTTAACAACACCAAATTCTGTAATGTTTAGATTTTCAGCGATTTTTAGTATAACTGCCAATTTCTTTACAGCGACCATATCATTTTCGGTCAAAATATCCTTGTATCGTACCCACTCCGACAAATTAAAGTTGTCGGAATTGCATAGTTTTACAACAAAACTTGCCATAAGAATTTCTGCGTGACTTACGCCATAAATCTCGCTATTTAAAATAACATTAAAGGCGTTCCTTTCTTTGTCGCTTACATTTATTCTCAATCCGCTATTGTACAAATAACTTGCAATTCTAAGCACTCTTACATAGGTTCTGCCTAATTTGTGAAGCACTTTAAGTTGTTTGAACAACACCATACTTATGTTGTACACTTGCAATGTTGCTGGATTGTTATTGTCATAGTACTCATTGATTACTTGTAAACTATAACCCAATGTGTCGCTAATCGGTTTTTCCAAAGTCAAAGGCAATGCATAATGGAACACAACACCTTCGTTGAAGCCTGTTTTACTAACAACAACTTCGTCCTTATTTATTCTTTCAAAAATCTCACTCATCATTGTGAATGCTGTAAGCAAATACTTACTATCTTCAAGGCTTACATCCTTTATTTTTGCAGGTTTTGACAAGTCTTGATTCTTAAGTAGTTCATACACTTTAGCAAAATCTTCCCGTTTTACTGGATAATTGTGACTTAAAGCAAGACTATATTTGGTGGCTTTTCTACTCAACGCACCAAGATTTAAAAACATATTGCCTACACCAATTACTTCAAACTCTTCTGGAAGCTCTTTTATAAATTCAACATCCTTCAAGGCACCCGCAAACTCTTTTTTCACATCGTCGCAAAATTGAACGGCGGTTTTTGTAGGTGCAAAATGTTTTTGATACATTGTTTCGTAACCTACTGGGATGTATTTTGCTTCAAGAATGTTTCGTCTATTGTACATTGTGAAAAATGTGCCAAAACTATTGACTCCTACAATAAGTCCTTTTGGCTTATTAAATGAATTGATTGTAGCGGTATATGAATAATTAATTTCATCTTCGCCACTTATGATTTTGAAGTCAAAACCTGTTGTATTTAGGATTTCGTTCAAAACTCCATTATTGTTTTTTGCTTCGGCAAATATTGGAGAAGCAAAGCAAAGTGTGGTTTTGATTTCTTCCTTATCAATCATTTTCTTAAAAACGACCATAATGGACATCACATCTTTCATAACTGCTGGTTTTATAAAATAATCAGAATAAAAATCCTTAGTCAAATTAATCGGCATTTCTACGGATTTGTATGGGGCAAATGATTTATTTTTGTTAATATTAATAAATTGCATTTTAATATTGTCAGAATTTAAATTTATTATTGCTATTTTTTCCAAGTGTATTACTCCTTTAATCTCTATTCTTGACCCAATTATAACATATATTTTGGATTTTGTATAGATAAAAAATTAATTTTTTAATTTTATTTTGAATTTGGGCTTAAAAAAAGATAGGTTTTACCTATCTTTATTTGTTATCTATTGCATCTACTGGGCACACTGCTTTGCAAGTCCCACAATTAATGCACTTTTCTTTGTCAATTTTTGCTTTCCCATCAACTATGCTTATGGCTTCCACTGGGCAACACGATACACATGTTTGACAAGCAACACATTTATCTTTTTTTACTTCCATAATCATTAAAACCGTCCTTTAATTTTCTTGAATTTAGTATATCATATGCCTACCATAAAATCAACTTATTTCATTTATATTTGAAAATTGTCACCACCTTAAATTGTGGGACTTTTTTCTCTTTTTTCGGAAAAAATATAGTTACTATCTGCCAAATCCCGATCAAAAGCAAAAATCCTCCAAAAAGTTTTTGAAGCACCCCATTAGACAACTTCATCGCAAGCAAAGAACCGCCAATTGAAGCCACAATTCCGCTAAGCATTATGGGAATTCCAATTTTAAAATCGACCAGTTTGTTTTTGCAGTGAATAATGAGCGCAACTAGTGACATAGGCACAAATGCGATTAGATTAATCCCTTGTGCAAGCCGTTGTTCAACGTCTAAAAAGATGGTCAGAATTGGAATGAGAAGCGTTCCACCACCCATTCCCATTCCTGCAATAACTCCACTTACTGCACCAGCGACAATATACCATACTACACTCATATTAAAAGTTTGATTCCCCCTAATATAATAATTACAGCAAATACCAATTTTAGCGCTACATTATTGATTTTTTTAAGTATTAACGCACCCAAGACTCCGCCTATAACAAAACCAATTCCTACATTTATAGCCAGTTTTACATCAATACTGCCACGGATGAGATATACCACAAAACTCGCTATACAAAGTGGCAACATTATAAGGATTGTGGTAGCGTGGCCTTTCTTCTCGGGGAGTTTTAATAAATTCACCAAAATGGGCACACATATCATACCACCGCCACCACCCCAAAATCCATTTATAAAACCTATAAAAAGCCCCGCCAAAATTAACCAAAAAATGTTTATTTTTGGTGCTTTTTTCGGACTTTGCATAGTACTCAACTCACCTACTATGCAATTATCCCCAAACCGCAATTTTAAAGGGCTTTTTTTACTAACTTCATCTTTTCTCATATTTGTATTTTGTGGAAAAAAAGATTTTTTATTTTTAATATTGTTTTTATTTTAATGAATTATTTTAAAGAAATTTATTCATAATAATAAAAATGGAAAATTTTACCAATTGTGTTTTTGCTAATTTTATATATAATTTATTATATTATTAACATCAACAATATAAAATTGCTTGAAAAAAAAATAGGATTGTTGTATAATCAACAAGTAGACAATTAAAAAAGGTGGACACTATGTTTAAGAAAACTTATTTCAAAAATTTCAAAAAGAAAATCATTGGATCATTCGTCGCATTAGGAATGTTTACATCTGCTTTTGCCGGCATTTGTTTTACCCCTAGTAATCAAGCGTATGCTTATGACAATGAATGTTCTTCAACTTATTTTTCTGACCCTAATTTTACTTCCTATTCGGGCAGTAGCCCTTTAAAACCTAGCAAGTGGTCGTTAATTGAGAACGAAGGCAACTACAACTCAAATACTATGGTAGGAGCAATATTTAATAGTAAAGATAGTGATAACGATACCTATCTTAAAAAATACAAAGTCTTTGCTTACCCAGGAGTTCCTACTTCAAATACCAATTCTCTATCGAGCAATGACAGTATGTACTACTCGCTTGCACTAAGCGCTCCATATAAGGCTGGCGGAAACTTTGGATATAAGCCAGATAGTAGTAAATTAAGCCTTGAAAATGACAGTTTCTACTCTATTGATATTACCTTCAGAACAGAAGTAATGGACGACACTTCTGAAACCGCATTATATAAGAGCAATTCAACAGAAAAAGAAGGTGCCGATGAAGGTTCTACCGAAACAACTAGCGTATATTCCGAGAGCATTGACTCAATGGCATCAATATATTTGACCGGCTTTGAAGAAGGTACCGAAAATACAAAATTTGAGATGGTTCAAAGTCAATTTGGTAAGAAAAACTATGGAGATTGGGGAACCTACTCATTCTACATTGCAACCAATCAATTGAGCGGTTGTGATGACTTGGACCTAGAATTATGGTTGGGTTCGAAAACTCAAGTATCTTCTGGCGCGGTATTCTTCAACAGCATCAAAGTTAGAGAAATGGACTGCAACATCTTTAATAATTTGGTTGAATCTGCAAGAGATAAACAATATATAAATGTAATTGATTTAAGAGACTCTATTGATGATGAGCCTATTGAAAATGCAAACTTTAAAAAGTCTTGGGAAAATGGCTGGAGAGTTGTATCGTACGACCCAACAACTTCGGACATTCAAGATGTAAATATTACAACATTTACTGATAGCAATTATTACAAAAAACACAATTTGTCGGTTAGTGACAACCCTACTAAGACAAACTTCAGAACACCTGGCGATACAAGTAAAGTATTGTTTATGGCAAATTCGGAAGACTCCTACACCGCAATTGAAAGCACCAGTGAATTCACATTCAAAAGACAAAGTTATTACAAATTGAGCGTATGGGCTTGGTCAAATAACAGTGCTAAGGCATATGCGATATTAACAAATACAACCGAAGACATAACTCTTGATGATGCTTCGATTGAGATTGGGACATCTAGTTCGACTAGTGCTAGCAAGACTAATGGCTGGACCGAATATAGTTTTTATGTATATGGCGACAAGTTTGTTGATACAACCGCAAAATTGCGACTAGCATTAGGTTCTTGCAGTGAAGATGGCACAATTACTGGAACTACTGGTTATGTGTACTTCGATAATATTACTATTCAAGAACTTAACTACAGCGAGTTTAGTGACAATTCATCAAACTCTAACTGCACCACCTTTAATTACAACTCTCAAGATGATGATTTTACAATAAACAACTACTCATTTGACATTACCGAAAATGAAGACAATGGCAATATGTATCCTCTTAAGCCTGCTTCTTGGACTTATAGCGAAAGCACTACTGGTGAACATGTTACGGTTTCGGGTGTTGTAAATACTCACGATTCCCTATTTGATAGCAACGAATTAGCAATCCAATATGCTTCAAAGCCAAGTAATCCCGGGGTTTTGCCTTATGCTGAAAGCGATGCTTACAACAATGTATTGATGATGGGGTCAAGATTCACATCCGAACAAACATATACAAGTTCTACATTCACTTTAAATGCTGATAGTTATTACAAATTATCAGTTTATGTAAATGCTACAAATGGCGGAGCCGGAATTAAAGTAAGCAATTCTAATGGCGTAATTTACAATAAAACAAATATAAAATCTCAAGGTTGGACTCAATTCATTGCATATGTTCGCACTGGAGCAAGTGAAGAAAGTTTAACTTTCACATTGTCACTTACAAACAATGAAAAAACAACCGATGTAGGAACATTCAATACAAAATATGCTTTCTTTGACGAAGTTATGGTTGAAGAAAGTTCGGAAAGTGTATATGGTGCAGTTATTGCTTCAAACACATCTGCATCTAATTACACTGGCGAGCACATTTCAAAAATCGACTTATTAAACTATGATTTTGACAACAATACTAGCATAGATAATAGCGGATTTGAAGTAACCGAATCAAGCGACAGCAGATACGCAAGAGTAAAAAATATTTCTAATGAATATGGAATATCTGCACATAGCGGAGAAAATGCGCTAGTTGTATATGCTAATGATTCTAATGGAACACAATATCTTACAACATCGAAGAGAACTTACACATTAAGTTCTGGTTCGTATTATAAGTTGTCTGTATATGTTATGACAAGAAACATCGCTAATGGCGGTGCAACAATTAAAATAACTGGCACAGATTTAGACGAAGCATTTTATGATATAAATACTGAAACAAAAAATTCTAACAGTTGGACAGAATACACATTCTTTATAAGTGCTAGTTCCGATACAACCGCTACCCTATCTTTAGGACTAGGCAATGACGAAACAAAAGCAAGCGGGCTTGCATTCTTTGATGATATAACATTTGAGAAATTGGCTGACGAAGACGAATACAACCTATGTGTTGAAACTCTTGGCGACACTCAAAAGGCTGTTGTTGTAGAGTCATCAGCCGACGATACAACAACCGATGACGAAACAACCGATGATGACGAACCATTTGAAGGTTCATTCAACTGGTATATTGTTACAAGTTTGGTTACAGCAATCGCAATTATAATTGCCGTAGTTGGCGTAATGTTGAGAAAGATTAACTTCAAACAACACAAGAAAGTTAAAATACAATACGACCGCAGACGCACACTTGATGTAAGTCTTGACAAGAAAGAAAGAATTGCTAGACGCCAAGAAGAAATCAAGGAACTTGAAAGACAATTAAAAGAGATTGAAGATGAAATTGCTGGAATTCGCCACGATGTTGAAGTAGAAAAAGAAGCATTCACTACTCAACACAACGAAGCAAAGGCAATAATTGAACAACGCAAGCAAGTAATTACTGACGAAAAAGAAAAAGCACTTCATGAAAGAAACGAAAAGCTTGCACAAGACAAAAATGCATTTACTCGTGAAGAAGAAGAAAAATTTGCATCGTACATTAAGAAACTTGAAAAACAAGAACAAAAAGAATTGCACGAAATGCAAAAACACGACAAAGCAATTAGCAACTTCAAAACAAGTCACTCTTTAAGACTTCAAAAGACGATTGCTAGACAAGAATTTATAAAAGCTGAGATTGCTAGAATTGATGCTGAAATTGAAGCAATAGCAAAAGAAGAAGCCCAAATTTGGGAAGATTACAGACTTGCTAAAGCGGATGCAAAACGCAGAAAAGCAGAATACAAAGCCGAGCAAAAGGCCAAGAAAATGCAATCAAAAGCTGAAACTAAAGAAGTAATTGATAACGGCTCTAAATCAGAAGAATCACAAGAAAACAATGCTGAAAGTGAAGAAGTTGAAGTAATTACACCTGATGAAGAGAATAAATAGCAATAAAAAATACTTAGATTTTACATCTAAGTATTTTTTTTACACTTTTAACACTTGACCAATAAATAATTTATCCGATTTTAATGCGTTCTTTTCAACCAGCTCATTTACATCTATATTGTACAAATTTGATATTTTCTCAAGAGTATCTAGCGGTTTTACAATATATGTATTGCAATTTTCGGTTGTGACAATCTTATAATTCTTTGTGCTAATACTTTGGATAATTGATTCAGAGCATTGAATTTCTTTTCGGGGATAATTTTTTACTAGCACTATATCGTCCAGTCCGTCGCTAATTACTTTATAATACCCTATTTCTTCATCATATTCACAATTATCCTCAGTAACTTTCAAAATTTTTATTTCTTTCATAAATCACCTTTAAATTTTGATATATTTATTGCTTCTTTTTAATAATATATTAATGTAAAAATTAATTTATGAGGTGATTATTATAAAAAATTTGTTTAGAGCGGTCGCCACAATATCCGCATTTAGTATTCTATCGAGATTTTTGAGTTTTATATATAAAATATATTTATCCAACCAGATTTCGACTGCCGAACTAGGAGTGTATTCTGTTGCGACAAGCATTTGTATGATATTTTTAACCCTTCTAACCGCAGGACTACCCCTAATTGTGTCACGGAGCACAGCCGAATCGATTATCACAAAAGACTTCAAAAAGACACACAATACAATTAGTGCTGGCATTCTTTATTCGCTTATCTTATCCGTTTTTGTGACTTTATTTATACTTATTTTTAAACCGTTGTTTTATATTGTTTTTGCAGATTCCGATAGTTATTTGGTGCTTTTGACACTTATTCCATTCCTTATTTCAAGCGGGATTTACGCACCAATAAAAGGCTTTTTGTGGGGAAATGAAGATTACTTTTCGGTAAGCGTGGTCGAACTAAGCGAACAGATAATTAAAATCATAATTTGTGTCGTCCTTTTTGCTTTAATTAAGGATAAAAACTTACCGGCTGGGCTTTCGATGAGCATATCGTGTATATGTAGCACGGTGCTTGGTTTTGCCATTTACTTTAAGAAAAAGGGCAAACTAACGTCACCATTCACCGAACTAAAAAATGTGGTTAAATCAACCGCCCCAATAAGTGCAATTCGAGTGGCTGGGAGCCTATTACAGCCGTTAATTTCTATTGTTTTGCCATTGCGACTTGTTGTGTACGGATATTCAAACACCCAAGCGATGTCGCTTCTTGGTGTGGCAATGGGTATGACATTTCCCCTACTTACCATTCCAACAACATTAGTTGGCAGTTTGGCTATGGCTCTTACACCAAAACTAACGATTTTACAAAAACAAAACAACAATTCATCATTGAAAAATCAAATAGTGAGTTCAACAACATTCACCTTGTTTTGTTGCTTTTTA
Source organism: uncultured Christensenella sp. (assembly GCA_964573405.1). GTDB lineage: Bacteria > Bacillota > Clostridia > Christensenellales > UBA1242 > UBA11490. Next base: position 13,364 of record CAZNJK010000012.1, on the reverse strand, counting down.
TTTGTGCCAATTTTCTACGCTTTAGGCGTGCCGATGTGCGAGTTTTTATTCCACAACAACCTTGCCGGTGAGTTGATTTCCAAATTTTCGTGGGTTGTTGTTCCTATGGGATTAAGCCAAATTTCTACGTCTATTTTAAATTCATTGGGCGAAGAAAAATTTGTTTTTTATAGTTATTTCGCAAGTTCTTTCATAATTGTGTTAAGCATATTGTTTTTACCAAAATATATTGGGATTTCCGCACTTCTTGTGGGATTTGGCTTACAAAATTTAGCCGTCGCTATTGTAAATTATATAAAAATCAATAGGATTTTAAATAATAATGCGATAATTGTTCCATTAATCGCAAAATTTACAATAATTTCTTTAATTTGTAGCCTTATTTCAAAATGGATTTATGCGTTGCTTATTCTCTTCTTAAACTCATTTATCTCGATGATTATTATTGGAGTTATGGAAGTATTTGAATTTACAATATTGTGCTACGCATTTGGGATATTTAATTTCCAATTATATTTTCAAAAGAAAAAATTAAAGTCATAGTATAATTTTATGCTAATTACAAAAGTTATAATATGACATTTACGATTATTATAAGAAGCATTATTATATACACAATTGTGTTATTTTTAATTAGAATGATGGGTAAACGGCAAATTGGCGAAATGCAACCTTTCGAATTGGTAATTACTCTTGTGATTGCCGACTTGGCCACAATTCCTATGGCCGAACCTGCGATTCCGCTAATTCACGGCATTATCCCATTACTCGCACTTGTGTGTTTGCACTTTTTATTATCTTTTTTAAGCCGAAAAAGTCTATGGTTTAGGAAAGTAATCAATGGTAGACCCGTAATTTTAATTAGTCCTGACGGAATTGACTTTAAGGCTCTGAAAAAACTTAATATGAATTTCAACGACTTATTGGAAGCGCTAAGAACCTGTAATTACTTCAATTTGGATGAAGTTTTGTATGCCATACTTCAGACTAATGGCTCTTTGACGGTAATGCCAAGGTCCGCCTATGCTCCACTGACGCCTTTTGATATGGATATAAAGAAAAGCGAAGCCAGTCTACCAATAATGATAATTTCGAAGGGGAAAATCCTAAAAAATAATGCAAATATGGCGAATATTGATGAAAAATTCTTAGAAAAGTCACTTCAAAAGACAGATATTAAAAATATAAAGGACGTAATGCTTGCCACAATTGACCAACATGGCAAAATGTACATTCAGCCCAATGAAGGAAAGTTTGTAATAATAAACACAACATACAAGGGGGATAAAAAGTGGTGAAAAGGTTTATTATGATGATTATTGTAGCCACCCTATTGCTCGGGCTCGCAATCTCTGAACTTATACTTGTAAGGAATTTTATAGACGACATTGAGTTGGACGTAAATAATTTAGTTATATCTTTTGAAGAAAACAAGGACGACATCACTCCCCTTGTCGATGACATTGAATTAATTGAGCAAAAGTGGGATAACAAACAAAAAGTTTTGTGTTTAATGTTCAATCATAAAGACATATCAAATATCACCGATTGTCTAACACGCGTTTCGGAATATTCAAAGCAAAACAATTATGGCGACGCTATAGTTGATTTGAAGATTTTGCAAGAATATGTGCACAAAAATCACGACATTATGGGTTGTAATATCAACAATATATTCTAATATATCTCAAATATTACAATCAAACACATGTAAATATGAGCAATGCATACTACTAAAAAATCAAGTTGTTAGAAAGTCTTAATTTCAGAATCTATGATATGATTATTAAGTCTTATTGTAATTTAGTATGAAGTGATGTGTTACTTATATGGTTAAAAAACCATAGTTAAAAAAATTTGCATAGTACTATGCAAACAACAAAAAAAGTACTAAATATAGTACTTTTTTTAATATGATTAAACTAATTCAATAATTGCCATTTCAGCACAGTCACCATTTCTTGTGCCTAGTTTAACAATTCTTGTATAGCCACCTGCTGTACCAAGAGTTTCCTTTCTTTGAGCATATTTAGGTGCATACACATTAAATATTTTCTCAACAAGAGGATGTTTGATATCTTCAGTTCTCTTAGTGAAATCTGCTTTAGATTCTTTAGGTGCTCTTACTTCTTGAATATCATGAAGTTTTGACATAATTTGTCTTCTAGCTACTAATTTCTTAGGGCCGTCATTAACAACTTCTTTTTTAACTTTTTCACCTTTTGCACCAACTGTATCTTTAGTAACTTTTACAGTATCTGTATAAGAATTGATTGCTAGTGTTAAGATTTTTTCAGCATAACTGCTTACTTCTTTTGCTTTTTCTAAAGTTGTTTCAATTTTGCCATACCAAAGAAGATTTGTTGCTAGGTTTTTAACTAATGATACCCTATGTGCTGTAGGTCTATTTAATTTTCTCATCGTAAAATCTCCTATTATTATTCTTCGTCATTTCTTAATGACAAACCGTAACTTTCAAGTTTTTGTTCAACTTCTTCTAGTGATCTTTTGCCTAGGTTTTTAACTTTCGACAAGTCACTCAATGACTTCTTGGTTAGGTCTTCAACAGTGCTTATTCCTGCTCGTTTTAAGCAATTGAAACTTCTAACTGACAAATCCATATCTTCAATAGTCATTTCTAATACTTTTGTTTGCTTGTCTTCTTCACGGCTTACTAGAATATCCATTTCTGCCATATTTTCAACAAGTTCAACGAACAATCCAATATGGTCTTGGATTAACTTGCTCGATAGACTTATAATCTCTCTTGCACTCATAGTTCCGTTGGTTTCAACTTCTATTGTAAGTTTGTCGTAGTCAATGTTTTGTCCTACACGAGTTGTTTTAACATAATAGTTAACCTTTTTAACTGGTGTAAAGATGCTATCAACTGCAATATATCCAATAGGAGCATCTTCTACTTTGTTTTGTTCGGCAGAAACATAACCTCTACCTCTACCAACATAAACTTCCATTTCAAAACTAGCACCATCATCAAGTGTGCAAATATGAAGGTCTGGATTTTGGATTTCAACTAAGTCATTTGGTTCAAAATCCTTAGCGGTAACTTCACCAGCACCATATTTGTTGATTCGAAGTACTGTTGAGAAATCTCTATCGGTATTAAATGTCTTTATTGCAAGACTTTTAATATTCAATACGATATCAACAACATCTTCAATTACACCTTTGATAGTTGAAAATTCGTGTTGAACACCATTGATTTTAATCCCAACAGCGGCTGCACCTGGTAGTGCTGAAAGTAGCACACGACGAAGTGCATTACCGATAGTTAGACCAAATCCTCTATCAAGTGGTTCAACAACAAATCTTGCAAAACATCCGTTATCGGTTTCTTCACAAGTAATTTTTGGCTTTTCGATTTCCATCATCATACGAAAATTCCTCACTTTAAATGAATTTTTATTGATAATAAGTTTACTTATCAATTAGTCATTATTTAGAGTACAACTCAACGATTAAGTGTTCTTGGATATTTAGATCAATGTCATCTCTTTGAGGAAGTGCATTGATTTTTCCAGTCAACTTATTAGCGTCGAACTCTAACCATTTAGGCATAACAACTTTTACATCTTTAAGTTCTTTAAACATTGCTAAATCTTTCTTATTTTCTTTGATAGCAATTACATCGTTAACTTTTACTTGATAAGAAGGGATATTTACTCTTCTTCCGTTAACTGTGATGTGACCGTGGTTAACGATTTGGCGTGCTTCTGCTCTAGAAGCACCAATTCCCATACGATACACAACGTTATCAAGTCTTCTTTCCAAAAGTGATAGCATGTTTTCACCGACGATACCTTTCATATTTGCTGCGGTATCATAGTATTTTCTGAATTTCTTTTCTTCAGATTGCAAGCCATATGCTCTTTTAACTTTTTGTTTTTCTCTTAATTGTAAGCAATATTCAGTTTGTTTCTTTCTAGATTGTCCATGAACACCAGGTGCAACTGGTCTACGTTCCATAGCACATTTCTTAGTTAAACATCTTTCGCCTTTAAGGAACAATTTGCATCCCTCACGACGGCATAACTTACAATCAGCGCCTGTATATTTTGCCATAGTTATATATTCTCCTTAATTATACTCTTCTGCGTTTTGGTGGGCGACAACCATTATGTGGTATTGGTGAAATATCTTGGATTGAAGTAATCTCAAGACCTGCATTAGCCAATGCACGAATAGCAGTTTCACGACCGTTACCTGGACCATTAACATATACTTCTACAGATTTTAGTCCTTGGTCTTTTGCTTTTTTACCAGCAACTTCTGCTGCTTGTTGTGCGGCAAATGGTGTGCTCTTTCTTGAACCTTTATATCCTAATGCACCAGCACTAGATTGTGCAATTGCATTACCAGAATCATCAGTCAAAGTAACAAGAGTGTTGTTGAATGATGATTGGATATATGCTCTACCTTTGTCTAATGCTTTGGTAGATTTTCTTTTTTTAGTAGTTTTTGCAACAGCCATTATCTAACTCCTTAACTATTTTTTAATTTCCTTTTTACTTTTAGCAACAGTCTTCTTAGGACCTTTTCTTGTTCTTGCGTTTTGTTTTGTGTTTTGACCTCTTACAGGAAGGTTCTTTCTGTGGCGGATACCACGATAACAACCGATTTCTTGTAAGCGTTTAATGTTTAGTGAAACTTCTCTTTTCAAGTCACCTTCAACTACGCAATTCTTTTCGATGTAAAGTCTGATTGCAGCGATTTCGTCTTCAGTCAAATCTTTAACACGAGTGTCAGGATTAACGCCAGTTGCTTGTAAAATTTTGTTAGAAGTTTCTCTACCAATACCGTAGATATAGGTAAGACCTAATTCTACTCTTTTCTCTCTTGGTAAATCAATACCAGCAATACGAGCCATTTTATTCCTCCATAAAATAATTTAAAAATATATTAAACACAGTAAGATTATGAGATATCATACAGCCGCCTCACTGTGATTGTTTTTTATTGGAATTAGATTAAAAATTATTAACCTTGTCTTTGTTTGTGCTTAGGATTTTTGCAAATAACCATAAGTTTTCCATCACGCTTAATAACTTTGCAACTATCGCACATTTTTTTAACAGATGCTCTAACCTTCATAATTAATACACTCCTACATTTTTTTCATTCGCCATATAATTCGACCTTTAGTCAAATCATATAATGACATTTCAACTTTAACTTGGTCACCGACCAAAATTCTGATGTTGTTTAAGTGAAGTTTCCCTGATAGATAAGCAGTAATAATAAAACCATTTGTAAGTTGAACTTTAAAATTAGCATTTCTTAATACTTCAACTACCACGCCTTCAGTTTCAATGACATCTTGTTTCGACACTTAATTGTCCTCCACATTTATTTTATAAGTCCCGCTTAAAACACTTTATCATATATATTATATCACAATCATTTACAAATTTAAAGTCTAAATCGTAATTTTTTTTCAGTTTTATGTGTTTTAAGTTCTTAATTTTGGGCTTTTTTAATGTTCGATTGCTACCATTAACTAGAAAAGCGGATTTTTTGTCGAGTTGTGCAATAAAATACAACTGACCTTTATCCTTTCCGCTAGTGGCTTCAACCAAACTTCCCACTTCAAAATTCATATCTTTCGCTCCTACAATGTCAAGATTTCGACGCCGTCTTCGGTAATCAAAACTGTATTTTCGTAGTGAGCGGAAGGAAGTCCATCTAAAGTAGAACAAGTCCAGCCATTTTTGGAAAAAGTAACATTTCTTTCGCCCATATTTACCATAGGTTCAATGGCGATGGTTGCGTTTGCCATAAGTTTAGCACCGCTCCCCGCTCTACCAAAATTAGGTACATCTGGGTCTTCGTGTAAATGCCTTCCTACACCATGACCAACCATTTCTCTAACAATGGAATAGCCATTCTTTTCAACAAATTTTTGAATTTTGTTTGAAATGTCACCTACAAAGCAACCACTTTTTAAGCCTTTAATACCTTCAAAGAAACTTTGTTCGGTTATTTTTATTAGTCGCTTATTTTGTGCACTGATTTTTCCTACAGGATAAGTTCTAGCAGCATCACCAGTAAAACCATCTTTACACGCACCGACATCAAGGCTTATAATGTCACCTTCTTTCAAAATCACCTTCTTTGAAGGTATTCCATGCACAATTTCATCATTTATAGATGTGCAAAGTGACGCTGGAAATCCGTTGTAATTTTTAAAAGTTGGTCTTGCACCCCTACTCACTATATAGTCGTGAGCAAGTTTGTCAAGTTCATAAGTGCTTACACCTGGTTTTACAAAATCTTTTAAGTAATTTAGAGTATCACGAGTAATCTCACATGCTACTCGCATTTTTTTGATATCTTCTTCAGACTTATAATCAATCATTTTAAGCCTTCCAATAATTTAATAATTTCGTTAAACATAGCATCCTTGCTTTCGCAAATTTCAAGGTTGGCGAACTTGTTGACATCAATAATCTTCAAGATTCCTTTTTCCTTATAATAATCCACAAGTGGTGCGGTTGAGTTAAGATATGTGTCAAGGCGTTCATCGGCCTTCAAATCTTCATCTCTTACATCAATTTTACCACCACAATTAGGACAATTATTGTCAATTTGCTCTAATGTGGAGAATATATTTCCACATTTTGTGCAAGTTCTACGTTGTAAAATGCGTTGTTTTGCCAAATTTAAATCAATGTCAAAATATATTACAGCATCTAAGCCTACTTCTTTTTCAAAAATTTTGGCTTGATTGACAGTTCGTGGGAAGCCATCTAAAATGAATCCTTGCGAACAATCGTCATCTTTTATGCGTTCCTTGACAAGGTCTATAACAATCTCGTCGGGCACTAATTTTGACATATATTTTTTAATTTCTTTACCTAAAGGCGTGTCAAGTGCAATAGCATTTCTAAAAAGGTCACCGGTTGATATGTGAGGGATATTGAACTTCTCACATATCAACTTTGCTTGAGTACCTTTTCCACACCCCGGTGCACCAAGTAGACTAATACGCATTGTTGCCCCTATTTCAAGAATCCTTTATAATTTTTCATAAGCATTTGACTATCAAGCGCTTTGTCAAGTTCGACTGCAACACTTACTACGATAAGTAATCCAGTAGCACTAAACGCGTTTGTCAAACCGCCTGTGAAACTAAGGGCTTTGAATATGATATTAGGAACAATAGCCATAATAGCCAAGAATATTGCACCAAATAAGGTTATTCTATTAGAGATTTTTTTCAAATATTCAGCAGTTGGTTTCCCTGGTCTTATACCTAGAATAAATCCGCCATTTTGTTGAATATTCCTTGATATTTCTTCTGGATTGAAAGTAATTTGAGTCCAGAAATAAGCGAAGAATAGAATCAACAACCCGGTAAGGATAATGTAAATCCAACCACCTGTACCTAGCCATTCGGAATACCATTTGTAGAATCCGCTATTTGGCCAGAAAATACTAAATAAAAGTTGTGGGAAACTAATTATTGATGACGCGAATATAATTGGCATAACACCAGTTGCATTCACTCTGATAGGAATGTAAGTGTTTTGACCACCATACATTTTTCTACCTTTAACTTGCTTTGCGTATTGAACAGGGATTCTTCTTTCGCCCAAGTCCATAAATACGATAAATCCGAAGATAAGAACCAAAGCAACAAGGAATAACAATAGTTCCCATAGGCTTTCCATACTACCTTTGAAGATGTTCACAATAACTGAGTAAAGTGAAGAACCTGCGGTAGACAAGATACCTACAAAAATTAATAAAGAAAGACCATTACTTATGCCATAAGAAGTGATTTTTTCGCCAAGCCAGTAAGTAAACATACTACCAGCGACTAGGATGATAACAACCATTGTACCAACCAACCACTCAGGCATAGTAAGAGTATTAAGAGCAGACGAATAACTAATTACTATAGCGACTGCTTGAACAATTGCTAAAACTAAAGCACAAATCTTAGTGTATAAAGAGATTTTTTTCTTGCCTTCTTCACCCATCTTTGAAAGTCTTTCAAGACTAGGGATTGCAATTGTAAGCAACTGGATAATAATAGATGCACTAATGTAAGGGGAAATACCCAAAGCCAAAATTGCACCGTTAGCCAATGCTCCACCACTCACACTACTAAGAAGCGACAAGAAATCTTGTCCACCAATACTAGCACTAAATGCTTCAACATTAATACCCGGTACTGGAAGCCAACAACCTAATCTATACACCAACAATAATGCAAGTGTGATGAAAATTTTCTTACGAATTTCTTTATCTTTAAACGCATTCACAATAGTTTTAAACATTATAATACCTCGGCTTTTCCACCAGCCTTGTTGATTTTTTGCATTGCAGTTTCTGAGAATTTGTTAGCCTTAATTGTAAGTGCTTTTTCCAAATTTCCATTTCCCAATACTTTTAAACCATAAGGGGCGATATTTTTAATAATATTCTTTTCTTTAAGTAATTCAGCAGTAATAACTGTGCCTTCCTTGAAAGTATTTAATTGACCTACATTTACAATTGAGTAATCTACGCCAAATATTTTATTATTAAAGCCTCTCCTAGGTAATCTTCTTGTCAAAGGCATTTGACCGCCTTCAAATCCTGGTCTAACGCCTCCACCACTACGAGAGTTTTGACCTTTAGTACCTTTACCACTTGTTTTGCCTAAACCACTACCAATACCTCTACCAAGTCTTTTTGCTTTTGTAGTAGAATTGATTGCTGGGGCTATTTGATGTAATTTCATAAAAACCCTCCTAGTTTAGTTCTTCCATTTTTACCAAATGATTAACTGTTTTAATCATTCCTCTAACGCAAGCGTTATCTGGTAAAACGTGAGAACTATTCATTTTATTAAGACCAAGAGCCTTTACAACTCTTGCTTGCTTTTTGTTGTAACCGATAGGTGATTTTACCAAGGTTACTTTTAATTGTTTAACTGCCTTTTTAGCAGGTTTTTTAGCAACTGTTTCTTCAACTTTAACAGTTTCTTTTACTTCAGCAACTTTCTTAGCGGTTGCTGGTTTTTTTGTAGTTGTAGTCTTAGTAGTAGTTGCTTTTGTAGTTGTTTTTGCTACAGATTTAGTAGCAGTTGTTGTTTTCTTTGTTTCTGCCATAATTCCCTCCTACTAAATTTCCTCTACAGATTTTCCACGAAGAAGAGCAATTTCTTCTTTCGTGCGAAGTTGCATAAGACCATTGATAGTTGCTTTTACGATGTTGGTTGAATTTCTGCTACCATATACTTTAGCAGTAATATCTTTGATTCCGCAAAGTTCAACAACTGGTCTTACACTACCACCAGCGATAATACCAGTACCTTGTTTAGAAGGAAGTAGTTTTACTCTACTTTTTCCATACACACCGATAACTTCGTGTGGGATAGTTGTGTCACATAGTGCAACTTTAACCATTGATTTCTTTGCTGATAATGTAGCCTTATCGATTGCTGAAGGAACTTCAGCAGCCTTACCGCTACCAACACCAACTCTACCATTGCCGTCGCCAGCAACAACTAGAGCAGCAAATCTCATTGTTCTACCACCTTTAACAACCTTTGTTACACGATTAACGCCAACAAGTTTGCTAGAGATTGGGTCAACTTCTTTTATAGGACGCCTTCTGTCCTTTCTTTCAACATTAGGTTTTCTTTCATCTTTTTGCATAAGTCACCCCTTAAAATTCAAGACCAGCACTTCTTGCGCCGTCAGCCAATGAACTAACTCTACCAGTATAGATGTAACCAGCCCTGTCAAATACAACAGTCTTAATACCTTTCTTTATGGCAGCCTTAGCAACTGCTTCGCCTACAATATATGCGGCTTCCTTTTTTGATTTTCCTTCAATTTTACTAGCAACAGTTTTAGTTAAAGTAGATGCACTAGCAATTGTAACACCATTTACATCATCAATAACTTGAGCGTAAATGTGGTCTAAGCTTTTGAAAACGCTTAGTCTAGGTCTTTCAGGAGTACCAGAAAGATGTTTTCTAACTCTTTTAGCACGAGTAATTCTTACTTCGTTTTTATTAGCCTTGTTTATCATATTTCACTCCTCCTACTTCTTACCTGTTTTTCTTTCTTTTCTTCTTACGACTTCATCACTGTAATAGATACCATAAGCATGATAAGGTTCAACTTTCTTGATATCTTTTACTTTACAAGCATATTGACCGACTTTCTCTTTGTCAATACCTTGAATGATAACTTCGTTTTTGTCGCAACTAAGTGTAATTCCGTCAATTGCCTTTAACTCAACTGGGTGAGATAAGCCAATATTAAGAACTAAGTCTTGACCTTTTTGAGTAATTTTGTAACCAACGCCATTGATTGTCAATCTTTTCTCAAAACCCTTGCTTACGCCAACAACCATATTGTTGATTAATTGACGAGAAAGACCTTGGAACTTTGACAATTCTTTATCATCGTTAACATTGATTACTTTAACTTCGTTGTTTTCTACAACAACTTTAATGTCTTTATGAACATCTCTTGAAAGTGTTCCTTTAGGACCTGTTACTGTAACTACGTTATTTGCGTCAACAGTAACATTAACGCCTTGAGGGATACTAATTGCTTGTTTACCAATTCTACTCATAATATCCTCCTACCATACGAATGCAAGTACTTCGCCACCAAGGTTAAGTGCTCTTGCTTCCCTATCTGTCATAATTCCTTTGCTTGTTGAGATGATTGCAATTCCCAAGCCATTAATAACTTTAGGAAGTTCTTCACAACTAGCATAAATTCTTAGACCTGGTTTAGAAATTCTTCTAAGACCATTAAGAACTTTTTCATTTTTAAAATCTATAACAATATTAGCATTAGTTCCTTCGCCTTCTGCCTTGTAAGAAGCGATATAGCCTTCTTTCAATAATACTTCAGCGATTGCCAATTTTGTTTTTGAAGCCGGAACGGAAACACTTTTATGTTTAGCTTGAAGAGCATTTCTCATTCTGGTAAGCATATCTGCTATTGGGTCTGTAACTATCATAAAATTTATCTCCTTTTACCAACTTGATTTCTTTACACCAGGAATTTCACCTTTGTAAGCCAATTCTCTAAAACAAATTCTGCAGATGCCATATTTTCTCAATACTGAGTGTGGTCTTCCGCAAAGCTTACAACGAGTGTACTCTCTGGTTGAATATTTTTGAGGTTTTTGTTGTTTAACCTTTAATGATGTTTTTGCCATAATTATCTCCTAACCTCCTATCTCTTGAAAGGCATGCCAAGTTTTTCAAGTAAAGCCTTGGCTTCCTTATCAGATTTTGCAGAAGTTACAATTACTATATCAAGACCACGAATCTTGTCGATTTTTTCGTAGCTGATTTCTGGGAAAACTAATTGCTCGGTAAGACCCATAGCGTAGTTTCCTTTTCCGTCAAACGACTTGTCATTAACACCTTGGAAATCTCTTACTCTAGGTAGAGCGATTGAGATAAGTCTATCTAAGAATTCGTACATTTGCTCGCCTCTTAGAGTAACTTTAGCACCAATCTTCATACCTTGTCTAAGTTTGAAGTTAGCGATTGATTTCTTAGCAAGAGTTACAAGTGGCTTTTGACCAGTGATAGCCCCTAATTCATCAACAGCCTTGTTGAATGATGCACTGTTATCTTTTACATCACCAAGACCACGGCTAACTATAACTTTTTCAATTTTAGGAACTTGCATTACATTTGTGTAACCAAATTCTTTTTCCATTGCAGGAACAATTTCAGTTTTGTATTTGTTATATAATCTATTGTTATTTGCCATAATTTACCTCCTATTGTCCCTTGCTTTGTGTCTTTTTAGCGGTTGTTTTAGTAACTGACTTTGTTACTCCGCTAACTTTCTTTGTTGTTGTAGCAGGCTTTTTAGCGGTTGTCTTAGTTGTAGTCTTGACAGCCTTTGTTTCTTTAGCAGGTTTTACATCCTTGCTTTCAGCCTTCTTTGTTTCTTTTTTAGTTTCTTTCTTAGTAGAAACTGCTTTATCTAGGCTTGCTTTACACTTTTTGCATTGACGGAATTTCTTGCCTTTTTCGTCAACAGCGTGAGCAACTCTAGTAGCCTTTCCACACTCTGGGCAAATGATTTGAACATTAGAGCAATCAATTTTGTTTTCTTGCTTTACAATTCCACCTTTGTCTTGAGCACTTCTAGGTTTTTTATGTTTTGATACAATGTTGATACCGCTTACGATAACCGCATTATCAGCAGGAATAGCAGTCAACACTTTACCACTTTTACCTTTGTCTTTACCAGCAATAACAACGACGTTGTCGCCTTTCTTAACATGTAGTGTCATTCTTTAATTCCTCCTTATAATACTTCTGGTGCAAGAGAGATTATTTTCATAAAGCCTTTATCACGAAGTTCTCTTGCTATAGGTCCAAAGATACGAGTACCTTTTGGTTGTTTTTGGTTATCAATTATAACGGCAGCATTCTCATCGAATTTGATAGAACTTCCATCTGGGCGTTGAACACCTTTTGAAGTTCTTACGATAACTGCTTTTACAACATCGCCTTTCTTAACTGCACCACCTGGAGTAGCAGATTTAACAGAAGCAACAATAATGTCACCAATATTACCACTTCTTCTAAAAGAGCCACCAAGTATTCTGATGCACATAATCTTCTTAGCGCCGCTATTATCGGCAACTTTTAATATTGTTTGAGGTTGTATCATAATTTTCTCCTTATTTAGCTCTTTCTACTATTCTTACTAGTCTGTAGTGTTTGTCTTTGCTAAGCGGACGAGTGCTCATAATTTCCACTCTATCTCCTACTTTGCATTCATTGTTTTCATCATGAGCCTTAACTTTTTTGGTTACTTTGTAAACTTTACCATAAAGAGGGTGTCTTTTGTTTTCAACAATGCTTACAGTGATGGTTTTGTCCATTTTATCACTAGTAACCATTCCAAGATAAGTATGACGACTATTTCTTTCAACAGTTTGTTCTTTCATATCATTTCCTCCTTATGCCTTACGCTCTAGCCTTTTTGCTAAGTTCACGCTCAGTCAAAATTGTTTTGATTCTTGCAATATCTTTTCTGCAAGCATTTAATTGTAATGGATTACTTAATTGACCAGTTGCATTTGAAAAACGAAGGTTGAACAATTCTTGTTTTAATGCTTTAAGTTTTGCATTAAGTTCTTCGTTGGTCATTTCTCTTAACTCTTTAACTTTCATTATTCATTACCACCTTCTGCATTTAACTCTGCTTTGGTTACGAATTTGGTTTTAATAGGAAGTTTGTGTCCAGCAAGACGCATTGCTTCTCTTGCGGCTTCTTCAGGAACACCGGCAAGTTCAAACAATACTCTGCCTGGTTTAACAACAGCAACCCATAGTTCTGGGCTACCTTTACCTT
>CAZNJK010000011.1:0-36882 GCA_964573405.1 uncultured Christensenella sp. | reverse complement strand
CAAATGAAGATGTGAAAGTAAATGCTGTTGTAAAAGATGAAACCATTTGGCTTACGCAAAAAGCAATGGCAGAACTTTTTGATTGTTCGGCAGATAATATTTCATTACACTTGAAGAATATCTTCAAAAGTAATGAATTAGATGAAAATTCAGTTACCGAGAAAATCTCGGCAACTGCAAATGACGGAAAAAATTATCTCACGAAATTTTATAATCTAGATGCAATTATTTCGGTTGGCTATCGTGTAAATTCGGCAAAAGCAACGCATTTTAGAATTTGGGCAACAAGTGTTTTAAAAGAATATATGACCAAAGGTTTTGCTCTTGATGACGATAGATTAAAACAAGGAAATCAAGTTTTTGGCAAAAACTATTTTAGAGAACTTTTGGAGCGAGTTCGTTCAATTAGAACTAGCGAGCGAATGATTTGGCAACAAATTACCGATATTTTTGCAGAGTGTTCTATTGATTACAACAAAAATTCTGAAGAAGCAAATGTGTTTTATGCTACAATTCAAAATAAGTTTCACTATGCAATAACTCATCAAACTGCTGCCGAAATCATTTATTCAAAAGCAGACCATACACAAGAAAACATGGGACTTACCAGTTGGAAAAATGCACCAGACGGAAGAATTTTAAAATCCGATGTGTCTATTGCTAAAAATTATTTATCTGAAAAAGAAATTAAAAAACTGGAACGAGCAGTATCAAGTTATTTTGATTATATAGAAGATGTTATCGAAGATGAAAACACTTTTACAATGGAGCAATTCGCTGAAAGTGTAAACGAGTTTCTATCTTTTAGAAAGTATGATATACTAACCAATAAAGGCAAAGTTTCAGCACTCGAAGCAAAAAACAAAGCCGAAAGTGAATATGATATATTCAATAAAACTCAAATCATAAATTCCGACTTTGATAAATTTGTAAAACAATTAAAAGATAAAAACGAAGATTAAAAGAAAAAAAGACTAAATCGGTTTCGATTTAGTCTTTTTGTGGTGCGCCAAAGAAGATTGATTAGATATCAATCTTTTTTTTGTTGAAAATATGTATAATAGAAAGAACAAAAACGAGCCATGAGATAAACTCAAGGTCCGTCGTGTTTTGGGGGATTATTTGGTTTTTAATTGATTATAGTTTTTATCATAAATTATCATTTAAAGGCAAATAGTCATATGAGAATTTATTTTTAAATAAAAGTGAGTGCTTAAATTTGTCTAAAATGTTTAAAATTTTGCATTTGATTTTAATATATTTGCTACAAAGTTGGGATTTGTGTATGTTAAATAAAACGAATTTATTTTTTTAAGTAAGTTGCTTATTTGTTTTTTAAAAATTGGAATTAGTGATATAATAATTTAGAACTTGAAAAAGGAGTTATGGGGAATGATAGTACTAGCATATGACCATAGAGCGTACAATTTAATGAAGCAAGTGGAAGAGTATTTGGTGTCTAAAGGCCACCAAGTGAAGGTTTTTGCTAGCGAAACTTATACTCCTTCCGATAGTTATGCCGAGTTTGCAAAGTTGGCGAATGCTGAATTAGTGAAAGACCCATCAAATATGGGGATTTATTCGTGCCGAACTGGGATTGGTATATGTATGGCTGGCAATAGGTCGAAAGGGGTGAGAGCGGGCGTGTGTAGTTGTGCAAAAACGGTGTTTTTGGCACGCAACGACGATGATATGAATGTACTTGTTTTGCCACAAGAATTTGTTAGTTTTAGAAAGGCTAAGAAATTGATTGACTTATTTTTAGCGACCCCTTTTGAAGGTGGGCGCCATATAAAAAGGGTAACTGCCCTTGATACCGATTAAAAGTTTTAATGTAAAATTAGACTTTTAATTTTTTTATTTTTTTGCTAATATTTCACTTGTCAACGGGTCAATAATTGTGCTATGATATATCCCGTTACGACTCACGAAATTGACGTACCAATAATAACTTCCATCGTCCAAAACAGTGTCCTTAATTATCTTGATATATACTTCGCCTAAGAAGTTTTTGTCTATAAAAGGTTCAAGTTCTGCTGACAAGGTTTTACAAGAAATTTTGAGTGCTTTTAGTGAGTCGACTTTCCAGTTAAGGGTAAGGTTGTTAAGAGTTAAGTCTTCGACGACTTCGCCTAAAAACAACTTTATACTTATGCTTGGCAAATCATCATCCACGACCACTCCGATGTCGGCAACATAAGTCCCGTCGAAAGGATTTTTCTCCAGTTCCGATTCGTATCGAAGAGTGTCTATGGTGAGAGCAATTGTGGGGTTAAGTGTCGAAATGTCGGGATTTTTGATGGTTATTGTGACAATTCCGAATTTGATTAGTTCGGTGTTGTAGCCGTTGATTACATAGTCCTTTTCACGATATCCGCTCATAAAGGTGGCGTCAAAATTGTCACTTTCACCGCTAAATATATTTTGGCGGATTTCGGAGATGCTGGATTTTGTGATGTTGTAGCACCTATTACAACCGCCAAGAAAAAAACAATTTATTACTAATACAATAATGGCAAAATATTTCATAATATACTCCTAATTTATGTATATTGCAGAAAGGCTTGCCATATGTCGAAAAAGGAAAAATAATTACTTATGAGAGAAACAGAGATTGACGTTTTACAGCAATTAGAAAAGAAAAAATATCATAAAAATTATACACCTATGATAATAGTGAGCATAGTGCTTGTTTTTGTTGCGATTGTGTCAAGCGTGTGGCTAATATTTGCCAATGTCGAGCCAGAGAAGTTGGGCAATATGATGTACAAACTTAATTGGAACAGTTATGCACTTAAATTGTATGAGCGGGATTATAAAAAGTCGGGGAATATAGATAGCCTATATATGGCGTTAAATATATCCATAAAACTTGAAAATGACGATAAGGTAATTCAGAATTTTGAGAAATTTTACGCAAATGAGAATTACTTGTCGTACACGCATTTTGTAAATAACGAAAACTTAAAACAAAATGTAAATCCAGTTATAAAGGCGACAATTATCAACGAAGACAATTATTTGAAAAATAGTTACATTCAGAGCCTATTAAATAAGCACAACGACCAGACGGCGTTTAACTTTGCGTTGGCGGACGGGCTAAAAGCAAATCCTACATACAACGATCTAGGAAACTATCTATTTGCAAACTTTTGCAAAAAAGACAATATTGACCGATTTTATAAAAACTTCCTAAACAACTACGATGGAAATGGCGGAAACATATTGCTTGCAAACATATATAGTTATATGATAAGCGTAAACGACGAGTTTTGCGGGCTTGGTTTTTCGTCCGACAACGAAGTGTATTTTTGGGCGATGGGAAATAGGATTTTGCAAGTCGGCAACAACATCTTGTCAATAAGTGCAAAATCTAACACAAAGACGGTCCAAGTGGGCGGTGAAGAAGTTGACCTTGAAACAAGAACTTCAACCATAATGGATAATGTAAATAGAAAATTCAAATTAATGACAACGGAGTGATTATGAAAATTAAAACTTTAAAAAATGAAGAACTAAAGATTATTGAGAACTTCAAGCAAAATGTTCAAGAAAAAGAGAGTTTTATTTCTATGTCACTTCTTTCTTTTTTGAGCGATATGACACTAAAATACAACTCCGAATTTGTGGCGACAATAGATAGGAAAGGCAACATTTTGGATATAAACATAGGCAGTAGCGACAGTGCCCAATTTACCGCGGAAAGCAAGCAAAATGGGCTTAGCGGGGTAAGGGTTATACATACACATCCGCTAGCGTCTTGCAAGCTAAGTGATATGGACAAATCCGCACTTAAGAAAAACAACTTGGACTGTATGTGTGCCGTATCGGTGCGAGACAGCGGGGCGTATGATGCGGAAGTTGGCTTTATAAATGGCGACAAGATTGACACAAAATATGTGCACAATACCGACTATATAAACAAGTACGGGCTTTTGGAACTCATAGCGGAGTACGATAAAATAGCGGAAGCAAACAAGGACAAGTGGTACTCCACAGAAGACGAAAGGACGAATGCGGTGATTGTGAAAGTTGACCTTAAAGGGGAAGATAACGACGCTGATTTAGACGAACTAGAGTCCTTGTGCCACACCGACGGAATAGAAGTCGTCGCAAGAGTTTTGCAAAAGAAAGCAAAGCCGGATGTAAGGTTCTTGGTGGGACAAGGGAAATTGGAAGACATCAAAGCCAATATCCAGTTGTACAACGCTAATTGTGTGATATTCTACAATGAGTTGAGCGGAAGCAAAATTAAAAACTTGTCGCAATTTCTTAATGTGAAGGTTATTGACCGAAGTATGTTGATTTTGGACATTTTCGCAAAAAGAGCCCGCACGAATGAAGGAAAACTTCAAGTGGAACTTGCACAACTAAAGTATTCTATAAATAGGGTGAATGCATATCAAAACAACTCCCGTTATGGTGGCGGAGTAGGAATGCGTGGACCGGGCGAAACAAAACTTGAGATAGATAGGCGAGTAATTGCTGAGAACATTTTGAAAAAGAAAAAGGACTTGGAAAATTTAAAGAAACAGCGAGAACTTAATCGTAACGAAAGGGTCAAAAATCAAAAACCGCTTGTTGCGATTGTGGGATATACAAATAGCGGAAAATCTACGCTTATGAATCTGCTAACCAAGGCGGATGTGTACGCCAAAAACGAACTTTTTGCCACTCTTGACACGACCACCCGCAATATGTATATCGACGGCAAACAGTTGCTACTTATTGACACTGTTGGATTCATTAAAAACCTTCCTACCGAGTTTATCGAAGCATTTGGCAGTACCTTAGAAGAGAGTAAGTACGCCAATTTACTTATAAATGTAATCGATATAAGCGACCCAAATAAAGAGCAACAACAGAAAGTCACACTCGACACTCTTAAAAGGATAGGTGCCAACGCTAAAATTTTGACGGTGTACAACAAAATAGACAAGTTGCCTAAAGACGCCGAACTTCCATATGGTGACGACATTGTGTGTATATCGGCGGACAAAAACATAGGAATAGACAAATTGAAAGCAAAAATAATAGATATGTTATTTTAAAGCATTTGAAGTAAGTTATCATTAGATAGTGAAAAATATAAGAACAATTTAAATCAAACAAATAATACAACTAAATAACAATATAAAAAAATGTGCTACGAAAAAAGTAACACATTTTTTATTTTCTCCATATTATGGGGTAGAAAGCAAGGCGAATTGCTTTCAAAAAATTAAAAGGAGAAAAATACATATGTTTTTTGGAATGAATAATGGTTGTGGTTGCGGAAGAGGTAATGAGCCACGAAAAGGTTATGGTTGCGATAGTTGTACTTTATTAATCCTTTTGTTATTGCTAGGCAATTGCGGTGGCAACGGCATAGTTAATGACGACAGTTGTGGCTGTGTGTGGAACATTATCCTTATAATGTTGCTTCTAAATTGCATTTGCAAATAATCCCACAGTCCGGTAATTTTAAATATGATGCAGTGACAAAATTTGTTACTGCGTCTTTTATTGAATTCAAAAAACAACTACCCGAAAATGGTTTTTGGTAAAATTTTCCAAAAAAATTATAGATTATGCATAATTTCCAAAATATGGAAAAAAATACTGATAACAATCCTAGCATAGTTTACCATTGCCAATATACAAAATTTCAAACAAAATATTAATAAAATATTGAGCAATATATTGGGTTATTTTGTTGACAAGATGTGAAGAAATGGTGTAAACTAACTTCGATTAAAGACTAGAGGAGAATTTTACTTTATGAAAGGCAAAAAAATTATTGTTTCAGCTTTAGTAGCATCTATGGTTGGCGCTCCAGTAGCAGTATTGAGTGCAACATCATCTGCTTTGGCTGATAATTCACCTTTGACAAATGAAAATGACGAATATACTGTAGTTGGTCCATCTGTCAAAGTTAACAACAATTACAGCACTACTGCCAAGAAAGGTGACATTGTTAAAGTCCCATATCCACAAGTAGAAGATGGTGACATCAAGACTGTAGTTACTGTAATTGACCCTTATGGAAATGTTCTTGAAGAAGGAAGTAAGGACGAAGGGAAGATTTATGAAGGTGCAGAAGAGCCATTAGATCCTAACAACGAACAAGGAACAAAGGTTAAAATGAAATACTTTGTTGCTGGGGTTGAAGGTACTTACACTTTCAGAATCGAAAGCTACAAAGAAATTGGCGGAAAACGTACATCTATAGTTTCTGCTTACGAATTGTTCTGTGAAGTAAGTGGCGATAGCGGTAGCCTAGAGATGCCAGAAAATTCATATTTTGTTGTTCCTACAGAATTTGTAAAGGGCAAAACACTTACTGTTCCTGTTCCTGATGCTTATGTAAATGACGAAGATGTTTCTTTTGATACAAATGCTACTTATGAGATGACAAGTGGTCAATTTGCAAAATTAAAAGCATTTTTAGTTAAGTCTGGCTCAAGCACACCTATTGAAATGACTTATGTTGCTGGTACAGGTTCAAGTGCAGAAAAGAAAGCACACTTTACCTACACTTTTAACAACGATGATCTTACAGTCGGGACTTACAAGCTTGTGTACAAACTATATCTTGTAGGCAGTGCAGATACTGATGTTCTTGAAAAAGATACTAGCGGTAACTACAAAATCAAACCTATATATGTATCTAACTCAAAGACAATCAAAGTAAAGAGTTCGTTGGCTAACAACAGCCTATTCATCTCTTGGGCAAGCACTCCTAAGAAGACTGCTGAAGTTGGCACATCATATAGCCTAGTTGATGTTAATGCTAGTTTTGTAGAAGGTTCTACCGATTACGAAGATGTATATACTGAGATTACAGTTACTCACAACGAGTCTGGCGAAAAAATGACTGTTAATTATGACGATATGACATTTGTTCCTACCAAGAAGGGTAACTACTTTGTTACTTACAAGGCTCACATCCCATCATTAGAAATTTCATCTAACATATTGTCTTATTCAATAACTAATGTTGATGATAGCACAGACCCAGTTCTTTACTTGACTGGCGACTATGAAATTGCAAACGGCAAGGCATATACAAATGTTGAAATCACCGACTGCTATGTAGAGGGCGATAAGGCTTATACCGATTCTTCAAAAGCAACCGAATTGACTGATTACTTTGTGGAAGGCAATAAGGCTTATAGAAAGACTGACTTGACTGGAAAAGAGAAGGCTGACGTTATTGAATTAATTGGTGATGAAAGTTATAATGTACTATCTTATTACAATCTTCAACCAATCGCCGGTGACGAAGGAAACTACTCGGTTACTGTTAGAATTCCAGCAGCATATGTTACCGATAACTTCAGTGACCTTAACGGAATTACTGTAACTCGTAATTTGTATAAGAGAACAAACATCACCGAAAGCGGAAAGATGGAACTATTGGATTCAGACGGAAATGTATGTCCATACAACAAGGTTGCTGAATTTACATTTACAACAAAAGTAGAAGATGGCAAAACCAATTATGGTGCTGGAAATTATGTTGTAAGATATGTATTCTCCGACGAAAGTGGTCAAAGTGTAACAAAAGACTACAATATTACAATCAAATCAAAAGCAGATGCTGTAAGTGGCGAGCCAAAATTGACATTTGTGTACGATACTGAAAGAATCAAGAAAGAAGACACAATTTCTTTCAGCGTTCCTACAGCAACCGATAGTTATGATACCAACTTACTAGTTAAAACATACTATGGTTTCAATGAGCCTGTAATTAGTAAAGTTAATGATAACGAAGACCAAATTTCAAATATGGATGAGTTTAAAGAATTCGTACAAGCCAAAGACGGCAAATATGAATTAGATGTAACTCAAGCAATTACTGATTTGAGAGCTAATAATCCTACAAAATTGTATTTGATAAGCATCGCATACAATAGTTATGACAAGCACTTAACTAAGAACAAAAACGTTGTTATTAAGACAATTACTATTGTTAATGGTCAAAACGATAGCGAAGCACCAACTTATGAAAACAGATGGGATACTAATGGATTTAATGGTCAATTAATTGAAAGCAATAGAGAAGTAATTGAACAAGAAAATGGCTTCAATATCAATAGTGTAAGTCTTAATGAAAAAGGCTTCAACACTAACAATGAAGAAAAAGCAGTATTTAATCAAGATAATATTGTAACCATTCCTGAAATAACATTTAGGGACAAAGATGGCGCTGTTGATTTTGCTGTTGAAGTAAGTTATACTAACGGAGATAAGGTTGTAAAACTTAGTTCTTTGGAGAGTCAACCAAGTATCAGAACTGAGAAAGAGAGTGATGAATTCAAATATTATATTTCTGGTGCATCATTTAGAGTAAGTTATGCTAAGACTTATACTATTACTATTTCTGCTACAGATAGTAATGGGAATGTAAGTTTCACAAGTTTTGCAGTAAGAGTAAATGACACTCAACCTCCAGTAATTAGTATTGAAAACAACGCTAAATTTAGCGAAGATGTTGAAGTAGGTACAGAATTTGTAATTCCTACCCCTACAGTATATGACAATGATGAAGTTGTTGAAAATCCAAATTGGCATTGGACAATCTTAGTACCAGGTGCTAAAAATCCTTCTGAAATGACTTCTTATAAAAACACTTATACACCTACAGTAACTGGAACATATATTATCACATACTATGCAAAAGATAGTGCTGGTAATGAAAATGTTTCAAGTGAGTATAGACTTAATGTTGTCGCTGAAAAGGCTCCAATTATTACAGTTGATCCTTTAGATGAAGCACCTGAATGGGATTATTCAAAATCTACTCAAGATGCAGTTTTGATTCCTAAGGCTTCTGCTAAGGATGTAAACTTTGCCGGCGCTATTATCGTAGACGCACCAGTTGTTAAGAACAGCAAGGGCGAAGAAGTTGATGTAAAAGAATCTGCCGACAAAACTATGTGGCAATTTACTCCGGATGTTCAAGGTGAATACACAATCACTTATTCTGCACAAGGTAAATTCTTAAGTTCTACTAAAGTTTTGACAATGACTATTGGTGATGGAGATGCTCCTACAATGTCTTGGGAAAACAAGGAAGAAGACTTTAAGTCTACTGTAAATGTTGGCGATAGTTGGACATTTAAGTTCAATATGATTGAAGTTGATGACGATACTGACGATCTTCAAGCAATCATTGACGGAATCCTAAAAAATGGCGTTAATTCAACATCTATGAATGAGTTGAGTTCTTATATGACTATTACAATGAAGGATTCTAACAATAAGACTGTAAGTTATACAATTGCTGATGGTGGCTTAAAATATACCTTCGAAAATAGTGGAAATTACACATTCAAGATTGTATTGAAAGATAAGGCTGGCAACAGCACAGGCACAACATATAGTTATACAATCACAGCATCTGAAGAAGCAGAAGCTGAAGAGAAAGATAACAACAGTGTTGTAGGTACTGTTCTTATTGTATTGTCAGTTGTAATCTTGGCTGGCGTTGTTGCTTACTTTGCAATTACAACAAAACAAGTTGATTCAAAGAGCAAAGCAAAAAAATCAGAAAAGAAAACTGATAAAAAAGATAAAGAATAATAAAACTTAAAAATGAGTCATTATGGCTCATTTTTTTGTTTTTGATTGGTTAAAAAACAACATTTATCTTATAATTAATTTGTATTTTGCGTGTGATGTGGTAAAATATTTAGTAAGGAGTGGGTTATGTTGGATAGGCAAAACACGAAGATATTGAAAAAACTAGAGAATTTGTGCCCAGACGGAAGTTATAAGGTGTTTGATATGAGTGAATTGTGTAAGATGTTTAAAATTCACAAAGACGCACTAGGCAATGACTTAAGGCATTTAAAGGATAATGACTTTATAGATATAAAATATTCCGATGATTCGGCGGTGTGTTTGTGTCTATTGCCAAAGGCAAGACAACTTCAAGATGAGCAGTCTATGAAGAGTTATAGCCATATCAACATAATGAGAGTACTTTTGTTGTCGGGAATATTTAATGGGATAATGGCTTTTTTGGGGGCTTTTATAGCGGTGTTTATAATTAAGTGAGGTTAAAGATGTTATCTAAGAAAGAAAAAATTTTGATGGACTATATTTTCGGGAAGTGCACTAATAAGGATTCTGTTCTTATTTCGCCCGATGAATTGATGAATCAATTAAGGCCGAAATACGAGTTGTCGGAAGCGGAAGTTAAGGAGCTGGTGGACAATCTTGTGCTAGAATCCTATATAACTATGATATTGTCCGACAAAAAAGGTAAGCCAATATATTGCATTAGTCTTGACAAAAAAGGTGAAAGTTATGAAAGGGACAAGCAAAATAGCAAAAAGGCGACCGTTAATCTTATAATAAGGACTATTTTGTTGGCGATTTTGTCTACCGTTGTGGGCTTGCTTATTAAATTAATTTTTTAAATAATTTGCATATAAAGTATATTATATTTGCTTTAAAATATGTTATAATAAATTATATAGTGATATATAATTTATTTTTTTAAGGAAAATGATGAAGAATTTTGAATTGGTGAGTGAACACAAGCCCACCGGCGACCAACCCAAAGCAATAGATGATTTGGTGGAAGGCATTAACGACGGGCTAAGATTTCAGACTTTGCTGGGTGTCACTGGCAGTGGCAAGACTTTTACGATGGCAAATGTGATTAATCGAATTAATCGTCCCGCCTTGGTAATTGCCCACAACAAGACGCTTGCAGCACAACTTTGCAACGAGTTTAGGGAACTTTTCCCCAATAATAGGGTGGAATATTTTGTAAGTTATTATGATTATTATCAGCCCGAAGCATACATTGTGAGCAGTGACACATATATAGAGAAAGATATGTCAATTAATGACGAGATTGATAAGTTAAGGCATAGTGCGACTTGCTCGTTATTTGAGAGAAATGATGTAATTGTTGTTGCGAGTGTGAGTTGCATTTATGGGCTGGGTGCTCCAGAAAATTATAGCAGTATGTGTTTGTCGCTTCGCCCGAATGATGTGGTCGATAAAAATGCAATTATTCGCCGACTTATTGAACTTCAGTATCAACGCAATGACATCGATTTTAAGCGTGCGACATTTAGGAGTAAGGGTGATGTTCTCGATATCATCCCGGCAAATCAAAGCGAAACTGGTATAAAAATCGAGTTTTGGGGCGATGAAATAGAGAGTATTTGCGAGTTTGATGTGCTTACGGGGAGAAAAATTAACCAACTTGAGCATTGCTTTTTGTTGCCAGCCACACACTATATTGTAGAGCACGACAAAATGAGAGAAGTTTTCGACCAGATTAGGCACGACTGTCTAATGGCGGTTAAGAAGTTCGAAGACGAAGGCAAATTAATAGAAGCCCAACGAATAAAAGAACGAGTATTTTACGACTTGGAAATGATGGAAGAAGTTGGATATTGTAGCGGAATTGAAAACTACAGCCGATATTTTGACGGGCGAAAAGTGGGTGAACCACCATATACACTTATTGACTATTTCCCTAAGGACTTTGTGGTGTTTGTGGACGAAAGCCACATCACGCTTCCGCAGATTAGGGGGATGTATGCGGGCGACAGGGCTAGAAAAACTAACTTGGTGGAATACGGATTCCGTTTGCCGGCTGCATTTGATAATCGCCCGCTTAATTTTGATGAGTTTTTGGCGAAAATTAATCAAGCGATATTTGTGTCGGCTACACCTTCTGAGTGGGAACTTAAAAATTCCGACAAGGTGGCTGAGCAGATTATTAGGCCTACCGGACTGCTTGACCCGTATGTTGAGATTAGAAAAGCGGATGGGCAGGTTGACGACTTGATAGGGGAAATCAACAAAACTCTTAGCAATGATGGACGAGTACTTGTGACGACTTTAACCAAAAAAATGGCGGAGAGTTTGACGGGGTATTTGCAAGAAAAAGGCTTTAAAGTTAAGTATTTGCACTCCGACATAGATACTCTTGATAGGGTCACGATTATCAACGAATTAAGAATGAAAGTCTTTGATGTGCTTATAGGGATTAATTTGCTTAGAGAAGGGCTTGACATTCCGGAAGTAAAGTTGGTGGCAATATTAGACGCTGACAAGGAAGGCTTTTTAAGAAGCGAATGGGCATTGATTCAGACAATAGGCAGAGCGAGTAGGAATAGCGAGAGTAAGGTTATATTGTATGCCGATGTAATGACCGACAGCATTAGGAAAGCGGTGACCGAGACAAATAGGCGTAGGGAAATTCAGATTAAATATAATTTGGAGCATAATATTACGCCAAAAACAATAATAAAACCGATTAAAAACACCTTAGAAATCACAAAGAAGGTGGAAAATAAGAAGAAAAAATCAAAATCGCAAGTGGTTAAAGAAATTGATAGTTTGTACGCACTTATGAAGCAAGCGTCGGCGAATTTGGACTTTGAAACTGCGATAAAATTGAGAGATGAAATCAACGAATTAAAGAAATATAAGGACTAAAATATGTTAAAAGATATAGTTATTAAAGGCGCAAGAGTCAACAATCTAAAAAATGTAGACCTAACAATTCCGCGTGAAAAGTTGGTGGTTTTTACTGGCGTGAGTGGAAGCGGGAAAAGTACGCTTGCTTTTGATACGATTTTCGCGGAAGGGCAAAGGCGATATATTGAAAGCCTATCAAGTTATGCGAGAATGTTTTTGGGGCAAATGTCGAAGCCGGATGTTGATAGCATAGACGGATTGTCGCCAGCAATCTCAATTGACCAAAAAACCACTTCCCACAACCCTAGAAGTACGGTGGGGACAGTGACTGAGATATATGATTATTTGCGTTTGCTTTTTGCCCACGTGGGTACCCCGTATTGTCCTAATTGCGGAATTGAGATAAAGTCGCAGACCATAGATAATATTGTGGACCGAATTTTGGCATATCCCGAAGGCACGAAGTTGATGATTGCAAGTCCCATAGAAAAGGGTAAAAAGGGGACATTTCAAAAGGAATTTGAAGACCTAAGAAAAGATGGATTTGCAAGGGTGAGAGTCGATGGGGAAGTGAGAAGCCTAGACGACGACATAACTTTAGAGAAAAACAAAAAACACGATATTTATGTAATAATCGACCGAATTATTGTTAAGGGTGACATTCGTAAAAGAGTGGCAGAGAGTGTGGAAACATCACTAAAAATGACTAAGGGGCTTGTGAGCGTATTTGTGGATGATAAGGAAGTCGTATTTAGCACCACTCATAGTTGTACAAAGTGTGGCTATTCCATAGAAGAACTTGCTCCTAGGATGTTTAGTTTTAACACTCCTTTTGGGGCGTGCCCTGATTGTGACGGCTTGGGATTTAGGCAGATTATAGATGAAAACCGAATAATCCCAGATAGGAACAAAAGCATTGCGGATAACGGCATTTTGGCGAGTGGCTGGGCTTATGATAACGCAATGAGCGGATTGTTTTTTAGAGCGGTTGCAAATAAATTCGGAGTTGACCTTAATACCCCTATCAAAAAACTCCCTAGTGAGATGCTTGATATGATTTTGTATGGAACAAAGGGCGAAAAAATAGAAGTTGAGTATAGAATGAAGGGGCAATCCCGCAATGGACTTTTTGCTTTTGAAGGGATTATTCCAAATTTGCAACGACGATATAGGGAAACAAATAGCGAGTTTGTGAAGAACGAAATAGGCAAATTGTTGGTGGAGCGTCACTGTGACACTTGTGATGGGAAACGGCTAAAAAAAGAGAGTTTGGCGGTAAAAATCAATGGCAAGAACATAATTGATGTGTGCGATATGTCGGTGGTTAATTGCTATAAATTCTTTGACGAACTTATTCTCAACAAAAATAAGGCGGTCATAAGTGCGCCAATACTAAAAGAGATAAAGAGCAGACTTAATTTCCTAAAGAATGTTGGACTTGATTATTTGTCGTTATCGCGACTTAGCGGAACGCTTAGCGGTGGCGAATCGCAAAGAATAAGGCTAGCGACTCAAATAGGTAGCGGGCTTACCGGGGTGATATATATTTTAGACGAGCCAAGCATAGGACTTCATCAAAAGGACAACGAGAAGTTAATAGAAACATTGAAGAACTTGCGTGACCTTGGCAATACGGTGATAGTCGTGGAGCATGACGAGGACACTATGCGAACTGCCGATTACATTGTGGATATTGGTCCGAGAGCGGGCAGGCTTGGTGGAGAAGTTGTTGCGAAAGGAACTCCGCAAGAAATAATGGAGAATGAGAATAGTCTTACAGGGAAGTATCTTTCTGGGAAACTTCAAATTCCGATTCCTACAAAGCGAAGAGCCCCTAAAAATGGCTTTATTCAGATAAAGGGAGCAAGGCAAAACAACCTAAAGAACATCGATGTAAATATCCCAGTTGGGGTGATGACGGTGGTTACTGGTGTGAGTGGTAGCGGGAAAAGTAGTTTAGTTAACGACATTTTATACCCTATAGCATCTAATTTTGCCAATAGAAGCGAACTAGAAGAAGGCCTTTGTGACGAGATTCTTGGACTAGAAAAGATTGATAAGGTGATTAATATCGACCAAAGTCCAATAGGTAGAACCCCACGAAGCAACCCGGCAACATACACAAATGTATTTACCGATATCCGCAATCTTTTTGCGTCCACCAACGATGCAAAGGAGTTGGGGTACAATAGCGGAAGGTTTAGTTTTAACATATCTGGTGGCAGATGTGAGCATTGTGGCGGTGCTGGGATTAACAAGGTGGAGATGTTTTTCTTGCCCGATATGTATGTGGTGTGCGACGAGTGTCATGGCAAACGTTACAATCGAGAAACTTTGCAAGTTAAATACAAGGGGAAGAGCATTTACGACGTGCTTGAAATGACTATTGAAGATGCAAATGTATTTTTCGAGAATATCCCACGAATTAAAGCAAAATTGCAAACACTGGTTGATGTCGGGCTAGGATATATAAAATTGGGACAACCGGCGACCGAGTTGAGCGGTGGTGAAGCGCAAAGAGTAAAACTTGCGACCGAACTATGTAAGAGAAGTACGGGCAAGTCGTTATATATTTTGGATGAACCAACTACCGGGCTACACTCATATGATGTAGATAAGTTTTTGAAGATTATGAACCGATTGGTTGAGGGTGGAAACACTGCGGTGATAATAGAACACAACACCGATGTAATCAACAATGCGGATTATATAATTGATTTGGGGCCCGATGGCGGAGATAAAGGTGGCAATATTGTTGCTCAAGGGACGCCAGAAGAAGTAGTCAAATTGAAAAAGGGCTACACATATAAATATATAAAACTCAAAAACGACTAATTTCTTTGAAAATATTAGTTGAGTAATTGCAAAAAATGTTGTATAATTATTTGCAATATGATATAATAAATCGTAATTATTTATAAGGAGTTTTTTATGCGTAATTTTTTATTAGTTGCTAATTGGGTAAGTTCAAGTTTTCCTGTAATTCAAGCAATCCTTCTTGCACTTATTACTCTATGTTCAATTGCCGTAATCGTGGCTGCAATGATTATCCCATCTGACCCTGAAGGTGGCAGTAATGTAATCACTGGCAAAAATGAAAGTTATTATGGCAATAACAAAAGTAATACAAAAGAAGGTATTTTACAAAAAATTATCTTGATTTGTTCAATTGCTATCTTAGTGTGTGCCATAATCTATTTTGTTACCGTTAAGATTTTTAATGGCTTAGGTGCATAAATGTTTAATGGCTCTAATATATTTTAGAGCCTTTTTTAATATTGTTTTTATAGGAAAATGAATATGGATAAAGATAAAATTTTAAATCAAATCAACATAAATAAATTGAACAATCTTGACTATAATTTCTTAATTTCACAACTTTGCGTGCTTAATAACAAAACATTTGAAGAAATTCAAAAAGTTGTGGACCAATTGCTTTTTGAGAAGAAAATTGAAGTTAAAAATGCACCTATTAAGCAAAAACAAGAGCAAAATTCTGTAAAGAAAGAAAAACACGATAAATATGATTATATGAAATTTGCCAAGAAAAAGAACAAAAAGCAGTATCGTGAACAACTTGTTGAAGATGATGTCGATAGGGCATATAAGATGCTTGAAAGAAAGGGAAAGGCGAAGAAAAATTATAGAATTGACGGAAAAATTCAAGCCACGAGTAAGGGGTATGCTTTTTTGATACCTACTGACCCCAAAGAAACCGATGTGTATATTGCCGAAAAGAACTTGAAAGGTGCCATTAATAACGACATTGTTGCAGTAGATGTAACATTCTCTAAGTCCGGAAAACCAGAAGGGAAAGTTGTTCAGATTTTGGAGCGTGGCAATGACAACATTGTCGGAAAGATTGTTTTCAATAAAAATGGTGCATATGTTGAGCCGGATGATGTAAAGTTTGGGAAAGACATATATATTCCGCTTAACAAAACTATGGGTGCGGAGAATGGTCACAAGGTAAGCGTCCGCATTGAGAGATATTATAGCGGGAAGAAGTGCCCAGAGGGTGTTGTGCTTGAAGATTTGGGTGAGCCAAATAAGATTGAAACAGAAGTAAAGGCAATACTTAGAAGTTACAAACTATATGAAGATTTTCCTAAAAAGGTCAAAGAATATGCATCTAATTTGCCAACTGAAATCGACAAGGCAATGTATAAAAACAGATTAGATTTCACAAAAGAGATGTGTTTTACTATTGACGGTGAAGATACTCGTGATATTGACGATGCGGTGTCGCTTACTATAAATAAGTCGGGGAATTGGGTGCTTGGCGTACATATTGCCGATGTCGGTGAATATGTGAAGAGAAACAATGTTCTTGACAAGGAAGCGTTCAAAAGGGGCACTAGCGTGTATTTCCCGGGGCTTGTACTTCCAATGCTTCCTAGAGAATTAAGTAATGGGATTTGTTCGCTTAATGAAAGAGTCGATAGACTCGCATTGTCGGTATTTATTGAATATGATAAGTCATTTAAAAAAGTCGGTTATGACATTAAGGAAAGTATCATAAATAGCAAAAAACGGTTCACTTACACTGAAATACAAGCAATTTTTGACAATAACTCAGAAGTTATTGACAAAAACAAGCCTTTTGTGGAAACTGTAAATAATATGCACATTTTGTCAAAAGCCATTATGCAACATAGACGAAAGTGCGGATATATAGAATTTGACATTCCAGAAGTGCAGATTAGTCTTGACCCACTAGGCGATGTTTTAAATGTGGAAAGGCGAGTTGATGATGATAGTCACAAACTTATTGAAGCCTTTATGGTGGCAACAAATGAAGTTATTGCGGAGCATTTTTGCAATAAAAAAGTGCCATTTGTATATAGAGTGCACGAAACTCCTGACCCAGAAAAAATCAATAAGTTTAATGAGTATGTTAAAAGCATTGGTGTAGATGTAAAACTTACCGCGGAAGATGTTCAACCACTTGAAATTCAAAAGATGTTGAAAAAAATTGCCGATAATGACAACAAATTTGTCATAAATAGGGTGTGTTTGAGAAGTATGAAGAAAGCAAAGTACACGCCCGATTGCTTAGGTCACTTTGGGTTGGCGTTGAAGTATTATTGTCACTTTACAAGCCCTATAAGGCGATATCCGGATTTAACAATCCATAGGATTATAAAAGACAGCATTAACAATAGACCTATTAATATCCCAGAATTGAGGCAATTTGTACTATCTAGTTCGATAAATAGTAGCGAAAGAGAAGTGAATGCCGAAAAGGTAGAGCGAGAAGTTGATGACCTTTATAGAGTATTTTATATGCGTCACCACGTAGGGGAAGACTTTGAAGGGACAATTTCTGGCGTGACGGCATTTGGAATTTTCGTAGAACTTGACAATACGGTGGAAGGTCTTGTCAGAATCGAAGATTTGCCTACCGATACATATCAGTATATGGAAAATCAATTTAGTCTAATTGGTCACAATAATGTGTTTAAATTGGGTGATAAAGTGAAAGTTAAGACACTTAGAGCGGACATTTTGTCAAGAGAAGTGGATTTTATGCTCGTAAATGAGTAGGTTTGCTCACAAAATGAGTAAATTTGCTTACAAAATGAGTAAATTTTCAAAAAAAATTTTTAGAAAGGTATTGAAAAAAAATAGCAATGTGCTATAATATTGGTGTAGTTTATGAAAATTGTTGCAACAAATAGAAAAGCCCATCACGATTATTTTATACTCGACACCTATGAAGCAGGGATTGTTTTAAAGGGGAGCGAGGTAAAATCGGTAAGGCTCAATAATGTTAACTTAAAAGATAGTTATGTTAGCATATCTAAAAACAATGAAGTCTTTTTGAAAAATGTTTACATTAAGACTTATGACAAAACTACCGCCTTTGTGGAAAATGAAAGGCGTGATAGAAAGTTGTTACTTAACAAATCCGAAATTAATAAAATCTTGGGCAAGGTGCGAGAAAAGGGGATGACGATTGTTCCCACACAAATGTATTTTGTGGGGCAAAATGTTAAAGTGGAAATCGCCCTTGCAAAAGGAAAACACACTTATGATAAAAAAGCAGTCCTTAAGAATAAGGACGAATTGAGAGAACTTGAGAGAGATTTGAAAAAATACTAAGTTCTCTTTCTGGGGGCGTTAAGGTTTCGACGGAATTGTAAATGGTAAGTTCGGCATATCGCAGGCTCGTCTGTGTCAACAACGGAAACTAAATTTATTTGCAGAAGATAATTCTGTTTTAGCTGTAGCTTAGTTCTACGCTATGTCTTGTAGGGCTTGCCCACGGGCGTTATAAAGGCATCAAAATAGTGGGGAATTTTAAAACCCTTGCTTAAAGGGGTTTTAGTCTTATTTTCTTTTAAGCTGTATTGGGCTGTTTTGTCAGTTTTTTCAATCCCAGTATGTGACTAAAAAATGACTATGTATGTAGATGAATTTATGAGTTCTTTTTCGGACATGGGTTCAATTCCCATCGCTTCCACCATTATTAAAAGGTAATTATTTATTCTTAGGAGGATATTTATTATGTATAATCTATTAGGGGCTTCTGCGATTGTTTCGACAATTCTTGATTTCTTGGGCGTTGCGGGAATCATAGTTTTTGGGTCTTTTATCATCGTTTTGGTGGTTGACCTTATTTTGGCTTCTACTAGTGAGAGAGAAGGGTTATTCTTTAACAAGAAAAAGCGTCAAAAGGGGGAAATTAACGATCCGTCTGAGGTTGTTTTTAACAACGAACCCGCTCCAGAAGAAGAGCCAGTGGCTGTAAATGACGAGCCTGTAGAAGAAAACGGTATTGTTTTTTACAACAAGCCATATGAAGAAACTCCAGTATCGGAAATCGACTATAACAAGGCTAATGAAGAGCAACAATTATTGCAAAATAAATTAGCAAATGAAGAGTTAATTTCTGAAGATTATTTCAACGAAGAAATGGAAGAAAACGACGAAGACATCGAAGGAATTGCTTTGGAAGTTGCTAAGAAAGCGGTAGAAGAACTTGAAGCCGAAGCAAAAGAAAGAGAAAAGAAAGTATATAAGATAAAGGAAGTTGAAGAAACTCCTATTGAGGAGACTCCAGTCGTTGAAGAAACTATTGTTGAAGAAGTTAAACAAGAAGAACCAATTATTGTAGAAGAAACTGTAAATAATAATGATGAAACAATAAGACAACTTGAGGAACAAAGACTTGAACTTGAAAGACAAGTTGCTTTACTCCACGCAGAGCGAGCAAAAGACAAAGAAGAAATATTGAAGACTTTGCAAGAGTTGAGAGACAAAGAGCCTGTTGTTGTTGAGACTGACAATAAGGAAGAAGAAGAGAAGAGAAGACTTGCAAATATTACTAGAATGAATAGTCGTTTGTCTAGAATTAAGTCAAGCACGAAGAAGATTGAAAACAAGACAAAAGAAGAAAAAACTGCAAAAGTTACAAAAGTTGTTACTGTAGAAGAAAAAGTTGAAGAAACACCTATTGTGGCAGAGCCAGTTGTACAAGAAAAGGTTGTTGAAGTTGTTGAGCAAAAACATGAAAAACCAAGATTTAAAAAAGAATATTATGAGAATAGGCTAGAAGTTTTGAAGCAAGAATTGAAAGACGTTGAAGCCGAATTCAAACTAAACAAGAAGGACTTTGGGCCTCTTGAAAAGGTTTATAAAACTTATGCTAGAGATGATGCGAAGTTGAGAAGACAAGAAGCAATTGTTGTAAAACAGCAAGTAAGTGTATATGGTGTAAATAAAAAGACAAAAATTAGCGAAGAGAAGAAAGCAAAACTTGATGAGAATATGAAGCAACTTAAGAAGTTGAAAGAAAGCGTATATTCTTGTAAGCAAGTTATTGACCAAAATAAGGATAGATATCCAATTTTGGAGAAAAACAACAAACTACTTCAAAAACAAATTAAGCGTTTGACTGAAGACATTGCTAGTGTAAATGAAGCCTTAAAGTGGTACGAAGAAAATAATGATTAATTGTAAATAGAAATAGTTGAAAAACTATTTCTATTTTTTAATAGTATGTAATATAATGTATGCAATATGAGATAGTGGGTAATATGAAGGATAAGTGGATAAAAACTGTAATAGTGGTGCTAAGTTGTGTGCTTTTGGTGTGCACGATGTTTTGGAGCAAACAACTTGAACTATTACTAAAATTTAAACCGAATTTAACAAGCATTGAAGAAGATGCGTTTGAAGTGCATTTTATAGATGTTGGACAAGGTGATGCATGTGCAATTAAATTCCCAAACGGCAAAACGATGCTGGTCGATAGCGGTCCAAGGAATGGTCGTGACAATCTTGACGAATATTTGGAAAAGGTGTTTTTTGATGACGGGTACGACACATTTGACTATGTGTTTTTGTCACATAGCGACATTGACCATAGTGGCAATATGAAATATGTGCTTGACAAATATAATGTAAAGGCTTTCTATAGGCCATGCATTTATTCTTACCAGCTGGAGCAATCTGCAAACGGATTTAAAGTAAATAATTCCACTTATGATGAAATACTGCAAACCCTAAAGGATAAGGAAATAACGACATTTTTCTCTTCAAACAATGGAGTGATAGACACTGGTGCGGGGACGATAGAAATATATTGTTCGCAAAAGTCTGACCTAGAATCGACTAATGATTTTAGCCCGTTTTTGATTATATCTTGTCAAGATAAAAAGGTGTGTTTGACGGGAGATGCGACTGAAGAAGTGGAAGAAGAAATTTTGGGAAGAGATGTTTTAAAAGAAGTTGATTTATTTAAACTCGCACATCATGGGAGTAAATACAGTAATAGCCAAGAATTAATAGATACTCTTAGTCCACATTATGTGGCGTGTTCGGTGGGAGATAATTCTTACGGGCATCCGACGAGCGATGTGTTGTTAAGGCTAGCGGAATTTGATGAAGAGAATAACGAAACAACTTATGATACTTTAAAAACCACATTGAAAGACGGAAATTTGGTGTATTATGTAAATTTAAATTCCGAAATGAATGTTCTGACGCTTGATTTAGGTGAATATATTTTTCTGGATTGGTATGTGGTTGTGATTGTTGGAGAAGTTGTATTGATTGGGTATTATGCTTTAATGGTTGTTCCAAAGAAGCCAATAAAAATAAATAAAAACCTAAAAAATATGAAATATTGATAATAATTTGTTAAATTTGTTAGAATAATTGTTTTTATAGCGAATTTAAAGTATAATATTTAGAATAGGAGGGTAGGCTATGAAGCATAATATATGTGTAATAGGTTTAAATAACGGATATGTTTCAAAGTTGGGCAAGGAAATAAGCGATGCATTGGAAATGTATTTTGCGGACATAACCGAACTTATAAAGTACGAACTTATGGATGTTGAATATGCTAGGCATTTGGCTGGTGACGACTATGTGCACAAAGTTGAAGCATCCAAGGTAAAGATGGTAAATGGCTTTGAAAATACGCTATTTGCTATGGATTACTCCCTTCTAAACGATGATAAAAACTTAAAAGTAGCAAAAGAAAATTCATATATAATTTATTTAAAATTAAGTAAAGAAAACATAAAAAATGTCCAAAATAGGCGAGTAAATACTAATTTGATATATGATGTATACGAATTTAGACATGTTTTGTGTAAAAAATATTGCGATGTTGAAATTAATTGCGACGGCAAAAAGACAAATGAAATAATTAATGACATCAAGAAGTGGTTTTTACAAAAATAATAAAAAATGGAATATTTTGTCGAATTTCGGGCAATATAATAATGTAAAACAGATAATTTATAAATTATTAAGTTTTATAGTGCTGTTTACAGTAAAAAAGAGAAACCTTGCATAGTTTCTCTTTTTTTATTTTCGATTATTGAAGATTGTTGGTTATGATACATAAATGATTAAAAGATTAATAATCATTTATGAGCCGAAGTATTGTTAAATATTACTCAAACGGCATATTAAACACACCTAAATTTGGGGTATTTAATCTTGTTTTTCGCTTAAACTTTGAAGAAGTTTGTAGTTTTCCATTGCCCGTGCCTTTGCTTCTTTGAATAATTTTTTGGCTAGATTTTCATCTTTTTTAACTAACTGTTTGTAGCGATTTTCTCCCATTATGAACTCGTTGTAGTCCATTGTTGGCTCGCCACTATCCAATGAAAATGGATTCTTATTTTCGCTAATTTTTGTTGGGTTGTATCGCCATAAATTCCAATAACCGCTCTCAACGGCGCGTTTTTCTTCGATTATGCTACCGCTCATGTCAATGCCATGCTCAATGCAAGGTGCGTAAGCGATGATTAGCGAAACTCCGTCATAACTCTCTGCCTCTCTAATTGCTGTAAGGAATTGATTCATATTGGCACCAATTGCAACTTTCGCTACATACACATCTTTGTAAGATGTTGCCATTAGACCAAGGTCTTTTTTGTTTGTGGTTTTGCCTTTGCTTGCGAATTTTGCGACCGCTCCTTTAGGGGTGGATTTGCTTGATTGTCCACCAGTGTTGCTATAGACTTCGGTGTCAAGTACAAGGATGTTTACATTTTCACCGCTCGCCAAAACATGGTCTAGTCCGCCATAGCCGATATCGTAAGCCCAGCCGTCACCACCGACTATCCATACGCTGTCGTTAGTAAAACGATATTCGAGTGCCTTAATATTTGCAATGTGCTTAAGTTCTTCTGGTTCAATTGTTGCAATTTCGGATACTTCTTTAACTATTTTCTTTGCATAATCTCGTTGGACATTGATGTCGTTGGAGTTGAAATATTCTTCAATTAATTTGACTAATCTTTTCTCTTCTGAGTGGTCTTTCATATAATTTAGACTATCAATTAATGATTGTCTTTGATATTGTTGACCAAGTTGGATGCCTAATCCAAATTCTGCATTGTCTTCAAATAGGCTATTTGCCCACGCAATTCCATTACCATTTTCGTCGTAGGTGTAAGGACAAGTAGGTGAACTTCCGCCATAAATACTTGAACAACCCGTGGCATTGGCAATCACCATCCTGTTGCCAAAAAGTTGGCTAAGAACTTTGATGTATGGAGTTTCGCCACAACCTGCACAGGCTCCACTGAACTCGAAGTAAGGCTTGTTGAATTGACTACCTTTGACGCTGGATTCGTTAAATATTTTTGATTTGTTGTTTGGAAGGGATTGGATAAAGTCGTAATTGGCTTTTTCTTTATCTCTAATTTTATCGGCTTCTACCATTTTAATTGCTTTCGTCGATGAAGGGCACACACTAGCACACACTCCACAGCCAGTGCAATCCATAGGGCTCACTTGCATTACGTACTCATAATATGGCTCAGCCGTTGCACTAATTGTGGTCAGTGTGTCGGGTGCATTTTTCAAAGAGTCTTTTGTTATCAACTTCGGTCTAATTGCAGAATGTGGACATACAAACGCACACATATTGCATTGCTTACAATTCTCACTGTTCCAGCAAGGAAGGGTGGTAGCAATCCCGCGTTTTTCAAATTGGGTTGTTCCAGTAGGGATGTGACCGTCAACAGTAAATTTGCTTACTGGTAAATTGTTGCCTTCAAGTTGTTGAATAGGCTTAATATATTCGTCATAATATTTGTTGCATGGAGTAGAGCACGAAGAACAATCGCATACATTAATGTCAAGCCATTCTTTAGGATATTTTAACTCACTTAGATTACCGTCAACACTATCTATGGCGTCGTAATTCATTTTGACAATTGCTTCACCTTTTTTGCCATAATTATTCTTTGCAAAAAGTTTCATTTGTTCTTTTGCTGTCTCAAAAGGAATTATATTTATAACCTTGAAAAATGCCGATTGCATAATTAGGTTGATTTTATTCTTAAGTCCTAGTTTTTTTGCGATGTTATATGCATTGATTGTATATACCTTTATTTTTCTCTCAGCAATTTCTTTTTTGACTTTCGCACTAAGATTGTCAGATAATTCTTTTTTTGACCAATCTGTATTTAAAAGTAGAATTCCGCCATTTTTTAACCCTTTTAACACGTTATATTTGGACATGTATGTTTGGTTGTGTACTGCCACAAAGTCCACACTTTCTGTCAAATAACTACTGGTTATTGCACAATTACTAAACCTTAAATGACAAATTGTGGCATTTCCATTTTTCTTACTATCATATTCAAAATATGCTTGTCCAAAAAGAGAAGAGTTGTTTGAAATAATTTTAATGCTTGATTTATTTGCACTTACGGTCCCGTCGCCACCATAACCGTAAAATTTACAATTTGTAATTTTTTCACCTTCGTGGGTGTTAATGTGTTTTGTTATAGGTAGGCTAGTGTGAGATATGTCGTCTTCAATTCCTACGGTGAAGTGATTTTTAGGACTGCTTAGTTTTAGATTTTCAAATACTGCATTCACCATTGATGGGGTAAATTCTTTACTACCTAGTCCATATCTACCGCCTACAACTTTAATGTGTGTCATATTGTTTTCGTTAAGTGTACATACTACATCTTGGTAAAGTGGTTCACCTTGTGCACCCGGTTCTTTTGTTCGGTCAAGCACGGCAATCTTCTTTACTGATTTTGGGATTGCATTTATGAGTGACGCCATATCAAATGGTCTAAACAATCTCACTTTAATAAGTCCGACTCTTTCGCCACGACTATTAAGATAATTTACGGTTTCTTCAGCGGTGGTCGAACCGCTACCCATCATTATAATAATTGATGTTGCTTTTGGGTGCCCTACATAATCAAATAGGTTGTATTTTCTGCCGGTGATTTTCTCCACATCTTTCATACATTTTTTAACATACAAAGGAACATTTTTGTAATGAATGTTGCTTGCTTCTCGGTTTTGGAAAAAGATGTCCGGATTTTGGGCGGTACCTTGCATATGTGGGTGAGTAGAGTTGAGCCCGCGTTTCCTAAATTCTTCGATGCTATTATATGGAAGGTATCTTTTTATCCTTTCGATGTCAATATCTTCTATGGTGTTTATCTCGTGGCTTGTTCTAAATCCGTCGAAGAAATGGACAAACGGCACGCTTGATTTTAGTGTTGCTAAGTGGGATACAAGTGCAAGGTCCATACATTCTTGTACACTCGACGAGCATAGCATTGCCCAACCAGTTTGGCGTACAGCCATTACATCGGAATGGTCACCAAATATTGACAAGGCGTGAGTTGCTATTGTTCGAGCACTTACATGCATAACGCAAGGGAGTAGTTCGCCCGCTATTTTGTACATATTTGGAATCATAAGTAGTAGTCCTTGGCTTGCGGTGAAAGTTGTGGAAAGTGCTCCGCTTGTTAATCCACCATGTAAGGCACCACTTGCCCCGCCTTCGGATTGCATTTCAACAATTCTTAGCGGATTGCCAAATATATTTTTCTCGCCCTTTGCACTCATTTCGTCGCAATACTCAGCCATTGGGCTAGATGGCGTAATAGGATAAATTGTTGCAAGTTCGCTCATAGCATAAGCGATTTTTGCGGTTGCTGTATTTCCATCAACGGTTATTTTAGTCAAATCATACCTCCACCTTATACTTAAGGATTTTTTATACTTATATAATTATATATTTTTTAATAATGTTTAGTCAAACAATTAAAAAATGTTTAGTCAAACAATTAAAAATAATCGTTAAAATATTTGAAAAAAAATCAAATTAGGTTTATCATATATAATATGAGATATTTAATGAAAATAAGCTACAACGGAAAAAATTATTGTGGCTGGCAAAAACAAAATAATAAAAAGACCATCGAAGGGGTTATAGAAGATATAATGTCTGAAATTCTTTCTTGTCCGATAGACATCGTTGGAAGTGGCAGAACAGATAGCGAAGTTAGTGCAATATGCCAAGTGGCACACTTTGATATTGACGGTGTAATTCCCAAAGGTCTTATGGGACATATAAATTCAAAACTTCCTAGCGATATAAGGATTAATTCTATTGAATTAGCAAAAGATAGTTTTCACGCACGATACAATGCGAAGTTGAAGACCTATAAGTATTATTTTTACACGGGGAAAGAGAATAATGCATACTATGACTTGTATGCACACCATATAAAATATGACCTTAATTTAGGTACTATGCAAAGTGCCACAAAATGGCTAAATGGAGAGCATAATTTCACTTCTTTCTGTAGCGTAGATACCGATGTAAAAAGTAAGGTAAGAACAATTAAATCGGCAACTCTAGAGAAAAAAGGCGAACTATATGAATTTACTATTACCGGTAATGGATTTTTGTACAATATGGTTAGAATAATAGTAGGCACGCTTGTTGATATCGGCAGAAGCAAAATCACTATGGGGATGGATGAAATTATAAATAGTTGTGACCGAAAGAACGCTGGGGTGACAATGCCTGCGAAGGGGCTTGTGCTTTATAATGTGGAATATTGATGATTAATTATAGTTTATATAATTAATTTGACCTTGCGTAAATGGTTTGACTTTATATAAATAAATATGTATTATAATGATATATACATAATTATATTTTTGGAAAATGGAAGGTGTGTATGAAACAATTTTTAAGAATCGCAATTGTTGTTTTGATTATGGTGGCCATGGGTTTTGGCGGATATGCTTTGTTTTTTAAGCCCGCAAATAAAGATGAAGTGTATTTGGCGTTGTCGAAAGTGCCCGAACTAGAATATTCCGATACCGACCTAACATCGGAGAAAGTCTATGCCGATAGTGTGAAAAATATATCAGCCGAGAAGTTTTCGCCAGTTTCGGGGATGACTTATAGGACAAGTTATAATGGGATATTAGACAATTATCGTGGGTTATTGACCTTTTCGACAAATTTGACGGAAATAAAAATTCCACGTTTGGAAGATGACGAAAAAAAGACGAATGATAATGGAATAGAACAATACACCTATCCAGAATTAAAGTCAAAACTTGATAATGTTTTCAATTATTACCTTGCATATTCGCAAGCGGTGAGTAAAAAAATACCGAAATCAACATTGAAAAACATTAAAAAATTGATAAAAACATATGAATCGTCTTTTAACAATTTGATAGATTCGCTTGACTCAATTAAGAGCCTGCAAACATATATAAATCAAGAATTTACCGAGAACAGTGGCAATCAGAAAGATTATTCTGCAGAACTTGAAAAACGAT
Organism: uncultured Christensenella sp.; assembly: GCA_964573405.1. GTDB lineage: Bacteria > Bacillota > Clostridia > Christensenellales > UBA1242 > UBA11490. The sequence goes on along the minus strand of CAZNJK010000011.1, from coordinate 9,351 downwards.
ACCAAGCAAGCATTGTTTCGTTTAGAAATTACATAACTGATTATGTAAACCTAATACAAGAAGCGAAAAACTTTGTTTCGGAATATGTGTTTGATGGCGAGATGATCACCGATAAGGAGTCATTGCTTCACGACTTAATGCTAGAGTCCTTGAAAAAAGCCACATCTCAAGCATACGGCTTTGATAACAATGTGCAGTTGAATGCTGGCGACGACTATATGGCAAGTGCCACACAAATTGTTACATTGGCGACAGATAAAATAACTCAAAATAACTTGAGCGATATAAAGAAGTATAGTAAGGATTCGGTAACATATAAAGAGTCTGAAACTAATGCATTGTATTACCATGAATATGAGATGATTGTTCCAATAATAGAACTTACATATAATAAAGTTGAATTAACTTTGCGTCTAGAAAATGTGTTGACAGATACAAAGACGAAGAAGGCGCTTTACATTGGCGATACTAATATTGTGGCAGTTGACGGCGCAGAGTCGGGGGTAACAATAGATGATGATGGAAGTGTAACAGCATCTGGCAACAAAAGAGCCCCTAAAGAGACATTTGAAGAAAACGGCAAAAAATATTGTAAATTTGTGTGTTATGTAAATATTAATGGAGAAAATGCAAATAAACTTTGTTTCTTTGATGAAGATAATGAGTATTGCGACATTAATAGTTATGTAGCGACAACTCTTGAAAACGATGTTCAACCAAGCGGGAATCAGGTAATATTTACCAATGGCGTAGAGAGTGTGTCTTATAGTTATACAACATTGGTGAAAAAATATTGCAAATTAAATGTAAGTGGATATGGATATTTTGAAGTGACTGACGATGGTGAAATTATTAGTTTAAACTCAAGCGGTGAACATTTGGAAAAAGGTTTCTCTCGAGGAAATGGGAATACTGGTTTAAGGGCTACACGATGGGATTATTCTGATGGTGTCTATCATAAAACTGCTTTTTATTCTGACGAAAATTATTCTTGTGGTAGTGAGTATTCTTGGTTGAAAGAAGCACTAAGTTATACAAAAATGATTAAGTGCTACAATAAGATAATGAGTGAAGATGCAAGTATTTTTACGAAAATTATTGAATTGACGACTAAGCAAAAAGTGGATTTCGTGAAAGGTAATATGAGTGTTCGTGCAAGTTTTGTTGAAGTTTTGCACGATGATATTGAATATTTGTTGGCGTGTTGTGGGTTTTATAAGTAATTAAAGGAGAGGAAGAAGATGAAAAAAATTAATAAAATTATTTGTTGCTTAATTTTGCCTTTTGTAGCAATCTCTTGCCTTTCCGGTTGCGGTGGCGATAGGTCGAGCGCGGATATTTTAAATAAATACAGTAGCATAAAAGACGCGTACAAAAGTAGCGGGATTTTCGGGAGTGTTGATGGCGATACTACTAGCAATGCAATTAACATAACGCACTCTGACGAAGGTGAGATTGCAAATCTTAAAAAATTTGATGCGAAGAGTACTGATAGTAACTATGTGAATCAACTGGCGGAGAAGGACGAAAATTTGGCAACACGATATCTTGTGCTTGTAAATTTTCAATACCCATTACTTAATCGAGTTTTTGAGTACTATGAAGGGATGAGTGAAAACTTCTTTAATAATACCGATATTTTGGATGTTGATAAGAAAGAAATGAAGACTCTTTATAACAAACTAGAAGATTTGGAAGATGCGATTGCGACATTTAAAGTTGCAAAAACGAAATTTGAGCAAACTGTGGAAGTTATGACTTTCGGTGGTGTTGTAAGAGCAGATGTTACATCTTACGCATATAGTGTGAATTTGTTAATCGAGCAAAGTCTTGACTTTGTGGGGTATTTTAAGGAACTTAATACCAAGTATTTGTATAGCGGGGAGATTACTGAAGAAAACAAAATTTCTTATGCAAGACACTATTTCTACGAAGCGGATTATAACCTTACGGAGATAATGTATTACAGATATTTCAAGGCTTGCAACAATATAAATGAATGTGATTTGTGTTATATTAATAATGGTGCCGGTTATGGTAATTACGATCATATTAATCATTATGCATGGGAATTTCTTCTGGATGTGATGACTGACAATTATAAACACCTTTACAATGCGGAATTTTATGATGGCTTGGCAGATAGCGGGAAGGACATTAGTGTCGAAAAATTGGAAGATTTTGACACTGCAAAGAAAGGCTTTTTGCAAAAGACCAAAATATATAAAATCGTGTATGAAAATATGGATTACTATACTTTCAATAGCCACATCTTAACTAACGATATGGAAGCTTACAAGAAGAGTGTTTCAAAGGTCGAGCAAGCAAACATTCAACTTATGGAAGAATATTATGAAAATACATTCTTAGAATTTTACACCAACGAGTTGGCAAACTTGTATGATGGTTTGAAATAATTATTAATGAAAAAAACAAAGCAATAATTAATTGCTTTGTTTTTTTTTTATCGCCCGCAAAGTGTTGTATTTTTTCAAATAATATGCTAGAATTAAGGAGATTATAAGGAGAAATTATGGATTACAAAAAATTAGCGAATTTGCTATTCCCGAACTGTAAATTGACGATTGATGAAATTGAAAAACGATACCCTAAAAGAAATTTGGACAAGTCCCAAGTTGTATCTCGCTATGCACCAAGCCCAACTGGGATGATGCACATCGGGAACTTCCTACAAATGTTTATATCATACAATCTCGCTAGAGTTACCAACGGCGTAATGTTCCTAAGAATTGAAGACACCGATTCTAAGCGTGAAAAAGACGGCGCGATGGATGTGATATATGATATTTTGCATAGATTTGACCTAAAATTTGATGAATACCAAACATTGGACGGCGTAGACAAAGGAAACTACGGTCCATATAGGCAAAGCGAAAGGGCAGAAATATATAAGGCATACGCAAAGAAACTTGTTGAAGACGGAAGAGCGTTCCCGTGCTTTTGTGCAAAAACCGAAGGCAAGGAAGATGTGCTAAAACTTCGCGAAAACAAATTTGAAATGGACGACCAAAAAGAATACGACCCATGCCGTGACCTAAGTTATGAAGAAGTCGAGTCGCACATCAAGAACGGCGACAAATTCGCCATCAGACTCCGCACTCTTAACGATGGCACGCAAAGAGTTAAATTTTACGACCTTATAAAGGGCGAAATTGATGCAAAGGCAAATGCAAAAGATTTTATATTGCTTAAAAATGACGGCATTCCGCCTTACGCATTCGCCCATGCAATAGACGATACTCTTATGGGCACGACAATTGTGGTTAGGGGCGAAGAGTATATAAGTAGCACGCCTATGCACCTTGAACTTTTCGACGCGCTTGGCTTCGAGCACAAAACATACTGCCACAATCCGCTTATATGGAAAACGGACGAAAATGGCAACAAACGAAAAATCTCAAAACGCAAAGACCCGGAATTTGCAATGACATACTACTTCGAACAAGGCATTCCAACCACGAGTGTGCTAGAATACTTGCTAAACCTTATCAACTCGGGCTTTGAAGATTGGCGAAACCAAAATCCAACGCTAAATTGGACGGAATTTAAATTCGGAATTAACGATATTACAATGGGTGCGCCAGTATTTGATATGGTGAAACTTCTAAATATCTCAAAAAATGTCATCGCACGAATGACCGCCGAAGAAGTGTACGATAATGTGCTTAATTGGGCAAAAGAATACGATGAAGAATTCTATTTGGTCTTGAAAGAAAATAAAGACTTTGCTATAAAGGTGTTTGCTATAGATAGGGGTGGAGAGAAGCCTAGAAAAGACATTTCTAAGTGGAGTGAAGTGAAAGACTACTTCAATTATATGTTTATTCCGTATAAATATGTAAAATTTGAAACACTTAAAAATCCTAAAATTGACAAAAAATTAATCGCTGACATAATGAATAAATATTTACAAACATTCGATGAAAATGACGACAATGTGACTTGGTTTGATAAAATAAAAGCAATCGCAAATGAGTTGAATTTTTGTACAAACAACAAAGAATATAAGTTAAACCCAGACAAGTATAATGGAAATACTGCTGATGTGTGTGCGGTAATTCGAGTGGTAACAAGCGGAAAAATTCAAGGCTGTGACTTACACTCAATATGTGACATACTAGGCAAGGACGAGATGAAAAATAGACTAGATATGTATTTGAATATGTAAAGGAAATTGCAATGATAATTCATTGCAATTTTTTTGTGCGTATCATTGATGGGTGTCTGTGCTTTGTGCTCGGGATTTTGTGTTTTTATTGGCGGACTCTATAATTGCAAGTTAAAAGGGCTTTATAACTACAAATTAAGTGGGTTGCAACTGTAGATGTGGTGGACATTAATGACTTTGATAGGGGATTTTTAAAAGACTACTTTATTGTCTTTTTGAGTTGTTGTTTTTGATGATTGAATTGTTGTTAAAGCGGTATAAATATACACAAAATAGAGTAAATATGCAACATTGAGCCAAAATCAACAATTATAAAACTATAACAAAAATATATTGTTATAAATATGCAACAAATTACATAAATATGCAAATTGTAATTTTGTAATAATTTTGCAATGAAATTAACGATGTGAAATTTATGTTTTTTTTGAATTGCTGGAGTTAAATTGTTTGTATTTTTGGGCTTATTTATGCTAATTTTTAGTTTTGTTTATGTTAAAGTTCGGATATTTTTGAGTGCTGAGGGAATGGCTTTTGATGTTTTGTGACATTTTTTTGAACTCAATTTTAATTCAATTTGAACTAATTTTGAACTTTTGTTAAATATAAAATTATAACCATTAAAAAAGTAAAAAAATCTTCAAAAAGTGACTAATATTGTTTGACATAAATCGACCAAAAATTATATAATATTTTAGTTAAATTATATATAATATAGTTGACTTCCAAAATGTCGAATTTTGGAAAACGAAAATTAAAATAAATCGGGCAGACGATATATTATTTTGACTAAAATGACACAAACTAATTTATCACGATTTGCTTGATGAAAAGAAAAGGAAGGTCAATACAATGGCGTCAAGTAAAAAACAAAAACCAAATTTTAGAGTAAAACACCCTTATGCTTACTTAGTAAGGTCTATCCTGCTAGGTGTTATTTTAGTGCTTACTACAGTATTTGGTGCATTTACCTTAAATGCAATCAATCCAAAGGAAACAGTCCAAGCGGCAAATTCTACGGATACGAATCTATGGTCGGCTGAAGGTAATGCGGCTACTAGTTTCAAGGGTGGAAGTGGGTCGTCATCGTATCCATATCTAATAAGCACTCCCGAACAGCTTGCGTACTTGATTAATTATACTGAAGCAAATAATGGTGCGTGCGGTAAGTATTTTCAACTGACTGCCGACATAGACCTTTCGGATTATTATTGGGACGGAATTGGTGTTGATTTACATACGGCTGGAATTTCGGGATCATACACTGTTGGCTCGGCTCCATTGTATACTTCTACAGGAACGGGGACTGGCGGTGCATTTTGTGGAACATTTATAGGTGGTGGATACAAAATATCCGGAATTAAGATAACTTCCACTTATGGTGGATTTGGGTTGTTTAATTCTACATACAAAGCAAAAATATATGACCTTGTAGTTGATCAGCCACATATTCAAAAAGGCAGTTTTGGTTTTGGAGCATTTGCTGGGACGTCTATATCGTCAACTTTCTATAACTGTTACACTACCGGAAAATTTACTACTGTCACTGATACCGATAATTATAATTTACCATATGCGTACACGGCAACCCAACTTGAAACTGAAAGTAGGCCAATTATTTCGGGCAACGGATCAGTGGGTGGTTTTGTCGGAAATGCTTTTGGTGATAATTGTTTCTATGGTTGTTCCAATGGAATTACAGTTGTTACAAAGTATGGCCCCGAAGCTGGCGGATTTATCGGGAGAATGTACAGTATGTCCAGTATAGTAAGTGGGGCTTCCGATACTACTTCGTATTTTCAAAATTGTATGAGTAATGGAGCAGTGCTTTCATATAGGGGTAATAGGACTGACTTCACAACTATTAATTCAGAGAGGGCGACTGTATATCTTGGAGGGTATGTAGGGTATGTCGGTGGAGGAACTCTTAATTTCCTTTATTGTTCGTCAACATGCCCAGTAATTGACTTTGTAAGTTATTTTAGATCGACTCCAGATGCAAGTTATATTGGTGGATATGTCGGATATGGCAGTGCGAGTTTTCAGTATTGTTATAGATATTGTACATCGCATTTAACATATACTCTATCGTCGGATACGTCGACATCACTTTATATGTCGTCCGGAAGTGTAAGATCTAGTAGTTCAGGCAACACTTCAATGGCGTCGGTATCCAATGGACATTCTTTTGCTCAGACTAATAGTTTTTCAGGCTCCAATGTTTGCCTTGGGGGTGGGTTTGAAACAGCTCCTTCTGGTCCAACATCTTTATCATATACGTCACGTACTTATTTTTCATATGCTTCAAATTCTTCTTCATCTTTGGTTTATTATTGTGCACCAAACAAGAGTTATTATAATCAGGGGAAGTATATTAATCCAATATCTTCTGCTACCAATAGCCAAGGATTTTGGGTAATTGGAAATACTCGAACATCTGGTTATGGTTATATCCCAAGACCTGCATCCGACGTTGATAATTCCACAACGGTTTATTATAAGGAAAAGCCTTATTCTTCTGGTCAATACATCGAAATGAAAGTAACATCAAATGGTATGGGTTCGGGTGGTTTTAGTGATGATGAATTAACATTTACTAGAACAACTGTTTCGTCAAGTTATAGTTCTACTTTGCCATTGACTTACTATTATACGAGCGGTCTTGGGCTTAATAATGGAAATGGAATAGACTCCGACCAAAAAGTTTTAAGTTGGGTTCCGGGGATTATGCCAAATCAAACTGCAACAATTACAATCACCAATAATAGTAGTAGACAATATAACTACACAATTTCGGCAAAGACATCTACAATGACGACGAAAGGCGTAGTTACTTATGGCAACTCTGCTTATTTTAAAGGTGGTACGAGTAATACTACTGTATTAGGGGTTAGTCGCACTGGAACTATTCAACCGGGGGCTTCTTTAATCCTTACTGTAAGTTATGACGAGATTATTCAATACAATATTCAATTCACTAAGGATTTGATCGGTGAAGGGACTACGGCAAATCCTTATAAGATATATAACGAAGATGACTTCTACTTAATGCTAACTAAATACAACACTTCTACGGATAGCAATGTTCCAAGACACTATAAATTGATGTGCGACATCAATATTACCAAAACTAACTATGATGCTGCTTGGAATAAAATATTGGCTAATAAGAGTTCTAGTGACCCATATGGGCTACTTGACACTTCAAAAGGAATTTATTTCAACGGAATCTTCGACGGCGACGGCAAGACAATTTGTTTGAGTGGTTGGGAGAGTTCAAGTACGGCGACTTATTCCGATTCTTCGCGTGGTGGCGGAGCGTGGTTTGGGCTGTTCCCGAGAATTGGGGCAAATGCAAAAGTCCACGACCTAAATATAAAAACGGGAACATATGGTAACACTTCTACAACGACAGCGTTTTATTTCCCTACTATAACAAGGACATCAAACAATACCACTACCGATTGGTCGGGAAATAGCTATGATCAATATAATGCTGTAGTTACGCCTTACAATGCTGGCACTATAGATGGCGTAAGTATTATAGGTGGAAGGTTCTATTCTAATGGAATGAATAGTTGGTATAACTACTTTGGATTTATTGCTGGTGAATCGACAGGAACAATTAAGAACTGCTTTGTATCAAAGTATTCGATTTTGTCAGAAAGTACGTGGATAGACCCTTTCAATTCTCAAACTTTCGGCGAATATGGTTCAGTGGAGATAGGTGGAATCGTAGGATATAATACTGGTTTAGTGGATGCTTGCTGGTTTGATTCAACCTTGAGTATTGGAACTTATGGTACGAGTTGTAGTTATGTGGGATGTCTTAATGTTGGCGGTATTGCGGGCGGTACAAGTTGTTCGGATTCTAAAGTAGTAATTTCAAATTGTTATTCCAATGTGAAAATTGATTTTTCCGGGAGCGATTATACCCCTAGTGCAAGTAAAGGTGGTGGTCGTTCTTATGCATGTTATGGTGGGCTTGTAGGAAGGGCATATGGAGATGATGGCTATTATCAGTATAACATAATTGATTATATGACTGTTTGCAATGGTGAATATATTGAATTCACTAATGATGATTATAATAAAGCTCTTCCAGCATTTGGTAGATTCAATTCAGGGGCTAGTTTTTGTAATATTTTTGTGTATAATGGAAACAGTATTGATTATGACGGTTCAAAAATTTACACTTCTACAGGACCTGAACTTGCTAACAATGGCAATGGATACTATGCCTATGACATCTCCGGGAGTACAAATGGCAAATCTCATAGTACGGAAGCGGGATTTTATGCTTTTCTAACCAAAATTGTAGGTGATGGAAAATTCGATGTTCTTGACCCTGAAAGTGACAACAATGGGGATTATGAGACTTATTCTAATTACGACCCATGGGATATGGAGCACTGGAGATTTGTATCGCTTACATCGAATGTTACAACTTCATCAAATTTTGCAAGTAGTAATAACGGCTATGGAAATTATTACGCAACCTACATTGATTATGGAACTCATTATGGAAGTTCGCCACTTCGACCTAGAATTGTGCCAGAAGTAACAGGATATATGGAATATGGCTACTTTGAAATGCAGGACTATGATCAGATTGATCAAAAGTTTTATGTGTATCTTCCATCTACAACGAAAAATGATGCCTATGAGTTGGTTATTAATATAGTTGGTGATAATGATTTAACTGACGACTTCTTAACTCCAGATGCCAATAGTACATACCCCTATAGATGGCAATCGGAATTAATGAACACCTGGATGCGTTATGGAATGCAAGCGTACCCTGTAACAATGGATGACTTGACAATAGGTGCCTCTTCAGTAACTAAGTCAATAAATATACATGTATATACTGCAGCGGGGCTTGGTGCGGCAAGTTGGGCTATTAAGTACCCAAGTTTGATTAGTAGTAGCTATTCTACAATTAAATTAATTATTTGCAATGACATCGATCTTGGTGACTTGTATTGGGTGCCATTATATAACACAAAGACTTTGATTATAGAGGATAATGATTACACTTTAGATAGTGGAGTATATAGGGCAAATCATACAATTAAAAATATGTATGTTCATAGCAGTCATACTGTGAAATATGCTTATGGCAATTCAAGTTATGGCTTCGGATTTGTAGGATATAGTAG
>CAZNJK010000010.1:0-47672 GCA_964573405.1 uncultured Christensenella sp. | reverse complement strand
GAATCCACCTCCTCCCACCACATTAAAAAACCGAGCCTATAAATGGTTCGGATTTTTTTATTTTCCATTCTCCCCTTTTTACCCAATTTGTTTTTACTTACTTAATTTATTTCCACAAAAAAAAACGGTATCCATATTTGAATATCGCTTTTTTATTTTTTTCTATTTTTTAATGCAATCCGCTTCAAAAATCACATTTGCTTTCCATTCATATTCTCTAATTCTAAAGACTCATTTCTCTTTTTAAGTCCATTCTTATTGTAATTTTCACAAAAATCATCTACTAATTCATTTATATTTCCTAGCCCCAACATTTCAATTGCTTCCGCTTGAGTAATATTTGTACTATTTTTAACCACTTCCTTAAATGATTTTACCGCTTCTTTAGGCGATTCTTTAAATTTATCTACAAATTTGTCTGCAATGATATAATTCTCCATATACAATGCATTCATAAATGGCCTAAATCTCAAACCACAACCACTTGATTGAAAATCCTTATATATATTGTTTTTAAGTTCAACAATATAGTTAAGTACATTTTGCGAAGTTTTATCAATGTCATCATAATCCCAATTATTAATTTCGGGAAAATACTTTTCAAAAATTCGCCTAATTCTTATATCTCCGTAATTTTTTGAAATCGCCATACAAATGTCAGCATCCAGTTCTGACAACAATGCCTTTATTTTCGCATTATTTACAATCAATGCTTGTGCACGACTTATAGGCTTCTGGATATTTGGATATTGTTGTTTTTCCCATTCGAGATATAATTGATTGACTATGCAAGAACACATCTCTTTTAAATGCTCATCTTTAAATGATGTACGAACAAATTTAAAATTATCACCAAATGAGTGAGTTAATTCGTGCGCCAGAGTACAAGAATCCAGAACTCTCCCCGAAATAGCAACCTTTATGCGTTTTTCGATATCCCCCTCAACAGGACGTGCATGCCCACAAGACGAATCCCCTGGACCATCAATCATTTTAATGTATTTGAAGTTTTCTCTTGCTTCATTCTCAAGATTTATATCGCCTAAATATATCGAATCAAGCGACTCGAAGAATCGGAAGTTGTCTAATATTATATTTTCCTTAGCCCTAACCAATTTGCCATCATTTCCGAATTTCCACAACTTAGGGTCAATTTCTATACAACTCACTTTTTTAAAAATTTTGTTGTCATAAGTAGCATAGTACTCATTAAGTTTTCTTTCGCAAAAGTTTCGAAACTTCTCATTCCTAGCAAACTTTTGGAAATATTCCGAAATCTCTTGTAATTGGTCTTTTAATTCCTTTACATCCATATTTTTACTCCTATATAGTTAGTATATCAGTTATGTGCAAAAAAGTCAAATATTCCAAAATACTACGAGTCGTCACGTCGCTTATTGAAAAGTCAAGATATAATACTTTACAAAAAGCGATTAATTATGATATAATAATTTATATTTGAAATCAATGTAGGATAAAATATGAGTAAATGTTTGTTTGTATACAATCCGAATAGTGGGAAAAGTGGATTGTTAAAAAGGATAAATTACATAATTAATGAATTGAATGCAATATATGACGAAGTCGATTACAAGCCAACCGAATATGCGGGGCACGCAACAGTAATTGCAAGAGAATCGTGCGGGAAATACACCCACCTTATCGTGTCTGGCGGAGATGGTTCATTTAACGAAATTGTTAATGGCGTGGCAGAACAAGAAAATGCCCCTATTATTGGATATTTGCCAAGTGGTACAGTTAACGACATTTCTAGGTCGCTTAATATCCCAAGAAATCTTAACAAAGCCCTAAAATCAATTCGTGACAACAATATTTTTGAGCACGACATATTCAAAGCAAATAATCGATACGGGATATATGTGTGTGGCGCGGGGGCTTTTACAGCCACAAGTTATGACACAAAGCAAAAATCAAAAAAGTTTTGGGGGAAAGTCGCCTACTTCTTCAATGGCGTTGGGGAGTTGTTTCATCTACCAGATTTTGACATTAAAATAACCGATAGCAACGGGTACATAACTAGTGGCAAATACATAATGATGTTAATTATTAATTCTCGCTCTACTGCCGGCTTTAAACTAAATGCAAAAGCAAACTTATCGGACGGCAAGGTTGATGTTGTGCTGGTAAAACGAGAAAATAAAAAATTCTTTACTTATATGACTTCCCTATTCAACATCGCAAAAATATTCCTTTTCGACTACAGCATATTAAGGAATAACAAGTACATCACTAAATTTAGTGCAAGCGAATTTCATCTTGAAAATAGCAAGCGTGCAATTATAAATATGGATGGCGAGCGTGGTCCTTACGGGAATATTGACTTTAAGGTTATAAATAAAGGCATTAAGGTAATTGTTCCTAGCAAAACAATCAAACAACAGTTCAAACTCACAAATAAAAGCAAATAAAAAAGTGATATCATAACCGATATCACTTTTTTGTCGCATTTTTCAAATCTACCTTTCTCTAACTAAAAATTTATACAACTCATCATTATTTGGTTGATTATTTTGCTGTCGAAAGTTGGTCGAATTTTTACTCATCTCATATTTTGTTGCCATTTCTTCCACGCACTCTTCTATTTTAGGAATCCCGAGATAGTTGGTCACTATATCCATATAATTTTTTGCCCCGCTCGTATTAAGTTTGTCGATTGACAAAATATGATTGTTTATGTCCGCTATTTTACTAACTTTTTCAGACATTGACAAATTTGAGTTATATACTTTATCAGCCACCACTTCCCCAATAATGTAGCGAAATTCATAAAATGGACCATAATGACTCTCTGGAGTATTTATAACTTTTAAAAGTTCATTACATTTATTTGTAAGGGTTCCAAGGCTCCAAGTGTAACCTATATTGTCCACAAGTTCTATCAATGCACGCTTACCGCTATCGGGACTTCCATCAACGATTCTACAAATCAACGAATCAAGATATGAATCTCTAGCCTTATTTATAAGTAAATTATCATCATTACTATTTGAATCTTTCAACGCATTGATTACATACTTATCATCGCTATGATTTTTTTCTAAATAATCCAGTGACAATTTATCTATGAACATCGAGCCAATTTCACCAACAAATTGTTCTTTTGGAACATCTTCAGATTGATTAAAGTTTTTTTCGTCAATTCCGTGCCACAACTCATGCATAAGTACGGTTCGATTCATTGCTATCGGACGCGTATCTACATCTATCTCAAAAACCATTTTGTCATTGTCCATATAACTGCACGCACACGATCTCTCTAACCCATATATAAAATTAGTGTTTTCTAAAGCCTTATTGATTTTCTCTAAAAACTTATATTTCCCGCCAGTCATCACATCAAGTTCATAATAAAAAGCCCTTGCGTCATCTTTCATTACACCTTCAGCGGTTGTATCATCAATATCTCTAGGATTTCCAATCAAATCGGGGTCCTGAGATTCACGAAATTTTCTCGAATCTATAGGAATATTTCCTAGTCTTTTAGCCATTTTTACATATCTTGGAATATCTTGTTGATAATAATGAAAACTTTTAACATCATCGATTATTTTAGGATGTGTAACAATCTTCGTTATTTTATCAACACTTTTCTTTATATAACTAAAAATAAAAACCGCTTTTTCTTCGTCTGTTGCAAGATTTTGATAACTTGGTTGTTTTCCCAAATATTCCTTCACTATTTTATGGAATTTTCTATCCCACATAAGAAAATTTTCAATTTCAGAACTCTTCATATTCTCTCCCCCATTTGCCTTATAAATATAGTATATCACAATATGCGTTAATTGTCAAAAAAAGTAATATATGCGACATATATTACTTCTTTACTTTCTCATATTTTGCCTTTAATTCACGCATTTTTATGGTTAAAATATTCGTTGCAAGGGACAAGGTGTCTTTATCAATAGGCTTATCTTTAAATTCTTCCATTTCGCTCAAATTAAATGCTTCACCAATGACCAACTTGTTAATTTTGAAAATTCCCGGTTTTTTCATAAAACAAGCAGGAACAATAGGCGATTTAGTTTTTAGTGCAAATAATGCAACCCCGTTTTTCGCGTCATTCATATCGGTATCGGCAATTCTCGTGCCTTCTGGAAAGATGCAAATTGCTTTTTCATCTTTTAGTAGCGAAAGGGTCTTTTTTACTGCTTGAATATCGTTTTTTTGTCGATTTATAGGATACATTCCCATACTTTTGTAAAATGACCCCGCAAATTTATTTTTAAACAATTCCGATTTCGCCATATAATGAAATCTTCGTTTTGTGACTTTCATTGCTATCAGCACCGCATCTAAATTGCTTTGATGATTGCAAGCGAGTATCATTTTCCCTTTTGCGGGGATGTTTTTCTGTCCCTTTACAATTGTAGGAAACAAAAATAGCCCCGGGAAAATAACCAAAATCAATAAAATATAATACAACATTCGTTACTCCTTAATATATGACAATAGCATATCGACCATTTCGTCCAATGAGTGGTTGGTGGAATCTAGCACAATTGCATCTGGGACAATAACAAGCGGACAAACTTCGCGGGTTGTATCGCGAATATCTCGTTGTTTTAGGTCTTCCAAAATTTCTTCATATGTGCAATTAAGCCCCTTCTCTAGCATTTCGTTAAGTCGGCGTTGGGCTCTAACTTCTGGAGATGCTGTGACGAAAAATTTATATTTTGCATTAGGTAGCACGTGCGATGTAATGTCCCGCCCTTCCATTACAACATTATTAGACTCAGCAATATCTCGCTGAATGCTCAAAACATGCTGTCTAATTTCCTTAATTGCCGACACTCTACTACTATAGTCACTAATTATAGGTGTATGCAGTAGGTCGGAAACATCATCGTCATTAAGATATGTATGTTGTTTTCCATCTATATATTTCACTTCAATATGCGAATTATTTACAATATGTTGAATTTCTTCTTCGCTTACTATTGCCATCCCCTTATCGTCAAGTTGGTTAACCAATCCATTTTTGAACGCATATAGGCCTATTGCTCTATACAACTCGCCAGTATTTAGGTGTAATATGTTTAACCTTTCAGCCACCAAAGTCGCTATACTACTTTTGCCCGAACTAGATGGGCCATCGATTGCAATTGAATACATTATATATCTCCTATTTAAAAATTTTTTCTATCTCTTGCTTTGTCAAATATCTATATTTCTTTATCTCTAAGTCACCCAAATCCAACTGCCCAATTCTCTCCCGCTTTAGGTTATATACTTTATATCCTATAGCCTCAAACATCCTTCGCACTTGGCGGTTTCGACCTTCAAATATGGTTATATGAACATCGTACAAACCATCGTTTAACTTCGGCCTATCTACAATTGCCGGCTGAGTAATGCCGTCTTCCAGCATTATCCCGCTTCGCAGTTTTTGTAGTTCGTCAGGTTTTGGCTTTGACTTCAATGTGACCAAATATGTTTTGCTTATACGCCCGCTCGGATGCATTATTTTGTTGGCAAAATCGCCATCGTTTGTAAGAAGCAAAAGTCCTTCGGTGTTGTAATCTAATCGCCCTATGGGGTATATTCTAAGGTTCTCCTTAACCAATTTCAACACCGTCGGACGACCTCTATCGTCACTAACGGTACACAAATATCCCTTTGGTTTATTTAACATTATATATACTTTGTCATTAGCGGGTTTTACAATCTTGCCGTTAAACTTAACTATGTCTTTTGTTTCATCAATGTCAGTAGAAAGGTTATAGATAATTTCGTCGTTAACGCTTACACTTCCGCCGACAATATATTCTTCGACTTTCCTACGGCTACCCACACCACAACTCGCCAAATATTTGTTAATTCTCATAAGTTCTCCTAAAAAGTATTGTATATCTTTTGTAAGGAATTTGCAATTAAATTAAGCAAATTAAAAAAGAATGCTTAATTGCATTCTTTAAAACCACCTTTCGATAATGGAATCCATCTTGAATTTTAAATCAATATTATCTATACTGTCAATTGCAAATAACGGGCTGGAAAATATAACTTCGTCGTTGTGATACACCTTTACAAAGCCTACTTCTTGGCTAAGTTCAATAGGTGCCTTCACGATATTTGGAATATCGTATTCCACCCTATATGAGTCTTCGTCATCTTTCTCAATCACTTTAGAAAATCCCTTTAGAGTCACTATTCCTATTTCGGTCTTGTCACCATTTTCAACCCGACAACTGCCCACATAATTGTACGGCTTCACAAATTCTTTGTATTCAAATTCGCCATATGCCATACTATCGAGTTTCATACACTCTTCAAACATCGGTTGGCAATTGAGAACCACACTTATGACTTGCATTCCATCTCTTTCTGTTGCACTAACTAAGCACCTTTTCGCATTGTCGGTAAATCCCGTTTTTACACCTATGCAAGTATCGTCTAAAAACATTATTTTATTTTTGTGCTTCAAATACCTATCATAATTATACACATTTGTTTTTGGGATAATGTGTTTTTTTGTTCCGCAAATTTCTCGGAATATTGGATTTTTTAAGGCGTAAGATGTCATAATCGCCAAATCATATGCCGTTGTATAATGACCGTCTTCGTCTAGTCCGTGCGGATTAACAAAATGAGTATTATTTGCACCGCACTTGATTGCATATTCGTTCATTTTTGTCACAAACTCATCATATCCACACACTTCTTCCGCTATTGCTACCGCACAATCATTGCCACTTGCCAACATTAGTCCTAAAAGCAAATCTTTAAATGATATAACTTCACTATGTTTTAAATATATACTTGTGCCTTCAATTCCTACGCTTTTGTCACTAACTAACACCTTTTTGTCAATATCTGGGCAGTTTTCGATAGCAACTATGCATGTAATGATTTTTGTGGTACTAGCCATTGGTAATTTCATTTCTGCATTTTTTGAATACAAAAGTGCATTTTCGTTGCCATCAATCACCGCCGTTGCGAGTGCAGACGAATTAATTTCTCTTGCTTGCGCTTCGATGTGTTTTGTGGGAGAAAAACCATATATTAATGTCACAGTAAAAACACATAAAAATATGCTAATTATTTTTTTCATTATTTACCTTCTTTCCCGACACATTATTTACGATACTACTAGATAGTTTTATTATCTCATCAATCGGTGTTTTTTCTTCACAATTTATATATCTAACTCCACTTTTTTCTATTATCAAAAAGCCTATTGGGGTAAGCACAAAACCGCTTCCGCTCCCACCAGCGAATGGATCCTTGGGGCAATTTTTTGCTCTAGCGACAATCTCTCCACCGCCGGCAACAAATCCCACACTCACTTTGGTGATAGGCAAAATGGTGACATCATCGCCGACCTTTACTGGTTTCCCGACAACAGTATTAACATCAATGATTTCCTTTAGACGGCTCATTGCGATATCAATAACCGAATCAACTGTTTCTTCTAAATCTTGTTTTTTTGCCATAAAAACTCCTTTTTATTATAGCCCTTAATATTGCCCACATAAAATCAAAAATTGTGATAAGCACACCCACATTAAAGGCACATTTCAAATAACTATCTACATACCCAACATCTATGTCGCTACTGATTGTTGTGTCGGGGCTACGTGCTTCGATATAACTTTTGGCGATTCCGTCCAACACAAGAACATTTCCCGATAGCAGTGCAATTTTGAAGGGGTCGTAACCATAAATTTGATATTTCAAATTAATAAAAGTGAAAAATGTTTTTTTAATTAAGTATTCGCCCACATCTCCAATAAACTTAAAATTAGCGTCATTAAAATCAATTTTAAGTTGTACAACTTTGCGGTTTTTCCTAATAAAATTGAAGTAGCCAGCAATCAAACTGACTTCACAATCAAATACTTTAATTCTTCCTATTTTTAATTTTATGGTTCCTATGTTTTTGTATAAATTATAGTCAAAACTCACACTCAGATGGATATTGATTGTAATAATAACAACAATTATTGAACTAATTACAAATGCCACTTCCATATAATTATTATTTGTAAGAAAATAAAAAAAATGTGTCAAAACTGACACATTTTTTATTCATTTAATAATTTTGACAATTCGTCTTCGCCGTCTTTTAATATATCATCGAATGCCGACTTATCATTTAAAATTTCTTGTTTTAATTTCTCAGTATCTAGAGCGTTTTCAATATTCTCTATAACTTCGTCCTTTTTTGCACTCTTTAACTTTTCTTCATCTTTAGTAATATCATCTTCAGTATCTCTAAAATTAAATAGACTATTACTATCGTTTTCTGGTGAGTGAAGCACTGCAATTCTATTTATAAGTTCGTCATAATCTGGCAAATCGGCAATTGATGTAAGGCTAAATTTCTTTAAAAAGTTGTCAGTAGTGCCAAATAGTAATGGCTTCCCAACAGCATCTTTTCTGCCAACAATCTCTATAAGGTTGTTTTCAATCAAAGCATTTATAGCATAGTCGCTATTCACCCCCCTAAAACTTTCAATTTCAAGTCTGGTGATGGGCTGTTTGTACGCTATAATGGCAGCAACTTCCAGCACAGCCTTTGTTAGAGCCTTTTCCTTAATTGGATTTAGCACTTCACTTACTTGTGTAGCATAGTCGGGATTACTGCAAAGTTGGGCTTTGTCGTTAAAAATAATTACTTGAATGCCCGAAAACAACTCTTCTTTTTGTTTTTTAAGGTTCAAAACAGCATTTTTAACTTCTTCAACTTCTACTTGCAATTTTTCGGCGATATCACTGAACGCCACACCGTCACCGGCAACAAACAATATGCTTTCGACCACATTCTCTAAATTTTCCATATTTACTCCTCTTCAGCCTTTCTAATCTCGATATCTGCAAAGTTATCGGGCTGAACAACTTTTATCTCTTGCAATTTCAATAGTTCTAACAACGCCATAAAGGTGGTAACAACTTCGTCCCTAGAAATGCTATTTGAAAATAATTCGCTAAAATACACGCGTTTTTTCACAATTAAACTATCCTTAATTGTCGAAATTTTTTGATGAACGGTGAATTTTTCTTTTGCAATTTCTTTAACTTCTTCTTCCTTTTTTGATTCGTTTACTCTCAACATAATTCGAGAAAAGGCATCAAGAAGCATATCTAATTGCATATCTTTTAACACATATCGGAACTTATTTGCATCGGGTTCGGGCTTTTTATAAAACCTATCTATATTTTCTAGCGGTTTTAATTTTTCGGTCGTTTCCTTTAACATCTCATACTCTTTAAGAAGCCTTTTTAACGCATCTTCGTCACTTTCTTCATCCGAATTTTCATCCACCAGCCTTGGCAAAAGCGATTTTGACTTAATTTCAATAAGCGTGGCGGCGATTTCAATAAATTCGCTAGCATTTTCCATATCCACAGCCGACAATTGTTCAATAACTTTCAGATATTGCTCGGTAATTTCCGACAATTTAACTTCTTCTATGCTTAACTTACTTTGCTTTATCAATTGCAATAGTAAGTCAAGTGGACCTTCAAAATTCTCTATTTTAAATGTCATATCATTAGTATTTTCCATTAGAAAATCAACCCCCAAAACCAAAGTATTGGCATACTAACCCAAGTCACAAAAACTGACAAAAATCCTGAGAAAAGTACTAAGAACACCATCAAAACAATCGTTCCATATTTTCTCATAAAATTAACAAATCCGTTATTTGCGCTTGTAAGCGAATCAATAAAATTAAATCCATCAAGCGGATAAACCGGCAAAAAGTTAAACACTGCAAGCGATACATTAAGAGTGAAAAGCAAGTTGAAAAATATAGCCAAATAACGCACGAAATCACTATTGAAATTGCCAAATTTAAATATTAGGCAATATAACCCACAACTAATGAAAGCAATAATTAGATTTGCAATAACACCCGCTATTGAAACAAGTGTCATCCCTTTTCTATAATGCTTAAAATTGTTGGGATTAACTTGCACAGGCTTTGCCCAACCGACATAAAACAATGCCGTACATATAAAGCCAATCGGGTCAATATGGGCAAGTGGATTGAGCGTAACCCTGCCCTGCATTTTTGGCGTAGGATCACCACATTTATAGCCCACATACGCATGTGCAAATTCGTGGAATGTGAAAGAAACAATCATCGCTAGTAAATAAAGTAAGCACGCAATAATATACTCTTTTCCATGATAGTATTCATTTAAGACAAAAAGCATAGCATCTCCAAATATAATATAGTACAAGTATATTATATTATATATTCAAAAAAAACACAATAAATTGAAAATAAATAAAAAGGAAATTTAAGCCAAAAAACAAAAAAACACCTACTTATTTGCTTCTAAGTAGCTGCTACAATTAAATTATTAAAATATATCAATATTTAAAAATGTGAAAAATTAATTTTAAAAGTATAATAAGCATAATCATAACTCCCAGTTGTCAAACATCTTATCTAGCACATCGCCATAAGATTGTTTTGCGACATCATCCTTTACAATTACTGACACTTCGCCTATTACCACGCCTTTCTTCAAAATTACGATTTTGCCCACATTAAAGCCTTTATCCACTGGGGCTTTTAAGACATCTTGTATTTCATAACGAAGTTCTAGATTCTCATTATCTCCACGACGGTTGACTATATAAAAATCATTTTCAGCCACAAGTTGTGCCGTGCTTGATTTCCCGCCTTTTATCATAATTTCTTGTGGAAGAACAACACCCTTATCTACGATTTTTTTGTTCTCAAAATTAGAAAAACCATAATTAAACAACTCCATACATTCTTTAAATCTATCGGCACTCGAATTACAATTAAGTGCAACTGCCACTAGCGTCATATCATTTTTCTCAGCAACCGCGCTTAGACAATATCCCGCTTCGTCAGTAAAACCAGTTTTCCCACATTTGCAACTGCCGTAATATTTGATGAGTCTATTTGTATTTACAAGTTCGGTTTCTCTGCCACTTGGGTGGATTAATTTGTCCATCCATATAGAACAATCTTGTCTGTATATATCATAACCGCTCACCTTTTCCAAAAGCAACGCCGTATCTACCGCTGTGGAGTATTGATTTGCCTTTGGAAGTCCCGTCGAATTTGAATAAAGGGTATTTTTCATTCCCAATTCTTTCGCCCTATTATTCATCATTTTTACAAAATTTTCTTCGCTCCCGCCTATCGCTTCCGCCAATACTACTGCACTATCGTTGGCCGATGCGACAATCACACTCTTCAGCAAATCTTTTACAGAATATTCGCTACCGGCATCCAAAAACGCTTGGCTACCTTCCACACTGCTAGCATATTCACTCGCGACAATTTTATCTTCTAATGATAGGGCTCCGCTATCTATTCTCTCAAGAGTTAGAAGTGTAGTCATCAACTTACAAATGCTCGCAACCGGCCTTTTTTGTTCGGGATTTTTGCCATACAATATAGAATTGCTCGACATATCCATCAACAAATAACTATCGGATGTAAAATTTGTAAATAATTCGTCTTCGGTCATTGCACTAACTTGCGATTTCGGAATTAAAAACACACTTAACATCAACACAATTATGATTAATCCGCACAATATCCTATTTTTTTTCATAACTTCCACCTTTTAAATCTTTTTATTATTTTTTGTAATGTGTTCAATTTTATACAAAAAAAAGAAAGTGCCAACTGCACTTTCTAAAATTATTAAATGGTATCTAAATAAAAGTAAAGAATATTGAATTTTGCATCCCTATCTTCATCATTATCATTAACTGACAATATGGAGAAATTTGCCAAAACATAATTATCGCCGGCAAAATTTGTCAAATCAAGAACATATCCAGCAAATGTTGTTCCGTCGTCGCCGTTGATGTCGCCTATCCCAATATACTGATAAATTAATGTGCTAAGAGTAATCGTCTTAATTTCGTCCTTTTCAGTAACTTTTAAGCCAATATCCAATCCCGCAAATTCTTCATTATCTTCCTTTAATTCATCTCCCCATAAAGCACCATTGGATGCTATTGTTAGACCGTCATAGCCTTTAATTCTATACCCACCTACTTCACTTTCTTCACACTCTATAAGTTTTTGCTTATCAATGTCTATTGTAGATGTGGTGTTGTAAGTCGCTTCTTCTGTAGGTTCTGGCTTAACATATCCTGCTTCACTAATTTCCCCAGATGTTTTTATTTCGTTGCCACTAGCATGGATTTCATACTTCGGCTGATATGTAACCATTTTATCTTCTTCAGATAGTAGTACTAGGTCACAAGCCGACATCATAAATCCTTCGACGGTAAATGTTTTTAACTCTGCATTCCCGTCAGAATCTTTCACCCATTCACCATTCTCTTTAATTGCCATTGTCCTTTCGCCATATAGTTTTTTTGGCATCAACAAGATTCCTATTATCTTGTAATTTTCGCCAAATTTCTCTTCAAATTGCATAGAGTCCACATCAGTATCAAGCACATCCGAATCTTCCGTTTCATCATACTCGGATTCATCTTGGCTATCCATCAACTTCCAACTATCCATTATCAAAATCTGTGCTCTTGGAATGCCTGGGAAAAGTGTAATGCCCGAAATCTCACTTGATTCACCCGAAGTGCTATCACTGCTACTTAATATTGCCGTCATTGCTTGTTCAATAATCGCACCTATCACAACATTGTAGCCTTTATAGTATTGCCACTCTTTTGAATCTTCTAAAAACAACGCTTTTACCTTATCTGTCTCCATTTTTATATAACCTTCGTCGTTTTTACCGAATTCATTAGCAAATTCGGCCATAAGTTCGTTATCTTTTTTTACGACTTGCTCACCGATTATGTTGTTTAAAATATTGTTTTCAATGTTTAGTTTATCTGTTGTTGTAAAACCTAGGTGGTCAATAGCCTTACACATCTGAGCATATAGAGATTGGTTTGCATTTCCATCGGTTATAGTAAGACCATCTATTGAAATTCCGCTAAGTGCTGATGCTATACACATTTTTAATGCTGATTGAATTTGTGTTTCTGAAATCTGAGTTTTGTCACTCCATCCATTCGCTATACGCCATTTGTAATCGTCACTACCAGTAAAATCTTTATCACTAAAATTATTGTATTTTATTTCTGCCCCACTTACATTATACAATATTTGACCACTAGAATCTTTAACACTATAATCAATTATTTCGTATCCACCCAAAATAGCGTAATCGAATTTAAATGGGAAGGAATTTATCTCAATTTTACCAGATATAGGGTTAGCCTTATCAGTATCATTACTTAAATATCCAGACACTTCTTGATCAATGTTAGCCATCCACCCGGTTGGTGCATTGATTTCACCATTCTCTGCCAAAACCATACCAGATAAAACCGCGTAAGTGTAAGGATGGGATAAATCCATTCCTTCATCAATTTTATCTTCATATTTATCGCCTTCCGCGAATTCATTAGGCAATGGACTAAGGGTGTCTGACTCAAGTCCACCATACTCAAAAGATATGGAATTATTAGTCCCATTAGCACCACTTATATACACCCTATCAATTGCTTTATATAAGCCATCGGTAAGAAGTTCGATTTGGCGGATAACTAAATCATTAAATGTCTTTTCTTGGGAAGTATAATTATCATATATTTTACATTCTGGACCAGGATCAACAAATACATATGCATCACCAAATGCGTGTTTTATGGAATTTCTCTCTGAAGCATCCTTGCCGACATCGGCATTAAGTGCTTCTAGGCTATCGTAGTAATATGTGACATTATTTTGGGTCATCATTATGCTATCGGAATTGTTAATGGCATCATTTACATTATCTGGGAATTCGCCACCGTTGTTGTCACCACCAGTCATTCCTATACAGCCCGTAAGAAAAACGCTACAGCAAAGTAACAAAGCGCAAGCACTCTTCAATATTTTTTTCTTCATCAATTACCTCTTAAATATATTTTTATCAAATAATACAAAAAATATAGACATACACTTTTAAATAATATATCACAAAAAAAATATAAAATCTATTAATTTACAATAATAGTTATTCTAATTATAGGCATAATCATACAAAGCAAGAACAATAGAGAGAACAAAAGAATATTGAGAAGAACAAGAAAATCTCTGGGGTTGTTATTGGAATAGCAATGCCGACCGAAAGACTGAATGACCTTATTTTTTGTCATACAAATACTACTTACAAGAATCACCAAAAAGTTAATTGCGAGCCAAAATGGTGCAATTATAATGGCATTTATAATTCCGGCAAGCGAAAAAAGTGCGATTATTGAAAATATGGTAAACCCCAAAATATAGCCACGCACTAGGATGTATATGAAATTAACAAATGCACAAAATTTATTGAAATTACAAAATATAATGAGAAGAAGTGCTATGGCAAACCAAATTGCGTACGAAAAAAACACCCCAAAACTTCCCTTTTCTCCGCTAAGAAAAGCGACTAATTCGCCATCTGGGATATTATCGAGTGTTAAATCTCCGCTATAATTTGACGCCGTAAAAATTCCTGTGACAAGTCCCAAGACAAATGCACAAGATAAAAGTATAATGATAAGGCGATATCTTCTGAAAAACAGTGCCAAATCACTTTTAAATTTAAATGAATTTCTATAATAATTAGCCTTCATAATATATTATATTATTTGGCTTAAGAAAAATTAACCTACTTGTTTGTTTTTATATATAATCAATTTATCCAAAAGATATTCAAGGAAAAATCGGTTGCTTATGGACTTATGGCTAGCGGGGTCTTCTATATGGAAACAATCTTGTTTTGACGCATCTAATATTGCGGTGCGAATGCCCCGCTCAATATTGAAACCGCTTGTAGAGTTTTGCAATCCTATATGTGGATACACTTCCTTGTGCAATGCTCCCAAAACAAAGTTATTTTTAATCGCTTGCTCCATACACTGCTTTATATATCTAAAGCCGACTAGTTTGTAAGAAAAACCCAATTTCCTTAATTCTTCACTTATAATTTCGCTATAATTTGTGATTTCCGATTCGGTATATTCTTTTGCACAATCCAAAATTTTGCACTTTGTAATAGTGTTGTAAAGTGCCAATTCTAGATTAGATTCCGGAATAATAAACAACCTTTCATTATTAATCATATTTACATAAAATTCCAATTCATCATCAACAAAAACAAACCTAACATTCTCAATAATCTTTAAATCCGTCATAAGTAATTGTTTTACGAAATTTGCGTATTTTTTGTAAGATTTATCTAAGAATATTAGGTTATTATTTTGGTTTTCAATCATAAATGTTAAATCTTTTAAATCATTGCAATACTTTACTGTTTTATCCATTTTCTTTAATGTATCTCGAAGTTTTTCACCCAATGAATAGTTGTTTTTTGAGTAAAAAACAATATTTAAATCTGTCATATTTTATCTCCTAGTGAATTTTAATTGATTATATAACAATTTAATATAAATAGCAAACATTTTAAACAATATTTTTCATAAAAGCATTTTGTACAAAAATCGACATTTTTGAATATTATTCTAAGAGCATCCAATCTAAATATATTCCGAAGCCTTTTGTCGGGTCGTTGACAAAAACATGGGTCACGGCACCAATTATTTTATTGTTTTGCACTATTGGACTTCCGCTCATCCCTTGAACGATTCCGCCAGTTTTGTTGAGTAGCTCCTTATCGGTCACCCGAAAGATTAGACTTTTTTCGTTGCTGGAGTTTTGGTAATTCGCTTTGATTATTTCTATGTCGTACGCCTTTATAGTTTCGCCGTCTAATGACGAGAAAATTTGTGCCTTTCCTGGCTGAACGCTAGCCCGACCGCCTACCGCAATGAGATTTTTGTTATTGAGTATATTTGAATTGTTGTACATATATCCATACACGCCATACTCACAATTTTTATCGATACTTCCTAGCGGATTGCTTTTGGAAAATGTGCCGATTATCTCCCCTGGCACGCCATCAACACCCTTTTTGATGCCCACTACATTACAATCATAAATTTCGCCATTATTTATCTTCATTGGGGAGTTCGTGTTGTTTGAGTATATTGCGTGACCGAGCGAGCCAAAGCGCAAGTTGTCGTCTTCAACGAATGTTAAAGTACCCACCCCTTCGGTACTATTTTTAATCCATAATCCCAACTTGTATTCTCCACTAAAAATGTCTTTTTGTGGCTGAATAGTAAATTGCAAATGTTGGGAGTCTCTAAGTACTGTAAGGTTAAGGGGCTCGCCATTACTATCCTTTAGGATTTCATTAAGTTGGTCTATAGTAAAGACATCTATGTCATTGACTTTTTCTATTACATCGCCCACTTTCAGTCCGCTATTAACGAAGGGATTGATTGCTCCATTCCTAGTAAACACATAATTACTGCCCACTATGAGTAGGCCTTTGGTCTTAAGCGAAAAACCTAGGCAATCGCCACCTAGATACACACTGTTGTCGTTGACTTTTACCTTTAGGGACAATATATCAAAAAGATTAAACAACTTGTATTTCACGACAAACTCGTTAAGGTCGGAATTGTCGGTATCGGCATATGCTTTTGAATTGGTCTGATACAGAAATTTATTTTTCATAAGTTCGTTATAACTATCTGAATTAATAACCGATTCGTTAAGACTAACGGCAAATAACTCATAAGGAAAAGTTAGGGCGAATACAAGAAAGTACCCTAATGTAATAAAAAAGAAAACCAACTTTGAAATGTTAATCGATTTTTTCATAATTAATCCTTTCAAAAGTTAGTTTTCATCAATCTATTAAATTTATACTATTTTGTCGAAATTATTTCAACATCTTTTTGTAGTCATTGGCTTCTTTTATAAGTTCTTCGGCGTGCTTGTAAGCCCACTCACTCACTTCATTTGTTCCAATAAGTCGCATTACTTCTTCCACTTTTTCACTTCCCAGAAGCGGTTTTACACTAGTAAAAGTCCTTCCGTCGGCTTCGTATTTGCTTATTTTAAGCATATTGTCGGCAAAACAACTTATTTGAGCCAAGTGAGTGACGCATAGCACTTGATTAATTTGTGCAATTTGAGCCATTTGCTTAGCTACGACCGTACCCACTCCACCGCCTATTCCCGTGTCAATTTCGTCAAATACGTAGGTCTTATTTACGAAATTATTAATTACCGTCTTAAATGCCAACATAAATCGGCTCAACTCACCACCAGATATGATTTTGACTAATGGCTTTAGCGGTTCGCCCAAATTCGCGCTGAACAAAAATTCGATATCGTCTGCACCAAGCGGAGAGATAATTGACTCTATATTTGACCTATCATAACTATTAAAATTTACTTTGAAATCGGCACTCTTCATACCAAGATTTTTCAGTTGTTCAATTATCCTTCTTTCAAATTCTTTTGCAACCTTTTGTCTTTTTTCTGTCAAGCGAGTTGCTATGGAAAAAATGTGGTCAATACAATCGGTTCTTTTTGCATTGAATTGTTGCAACTCTTCTGTAGCATTTTCAAGTTTTGCCAAATTTTC
The DNA here is from genome assembly GCA_964573405.1 of uncultured Christensenella sp. Classification (GTDB taxonomy): domain Bacteria; phylum Bacillota; class Clostridia; order Christensenellales; family UBA1242; genus UBA11490. The sequence goes on along the minus strand of CAZNJK010000010.1, from coordinate 30,200 downwards.
AACAGCATTTTGTTGAAATTTTAATATGTCCGCTATGCTACTTCCATACTTGCGTTCTAATGTCTTAATTAGGTCCAGACGCTCCTCTATATCGTTAAGTTCGTTCTCATTGTACTCGAATTTGCTCAATATACCTTTCACCGACTCTATAACATCTTCTACTTCCAACTTCGCCGAATTAATGCGGTCGGAAAAATTATCGCATTCTGGCAAATACTCGCCTAAGGAATTAAGAATATTTGCCATTGATTTTAAGTTACTTACAATGCTAACTTGCCCATCGGAAAGATAATCAAATTCGTTAAACTTTTCAATAATTTTTTCGGAATTCTTTAGGACATTCTTTCTTTCAAGCAATTCATCTTCTTCGCCGTCTTTAAGATTGCTTGACGCAATCTCGTTGATTTGATATTTCAATATGTCAATATTTCTAAGTCGCTCTTCTCCGTCGCCACCAATAAGTTGAATATTCTTCTTTATTTCACTAAGTAAGTTAAGTTGTTTTCCTAATTCTTCCTTATCGTCTTGCAAAATTTCGCTATCAAAAGAATCCAAAAACAAAAGATGCTGTTTTGAGTCCAACAAAAATTGTTGGTCATTTTGACCAAATACATCAACTAATCGACTTGTTACCTTTTTAATTACCGAAAGGGGAACAACTTCGCCGTTAATTCTGCACTCATTTTTACCCGCAAGCGACATTGTGCGACTAACTATGATTGTGGAGTCTTTTTCAATCCCTACATCCGACAATATTTTAAAGACATCTTCGTCGTCGGTACTAAATATAGCATCGACTTTTGCAAAATCTGTGCCAGATTTTATAAGACTCTTATCTCCCCTTGCACCTAATACAAAATTAAGCGAGTCTATAATAATTGACTTTCCCGCACCAGTTTCGCCCGTAAGAGTATTAAGTCCATTTTCAAACTCAATCACACACTCGTCTATTAATGCAATATTTTTAATTCTCAACTTTTGCAACATATAATTATTTCTCTCTTTAAAATAAATAAACTACCTATAATTATCAAGAATATTATACAAGAATTTTCAAAAAAATCAAAACAATTACACAAATTTATCGAACAAATTTCGAACAAAAAAATAGGAGAACTAAACTTCTCCTACTCTCAAATTATTTAATTATCTCCATCAATTTGTTTTTAATAAAGAACGCATCTTCTTGGTCGTTGGCGACAACTAGGACTGTGTCGTCACCATATGTACAACCAAGCACTTGGCTAATTGCAAGTTGGTCAATTAAGTTGTTTACAAGTCCGCCAGTACCTTTAAGAACCTTAACCACAACTAAATTGATTGCACTCTTAATTGAAACAACACACTCTTTAAATATTGACATATTCTTATTAGATATGGCTTGTTGCGAAGAAGTAACAATAGCATACTTATATTTCTTGCTATCGGTCAATATCTTTATAAGTCCCAACTCCTTAATATCCCTACTAATAGTTGCTTGGGTGATGTCAAAATTAGCAGACTTTAATTCCGCTACTAACTCTTCTTGAGTTTCTATTTCCTTTGTTGAAATCAATTCCAATATTTTGGATTGCCTAGAATTTCTTGCCATTTGTACGCTCCACAATATAAATTAATGATTATTCATTTGATTTTCCATAATTATACACCATTTCAAATTTTTATGCAAGACCTTTTTGCATATTTATTCATATTATTTTTTATAAATATTCAACAAAATTTATAAGCATTAATTTTGAATGTATAATTATACATTTTTATGTATAATGGCTTGATAAAGCCATTATTTTGATGTATTTTTTATATTTATTCACATTATTCATTCGCTTTTACCCCACCCTACCCCATATAATTCAACATTTTTTAGTTTAATTAGCCATATAAAAATTATTTATTTTATTTTGAAAGGGGAGTCTTAAAAAACGGATTTTCAAAAAAATCATAAAAAAATAGGGTAGTAATCAACTACCCTATTTTAAGCAAATATTAATATTGTACATCCCAAACAATATGATGATGTGCTGGCTTCCCACAAATAGCACATTTGTCGTCTATTGCTTCAGCATCTTCCAATATGCAACGGGATTTGCATCCACGAAGTTCTTTCACTTTCAATTCACAAGCCTTATCGCCACACCACATTGTATGAATAAATCCAGAATTTTTATCTAAAATATTTTTCATTTCTTCCAAAGAATGTGCTTCAAAGGTAAGGTTATCTCTTCTAATTTTTGCTTGATTATAAAGATTATTTTGAATGTCCCCAAGCAAATTCTCAATAGTTTTTACGATGTCGGAATTGTAAGGAACAGCAATTTTTTCACGAGTATCGCGACGAGCCAAAGTGACAGTCCCATTTTCCAAATCCCTAGCCCCTACCTCAACTCTAACTGGAATTCCATTTACTTCATGCTCAGCAAATTTATATCCTGGCGTTCTATCCGAATTATCAACAAATGCTGAATACCCGTCAGAAATTAATTTATCAAGAATGTCATTGCACACATTTTTAAGTTGGTCATTATCCTTTCCTATAGGAACAATAACCACTTGCGTAGGAGCAATTTTTGGTGGCAATACTAAGCCATAATCGTCGCTATGAACCATAATCAATCCACCAATCATCCTTGTGGTGCACCCCCAAGATGTCTGATAAGCATTCTCTAACTTGTTGTCACGATTTAAGAATTTAATGTCGTAGGCTTCCGAGAATTTTTTGCCAAAATAGTGAGATGTTGCCGATTGAAGTGCCACACCATTGTACATCATCGCCTCAACAGTCAATGTGAATTCAGCACCAGCAAATTTTTCTTTTTCGGTTTTTCTTCCAACAATTACAGGGATTGCTAGATAGTCTTCAAAAAATTTCTTGTAAATATTAAGCATTTGATAAGTCTCTTCAATTGCTTCCTTTTCACTCTCGTGCACAGTGTGACCCTCTTGCCACAAAAACTCTCTAGTCCTTAAGAATGGTCTTGTTTCCTTTTCCCAACGAACAACACTCACCCATTGGTTGTATTTCATTGGCAAATCCCTATATGATTTAACCTTTTTGCTGTAATAGTCACTAAAAAGAGTTTCGCTTGTTGGTCTTACTATCAACTTCTCTTCAAGTTCTTTACTTCCACCTATGGTTACTTGTGCTGTTTCTGGCGCAAACCCTTCTATAAGTTCGGACTCCTTTTTCATAAGGCTTTCCGGAATAAACATTGGCATATTTACATTTTGGTGACCAGTTGCTTTAAACATCTTATCAAGCACGCTCTGCATTTTTTCCCATATCGCATAGCCATTTGGCTCAAAGACAATACAACCCTTTACCGATGAATAATCCGCCAATTTTGAAGCCTTAATAATATCAGTATACCACCTAGCAAAATCCACATCACGAGATGTAATTGCTTTATTTTTCATATCTGCCATTATTTCATCTCCTCTTCGCCAACAAAATCTTTCTTAATTTGCATTATTTTACCTTTAACTTCATTCAAAGAAGTATAGCAATCTTTTGCTAGCGCGACCCCTTCTTCAAACAACTTTATTCCATCGTCCAAAGACAAGTTAGAGTCTTCTAATTTTTCCGTTATCTCTTTTAACTTTAACATTTTCTCATCTAAATTCATCAGTTTTTCTCCTTAATTACTTCCTGAACTTTTGTAGTTAATTTCCCATCCATCAATCTTATATTTAGTTCATCATTAGGTTTTATATTATTTACACTATTTACAACCGAACCATTTAATTCAATCTTTGTGTAGCCCTTTTGGAGCAAATTATTAGGGTTGAGTTTAATTATTGAATGCTCGTAAAGTTTTACCCTATTTTCATAATCCGCAATGCGATTTGTAATGCTATTAACCGAATTATTGTACTGCATTTCAACTTGATTAATACACCCATTAATTCGACTATTTAATTTGTGCTCCATATTCTGCAAATTTCTCTCAACCAAACTACAATTGATATTTGCCATATTATTAAGCGACTTTTCCATTCGAAGCACTTGCTTATATATATCGTCCAAAGTATCCTTCTTACTCCACGCAACAAGTTCTGCACCCGCTGACGGCGTAGGAGCCCTTAAATCACTAACAAAATCAATAATCGTATAGTCTGTTTCGTGACCCACCGCACTAACAAGCGGTTTTTTGCATTCAAAAGTCGCCTTCGCAACAATCTCAGTGTTGAATGGTTGTAAATCTTCCATACTGCCACCGCCACGAGCGACAATAACGACATCAACATTTTCGTACTCACTAAAGAAGTTAATCCCGTTAGCAATCTCCACTTCAGCACCAACACCTTGCACTTTCACCGGGTAAAGCACAATATCTATGGTGTCATTTCGTCTGGTTGTTACATCAATAATGTCTTGAATAACCGCCCCAGTACTACTCGACACCACCCCAATTCTTCTTACATACTCTGGAATCGGTTTTTTCTTGTCGCTATCAAAATAGCCCAATTTCTCAAGTTTTTCTTTAAGTTCTAGGAATTTTTGATACAATAGGCCCTTTCCATAAGGCTCAATCTTGGTTGCATTAAAACTCAATCGCCCGCCTTTAGTCCAATAGCTAACCGACCCCGTAAGAAGCACAACATCACCAATATTCGGCGACGGAAATTTTGTAGCACCGAATAGGACACAAGGAAGCAAACTATCGTCTTCCTTAATATTGAAATACGCTATTCCGTTGGAAATTTTATAACTAGTAACTTCACCGTACACACATATTCCGTGGAGCATCTGTTCTGCATCGAATATGCCTTTTATATAGTTATTAAGTTGTGCAACAGAAATCATATTATCCATTAGTAATATCCTTAATCAAACTTGCAAGCACTCCATTGACAAAACTATAACTTTTCGGTGTAGAATACTTTTTCGCCAACTCAACCGCTTCATTTACAACTATCTTATTATCGGTATTTTGATATTTAATCTCATAAAAAGCAATCAAAAGAATTGCCAAATCAACCTTAAACAATCTTTCAACAGTATACCCTTTTAGATATTTTGATATGTCGTCAAGAAGTTGTTGTTTGTTTTCCATAATCCCGCTATAAATTTCTTTCACAAAAGTTTTGTTCTCGTCGCTTATGGTGTCGTTTTCCAAAAACTCGTCAAACAAAATCTCGCTATGGTCTTGGAAGCACACTTCAAATACCAATTTAAACAATTCATTTCTTGCAATTTTTCTACTCATCTTTTAACTCCTTATATCAGAAAAAAGCCCCCATGCTAACATCAAGGGCTTTTAAAATTAGACTATTTCTTCTTCGGTAGGGAAATCAACTCCCAAAACGTGTACATTGATTTTATCTATCTTCATCTCAACCATAGACGCTAAACTGTTTTTGATATTCTCTTGCACTCTATATGCAATCTCAGAAACATTATATCCGTAGTACACATTCATATAAATATCTACATTCATATTACCATTAACATACGAAGTTTTCACACCTTCATAGTAATTTTTACTAAACCATCTTGACAATGCCGAGCCAAAATTTGCTACAAGCGAACTCACTCCAGCAATCTCTTTGGCTGCTAAATTAATAACCGACAACACAATGTCTTTGTTGTAAGTAACTACACCCTTAGCGGGCTTATTAAGGTAATTTTTATCTTTGTATGCCATAATACTACTATCCTTTTATTATTTTACAAGGTTAGTATATCACAAGATTTTAACAAAATCAATTATTCTACTGGAATTATTTTTATATTCTCAATGCCATAATCGGAATTTGTTTGCACCGCTTCGACAATTTGTGCCACTTCATTGTTACTAAGCCCGCTCGATTTTACTATCACGCTTAGGTTGTTTTCTGACGCGCTCACCACAACGTTAGAAAAACCCTTTGCTGAGATAATTCCTTCCAATTTTGTCTGAATGCCCATATATTTTGCCATATTTAATAGTTCGGCTTCGGCATTGGCTTTGGCTTCTTCTGATGAATTAGCATTATTCAAAATTGCTTCCAGATACAATTTTTCTTGCTCTTGAGTGGACAACCTATCGGACTTATATGTGTCAAAAAAACTGCTTGTTGTTGCCACATTTCCACCGCTCGTCGTACTGCTGGATGTGTTGTTAAGCACTATATTTAAGACTCCAGCCAACACAAGCAACGCACAAAAACCACATATTATAAACAACTTTTTTCTCTTCTTAAAAAACTTTTTCATATTATTCCCCCTTAATTTCCTACAAAAACTTCTATTATATTTGGGCTTATTCCAAGCACCGTACTTACGGCCGTAATAATGTCGAGTTTTACTCTTACATCACTCGCACCGCTACTTACTACAACAACTCCATTTATGGACGGCAATGTTTCTTTCAGTACAAGCGGAGAATCCTCGCCATTGGAATCTACTATGATGGGGCTACTGGTCACTACCGTCGTTGTTCCGCTTGAAGTCGTAACAGTTTTCTCTTCCTTATTTTCAGCAATTAACAACTCGGGGCTACTGCTTATACTCACCATAACTTCAACATTTCCCGCGCCTTTAATTCCGCCAACAATGTCCTTCAACTTCGCTTCTATCTTGTCGATATATTCTAGACTTGTTGTGTAGCCTATAGCACCGTCACCAGCCGATGTCGTCGAAGTAAAACCTGAGTAATTGTACAGCACGACCGCAATAACTAGCAATATTAAAATCATCACTAAAGATTTTAAGCCACCTATTTTCTTAAAATTAAAACCTTTAAAAAGTGATTTCTTTTTGCTTTTTGCGGTGTTGTCAGTTTCCGACTCCAACTCGGTCAAAGGCTTGCTCGCCACGATGTAATTAGCCATAGACTATTCTCTCCTCATCTATATTTACCACTTCCATAATTAAGCCTGTAATAAGTCTATACTTATCTATATGCTCGTCCTTTTTATTTATGACTAAATTGGCTATATTTACGGATATTTCATCTATAATTATGTCGTCATTTGTCGAATGTCCCGCCACCGTCACTTCTACACCTTCTACCCCGTTATTATTAAGATGATTCTCAATCTGACATTTTAATTCGAAAGTTCTTTGTTCGAGTTCTTCATCGTCGCTTTGGACATTAAATATTGTTTTTAGGTCGATTAGGTCGTTATTTTTTACCAATTTTAGTATTGGGCTTACAACCACATACATAAAAACAATGGCAAAAATGGACTTAATAAATACATTTGTTTTGCCATTGGGTACGACGATCTCAACCATCACGCCTAGGAACACCACACCCACAATTCCAAGTACCCAAGCATTCATAACTACACCCCCGTAACCGTACACATTATAAGACCAATCGACAGAATGTACATAAATGCGACTGCAAGTATTACAACAATGGGATATAGAAGCACTCGACTTAGGTCTTCACAAATGTTGCTTATTTTTGTATTTCCAATAGGTTCTACCACCCCAGCAACGAATTGTAGTCCTAATTTAAATGCTAAAATTGTAATAATCGGCACAATTATAGTAGATGCCACCAAAATAATCCCCGCGACGCCTATTGCATTTTTGATAATTAGCGAACTAAGAAGTACATAATCTAGTCCGTCGCTTAGATATCCGCCAATAATCGGGATATAACTTTTCATTGTAAAGCGTGTGGCTTTTAGGCTTATGGTATCGTATTTTCCCGCCGAGATTCCTTGAATTGTAAGCACACCAGCAAATATTGTAAAAACTAGCCCAACACTCCATTTAAAAACACTATTTAAAAACGATATAAATTTATTTAATTTTATGTCACTAGAAAGGCTGTTAAGGACAACAAATATAAACGAAAGTATAAAAATCGGATAGATTATTTTTGTAAAAATTGCCGTAACGCCACCCGTCAAAATCGCCACGACTGGCTGATATATGCTGGCACTCACCACACTTCCCATTGCAGTCATCATCGTAAGTAAAATAGGAAATAATATAGCCATTTGATTTGCCATATTATTAATGCAATTGGTGGTCATTTGATATACATTTTTAACAACCGCCACCAGCAACACAATAACAACCGCAATACACACAAAATGCACCAAATTTGCAATGGTCGATGATGTTGTTGATGGTTGAAACGAAGCCACGATATTACTTAAAATTGCAATTGCGAGTATGACGAGGATTATAGGCAACACCGATGATACTTGTCCGAAAAAAGTCTTTACAACCTTTCCAAGAATTGTAGATGAGTCCGCTTTGTAATTGCCGTTAATTAAGTTCTCCACAATTTCCCTAAACGACACGTCGTCAGTAACCACAAAATCCTGAGACTCCAGTAGTTCGTTTAGGTCGGAAAAATCAAAATCTGCAATTTGATTCTTTACTTCGTCATTTAATTGTTTTGATGGGTCGTCTTCAGCAAATGCAATTGCGCTAGGCATAAGCACAATCGAAATGAAAATGATTAAAATAATTACTTTTTTCATAGCAGTTCCAATATCAGATTGAATAAATTTTTGATTATGGGGATTGCCATTACAAATATTGCAATTTTACCGCCTAGAATTACCTTATTTGCTATGCTTGAATTCCCACTATCTTCACATATTGACGCCCCAAACTCGACCAAATACCCGACACCTATAATCTTGATAAGGATAATAAAAAGCCCTTCGTTAATGCCTGTTTTTTGCACAATTTCGTCAAAAAGCCCAAATATGGAAGAAAAATGCTTGAAAATATATACAAGTATTAGCACGCTCGTGGCAACAACTACTGTAACTGCAAGTTCGGGCTTTAGTTGTTTTACGATTATTACGATAATGCTTGCAACCACCCCCAGCCCCACTATTTTAAAAATATCCATAATCACCTTCAATACAAAGAAAATAACGATTTTACGACCGAAAACAACTCGCTTATCATATTGATTATCATAAATAATACAACGACAACCCCAGCCAAGGTTGTTAAGGTTGCAATTTCATCCTTGCCGGCATACTTTAAGATTTGATTAACAACTGCCGTAAGTATACCAACTGACGCTATTTTAAATATAATTTGTATATCCATTTACCCCCCCCTATTAAATTAAGATTATTGCAATTAATACTCCAATAATAATTGATATTTTTATAGAAAAAAGCCCGTATCGACTTAGTTGGTCTTGCGATGCATCGCAATGCTTTGAAATCTTTTGATAATAATAATCCAAATTATGAATTTCTCCGTCCACATCTCTTTTACCAATATTGTCAAGGAATTGCACAAGTTCGTCTTTTTCTTCTTCTTTTAAATATCGAATATTACATTTTTCTCCAGCAACATATTTGTCTATAAAGTCTTGTGTCACTTTACTTTTACAGCGATAATTTTTTAGAAATGAGAATTTGTCCGATTTTAAAAAACAAATTTCGGATTTTAGCGAACTAACTATATCCTTAAAATCGTCAAATACGAAATATCTAATTGAAAAATGCGATTTTATTGCAAATCCAATCAAGGTGGCAACAACTATAATGCCAACAATTAACAATGTTTTTATCATACATATATACACCTAAAAGATTCGTTATACACCCCTTCAATGGTGCCCACCCCATTAGAAAAACCAAGAACAACATATCTATCGAAAAGCCTTTTGTCAATAATCGATTGAAAGGCTTTTTTGTTTTTCAAATCCGCAATTGAATTTGCGTGGATTGTTGCCACAACCTTAACTCCGCTCGTAAGTGCATTTTCTATTGCCAAAATGTCTTCATTTAGATTGATTTCGTCGGTGAGAATGCAGTCAGGCTTCATACTCCTAATGCCGTTGTTGAATGCGTAACCCTTGCTACATCCCTTATATACATCTACGCCTTGCAAATAACTTTCGTCATCTAGGATAGTTGTTATTTCACTTCTCTCATCAACTATCAATATATTGATTCCGTGTATTCTAGTACTCAACTGATGAGCAAAATCCCTTAAAAATGTGGTTTTGCCGGCACCTGGCGGGGAAATAATGAGCGTGCTTAGTGGCTGAAAATTAACTAGGTAATTGTATATTGGCAAACTACAATTTCTCACTATGTGCGGAATCCGAATATTGAGTGATGTGATATTTTTAATGGTTTTTATATTATTATCCACTACAACCACTTCACCGGCAACACCTATTCTAATTCCGTCAACAGTGATATATCCGTTGATGAGTTGGTCGTTGATGGCATATAATGACGAGTGTGAGATTTTTTGCACCACTTCGTCAATTAATTGGGAGTGAACAATGATTGCTTGTCCGACATTTGTGGTTAAGCCATCACTCCCCAAATAGCACTGCTTTGCACCCAAAATCGTAATAGGACAGCCTACCCTTAGTCTAACTTCATTTACAAAATTAAAATCAACATTTTCCATACACGCATTTATATTTTCTGGCAAGATATTTCTTAGCATAATCCACCTCTTAAAATAAGATAATTTTTGAAAAGCCATTTTATGATAAAAAAAAGAAGACTGACGCCTTCCTTAATTAAAATCGTTGAAAAACTACTAAATTTCAACATTATTGTATATTTTTTTCATCTTTAGCGAATCTATTGCCATAATGCCTTTTGACTCACATATGATTGTTGGGGTCATCCTGTACTTCTTTATCACTCTCGCAAGTGGCTCAAATTCTGGGCCATAAATCTCATCGTCTAGTGTAAGATGTTTTACTTCCCCCTTGCTAGAGTACTCAATTTTGCTAAAGTGAATATGTACATTGTTAGTGCGATATTCTCCTAAACCCGCATAACACTTTTTTATAATATCTTCAAAATCTTTTTCTTCCTTTAGCGAGCCTTGGGTGAGTGCATTTATATGTCCAAAATCAAATGTCGGCATATAATGGTCGTATATTTTGCAAAAATCAATTATTTCGTCGACTGTGCCAATTTGTTGCGACTTACCCATTGTTTCTAGGCACACATACATATCTTCATAGCCCTCTTGGATAATGCGGGTTTTAAGAATTTCCAATCTTTTTTTAGTCAACTCCACCGCTTGCGACCTATCCAACTTTCCGCACGATGCTGGATGAACAACTAGATGTGTGCCACCCATTAGGCGAAGTTTGTAAAGGCTATTGATTACATAGCCATAACTTTTTTCGACCATTTCGTCATCAGGATTAGCAAAATTAATAAAATATGGAGCATGAATGCTTGGAGTAATGCCATATTTTCGCATTTCTTCGCCAATTTTGATTGCTGTTTCATCATTTAAAAGAATACCCTTCCCAAATGAGTACTCAAATGCATTGAGTCCTATTTCGTTTAACCACTTTGGGGCTTCCAATGTGTGTTTGTGCCCCGAACTATAAAAACTTTCGCAATTACCCGATGGTCCAAATTTTATCATACATCTTCCTTTAAATTGGTTTTTAATTTTAAAATTTTGTTGGATACTTCTCCAATTCCCAACAACATTGTATCACATTTTACAAAAAATAGCCCATCATTTTGTTCAACTTTTATAATTTTACCATCAAAAAGTGCTTTCGAGCGGGTTTTATTTAAATCTATTGTATCAAAATCAAAAACATCTTCCACTTTTACAAGCACATCGGATAATGATTTTCCCTTTAGTTGCTCTAATGAATATGAATTTTTTAGGCCAAATTTACCCGATTTCTCTCGCACCAATTTCGACATATATGCCTTAGAGTCCAAAAGAGATGCCATATCACGAGCAATGCTTCTAATGTAAGTTCCGCCACTGCACTCGATTAAAAATTGATAAGTGTTATCATTTATTTGGTTAATTAATTCAAGTCTATATATCTCAATTTCTTTTGGTTTTAATTCAACAATTTGCCCCATTCTAGCAAGTGAATATGCACATTTGCCATTAACTTTTTTCGCACTATATTGTGGTGGAATTTGTGAAATTTCCCCGGTTAGTTGAGGTAAAACTGCTTTAATCTCGCTCTCCGTCGGAATCTTGTCGGATGTTTCAATGACAGCCCCTTCACTATCGAGAGTGTCGGTAGTAGCACCAAATGTAAATTCTGCAATGTATGTTTTATGTTTGTTTAGCATATAGTCAAACATTCGTGTAGCCTTTCCAATTGCTATAGGAAGCACCCCTTCCGCCAGTGGGTCAAGAGTACCCATATGACCTATCTTTTTTACGTTGTAGCACTTTTTCAATACTGCAACAACTTTGCTACTGCCTAGTCCTGACGGCTTATTAACATTCACAAATCCTATCATAGTTTTCCAAAATCACCTTTTCCAACTTATCAATTACGGTGTTGTGTGTTCCAAATATGTTACACCCAGACGCTTGCTTGTGTCCGCCACCACCAAAGGCTTCGGCAATAATTGACACATTTCTTCCCCTGCCTCTAAGCGAAACTGAATATAGATTTTGACTCTTCTCGCTTATCAAAATTCCTATTTCTATGCCTTCTATATTCAAGCAAATATCCACTAGCCCAAATGTTTCGCTATTTATAGTGTTTGATTTTTTAAAGTCCCTATCTGTCAAATACGAAATTGCAACCTTGCCGTTGCATATATATCGCAAATTATTAAGAGCGGTTTTCATCAATTGAATTTGTCCTAATGTGTGTTTTTTGAAAAGATAATAATTAATATCGTTCACATTTGGGATTTTGTCCATAATTTTGCCCACAATTGTGTGAAGTTGGGCTGTCGTGTTGGAGTGAATAAATCCCCCAGTGTCCGATGCCATACCCGCATACAACCCTGTTGCGATATCGGTGTCAATGTCAACACCCATCTCGTTTATAACAAAATAAAGTATCTCGGCAGTGCTTGAAAAATTTTCCTTTACAACATATTTTGTAAACTCTTCACTTCCATAAAAATGGTGATCAAATGATAATGAATTTGAGCCATCCGCAAACAATTTGGAGTATTTCCCGGTCCTACCTATATCGCCACAATCAACAGCAATTACTAAGTCGTAATCACCGCATTTGGGATTAATTTTGTCAATGTATGGCAAAAACAAATAATTTTCACTAATCTCACTATCACAAAAGATGTCGACATTTTTACCAAGTTTAAGTAATACACTTTTAAAAGCAGAAGCCGACCCTAAACAGTCGGCATCTGGCCTTATATGACAACAAATAGCGACATTATTTGATTTTTTTATAACTTCTAAAATTTGGTTATTTACTGTCATTATTTCCTCTTTCTAAAGATATTTTGTCTATAAGTTGGTCTATTTTGTTGCCATATTCATAAGTGTCATCCAACACAAACTCAAGATATGGCATTTTCCTTAAATCCATTTTGTGGCAAAGTTCTTTTCTTATATATCCAGCGGAGTGTTTAATTTCGTTGAATACTTCTTCCTTGTTGTTTGCTCCGAAAATGGAAACATACACTTTCGACACACCCAAGTCACTTGATGTATCGACTTTCACAACACTTATAAGCCCATTTATATTGGGATTTTGGATGTCGTGTTGAAAAATCTCGCTTATATATTTTTGAATTTCGGAATTAACTTTTAAAATCCTTGTACTCATACTTTCTCCTAGATTTGAACCATCTCAAAGGCTTCTATAATATCACCTTCTTTGATGTCGCTATAATTTTTAAGTTTTATTCCACACTCGTAGCCTGCTTTTACAGTTTTTGCTTCGTTCTTTTGTATTTGCAAGCCTTCTATCTCACTTTCAACAATAACAATATTGTTTCTTAAAAGTCTTACTTTGTCAGCACGATTTACTTCACCGTCAAGCACATAACATCCGGCAATTGTTCCAACACTACTAATCTTAAATATATGTCTAATTTCGGCGTGTCCCATAAGTTTTTCTTCGAACTTAGGTGTAAGCATTCCATTAATCGCACTAGTAACATCATCAATTGCGTCATAGATAATTCTATAAGTCTTAATGTCTACACCATTTCGCTCAGCAAGTGTCTTTGCTTTGCTGTCGGGCCTTACATTAAATGCGATAATTATTGCATTACTTGTAGATGCAAGCAATATATCGCTTTCATTTACGGCACCTACGGCACTATGGATAACTTTTACGGTTACTTCTTCGTTTGTGATTTTCTCTAGGCTTTGTTTTAATGCTTCGCTACTACCCTTAACATCCGCTTTTACTATAAGGTTAAGAATCTTCTCTTTCTTATCGGCAGATTGTGATAAGAAATCTTCAAGGGTGATATTCGAACCCGCAGTAAGTTTTAGTTCTTGTTGTTTTGCAAGACGCTCATCAACAATGCTCTTGCCTAGTTTTTCGTCAACGACATACACTTTTTCGCCAGCATCAGGAATTGCATTAAAACCCAAAACTGATACAGCCATACTTGGACTTGCAACCTTAACTGACGAACCTTTATAGTCATTCATCGCCCTAACTTTCCCGTAAGAAACCCCGCTTATAACGAAATCTCCGACTTTCAAAGAACCATCTCTCACAACTACCGTTACATTTACGCCTTTGCCCTTATCAACGCTACTTTCAAGCACATATCCGCTTGCTGGTCTTGTAGGGTCGGCGGTAAGTTCTTGCATATCGGCAACAAGCAAAACCATCTCCAATAGTTTATCAACACCCATACCTGTCAATGCACTTATTGGAACACATATAGTGTCGCCACCCCATTCCTCTGGAAGAACTTCGTGCTCGGTAAGTTGTTGTTTTATTCTCTCTGGATTTGCAGTCGGCTTATCCATTTTGTTTATAGCCACAATCATTGGCACATTTGCTGCCTTGATGTGATTGATTGCTTCAATTGTCTGAGGCATAATTCCATCGTCCGCTGCAACAACCAAAATCGCGATATCGGTAACTTGAGCACCGCGTTGACGCATTGATGTAAACGCTTCGTGACCAGGGGTGTCAATGAAAGTAATTTTGTTGTTATTTACTTCCACACTGTATGCTCCAATGTGTTGGGTAATTCCGCCCGCTTCACCTTGGGTTACGTGTGATTCTTTGATGTAGTCAAGTAGAGATGTTTTACCATGGTCTACGTGACCCATAACTGTAACGATAGGTGGTCGTTTTACTTTTACTTCACTTGGAGCATCAAACATCTCTTCAAGTTGTTCTTCAAGTTTTTTATCAACTTTTTGTTCCAATGTAATTCCAAATTCACCGGCGACTAGTTCTGCAGTTGCAAAATCTACTGGGCTATTGATATTTAACATCATTCCAAGCATCATAAATTTCTTAATTATTTCGCTTGCAGGCTTTCCCATCTTCTCTGACAACATTTTTACGGTCAAATTCTCGCTAGTAATCACGGCATTTGTAATTTCGGTCTTTTCTTGTGCTACGACTTCCTTTTGTTTCTTTGCCTTTCTTACACGACCAATTCTCTCTTCGTCCATATCCATATCGTCCATTTCGATATATCCCATACGAAGTTTTGCCTTAACGCTAAGTTCCTTCTTCTCGTTGTCGTTGGTCTTTGTTTTGTTTTTATTTCCAAAACTGCGTTCTTGCTTCACAACCAAAGTGTCTGGCTCTTCTCTCACTGGTCTAAATGGCTTAGCACCGGCTGGCTTTTGCATAGGTTTTGAGCCGTTTTGTTGACCAAATTGTGGTTTTGTGCCGTTAGGTCGTGGTCCAAATGGCCTTTGGTTCGCATTCGCTGGCCTTTGCCCTTGTGGATATCTTCCCATTTGTGGTCTTTCTGGTTTCTTTCCGGCATTATTTGGAGTAAACGAAATGTTTTGAGTTTGAGGTGCTGTCTTTTCAGCCTTAACTTCTTCCTTTGCTTTTACTGGCTTTGCAATTATTTGGCTTTCCTTTTCCTTAAGCATTTTGCAATAAGCATCTAGGCTTTTCTTTGCCTTTCCGATTGCACCAACAAAAGAACCTAATTCACTAGAATTAAGCAATCCGCTAAGTTTCTTTAAGTTTTCAAATGTTGTATTTTGTTGTTTTTGTTTTAAATTCTCTTTTTCCAAATCTATTACTCCCTTGTAATAACCTTTAAATTCTCTATATTCAATACCGCTTGTGCCATCCCTTTATCAAGGAGCCCTACAACCTTGCAGTTGTCCCTATGAATTAGGTCTTCTAGCAATTCTTCAGTTTCAACCAAAACCCACTTTTTGTAATCGCATAATGATTTTAATTTTTGCTTTACCTTATCATTAGTCGATGGTGAACAGACAACAACTTTTACTTTCTTTGTTGTTTCGCATAAGTTGTCAAAGCCAAAAACAATTTTCCCGCTTCTTACAGCAAATCCAAGCAACGCTTCTAATTTATTCAACCGAATTCTCCTTAATTTCTTTATACACTTCGTCGTCCACATTGTACTTAAATGCTCTATTAAGGGCTTTGGACTTTTGGCATTTCTCCAAACATACTGAGTCCTTACACACATACGCACCACGACCATTAAGTTTTCCTGTGGAATCAACCACATAACTATCGTCGGCAGTCTTTACTACCCTTATGCATTCGGTCTTTGGCTTTAATTGTCTGCACACAACACACATTCTTAGTGGAATTTTTTTCATAAAATCACCTTATTCATTAAAATCTGAAAATACATCTTCACCGTCAAATAGATTGTCGTAATTAGTGGTGTCGTTGTCTAGATTTAGAGAAGGAACAACACTCTTTGCTTTTACATCTATTTTCCAGCCTGTTAATTTTACCGCAAGTCTTACATTTTGACCATTTTTGCCAATCGCAAGGCTTAGTTTGTCATCAGGAACTACTGCCAATGATGATTTTTCATTAGTATTTACCTCAACATACAATACTTCCGCTGGTGACAATGCTGCAGCGATGTATTCTGCTGGGTTTTCGCTATATGGGACGATGTCTATCTTCTCGCCATTAAGTTCGTCAACAATGGCATTAACTCTCATCCCCTTATTGCCGACACACGCACCGATGCAATCAAGGTTTTTGTTGTCGCTATATACAGACATCTTTGTTCTATAGCCGGCGTCACGAACAATATTCTTAATTACAACTTCACCATTTTGAATTTCAGGAACTTCAAGTTCGAACAATTTCTTTACAAATTCAACATTACTACGAGATAGTTGAACATATGGCATATTGTAAGACTCTCTTACCGACTTAACAAAAACTTTAAGTCGTGAATTAGGTGTGTATTTTTCTCCAGGAATTCTATCTCTTTCGCCTAAAATACCTTCGACTTGTGTAATTCCCATATCGCAATACACATTGTCGCCTTCAACTCGTCTTACAATTACGGTAAGAAGTTCGTCTTGTCTATTGTTGACTTCGTCCATAATTTTTGCCTTTTCTGCGTCACGAATCTTTTGCATTACAACTTGTTTTGCTGTTTGGGCTGCAATTCTTCCAAAATTCTTAGGAGTTTCTTCTTCTTGAATAACATCGCCGACTTTAATTGATTTCTTTATAAGTTTTGCATCATTCAATAAAATTTCCTTGTCGGGGTCAGTAACTTCGTCAACAACTGTCTTATAACTATATACTTTAATGCTATTTTTCTCTGGGTTTAATTTTACGAAAGCACTCTTTGCTTCGCCAAAGTTTTTCTTATAAGCACTTGTTAATGCTGTTTCTAATGCTTGAATGAAATACTCCTTATCAATCCCTTTTTGAGTTTCTAAATCTTCTAATGCTTGAAAAAAATCTTTATTAACCATATTTATTCTCCTTTAAAATTCAATGTATGGCACAATTTGTGCAATTATATTTTTTGGTATTACAATTTGAGCGGATTCTTCGCCATAAGCGATGGTTACCGATTGCTCATCCCAAGAAATAAGTGTTCCAACCATCAACTTTTTATTGTATGGCTTTAGCGGTTCATAAAACTTAACTTCAACTTCTTGACCGCTATATTTTTTGAATTGGTATTCGGTCGTCAGCGGTCTATCTAGCCCTAACGAACTTACATTAAGCGAATACGATTCATCGTTTGTAGGATTTAAGTCGTCTAGCGGTTGGTCAAGCGCTTTTGATACTTTCTCACAATCGTTAAGAGTAATCCCCTTTTCGCTGTCTATAAAAAGTTCTAGCACCATACCAGTGGATTGTTTTTTGTACTCCATATCAACTAGCACATAGCCCAAATCTTCAACAATTTTACTCACTACTGGAAAGCAAGTCGAAATTACTTTTTTACCATTCATAAGAATCTCCCTTTATAAAAATTAAAGTGGATTTTATAAAATCCACTTGTAATATCATATTAAGCCATTATCATTATAGCACCACTAAAATCAAAAATCAAGCCTTTTTTCCATTTATTTTGGCGAAACATTGTCGCTAATTAATTTAACCACTTCTGCAGTCGCAATTGTGTCATTAATTGCCCTATGAGCACCTTCTAGACTTACCCCTAATCTGGCACAAATATTTTTAAGTTGGAAATTTTTTGCACCCACAACATTAAGTCGTGCCAAATACAATGCGTCCACTTGACGGTTGTTGAACTTATACCCCAATTTTGTTGCTTGGAAATTAAGAAATTTATAGTCAAAATCGATGTTGTAAGCGATGATGACACACCCATAGCAAAACTTATAGAAATCAGGAATAATTTTATCTATGGTGTAAGCGTCCTTCACCATATCGTCGGTAATTCCGGTAATTTGAGTAATTTCTGGCGGAATTGATGTTTTTGGTTTTACAAAACAACTAAATGTTTCGACAATTTCGCCATTTTTCATCTTTACGGCACCTATCTCGATAATTTCATTTTTTGAGTATTCTAACCCCGTTGTTTCAAAGTCAAAAACGACCACATCGTTTTGTTTTAAAAATTTATTTGGCTCTTTCTTAACTGTAAGGAAGTTGTCTTGCGAGATATTTAGATATGGCTCGGGTTTAATATAAAAATACTCGCTATTTACGGTCTTTTCGGGCACTTCTTCTTGTTTTATTTCGGGCAACTTACAATACGCCATTGTTTTGATTTTGAAATTAATTCGGCCATTAAAATCTTCCACATCGCCGACGGCAATAACTTCTCGACCTTCGGTCAGTGTGGACACCGCTTCAAAATCATCCTTGGAAGGAAAACATACGCAATTCATCTTGCCAGTGCCGTCGTTGAGAGAGAATGAAAAGTATTCACGCTCAACGGCATTCCCTTGTGCATCTTTTTTCTTACTCGTAAATGTTTTCTTTAAAAAGTAGTTTATTTTGCCACATATTTGTATATTTTCTTGCGGTTTTTTTACGCTATTTATTTCAATCGCTTCGTTGGTTAGTGGTTGTTTCCCCATAAAAGTATCGTACATTTCCACAATTAATTTGCGTTGTTTTACGACTGTTGTACTCTCTATCATACGTTCTATTTCAAGTTCCTTTTCTTTTAAAACATCGTTGGTTTTTATTGTTTGTTTTGCTTTGAATTGAATGGAAAAATTTCCAAAAAAGTTGTTATTCAACTCTTTAATTAATGTCCTATCGAATTGCTTATTCACAAAAAACTCGTAAAATTGCTCGGCGACTACACATTCGATTTTTACATCGTCATTATCAATTGTAACGGTTAAATCTGATTTGTAAAAATCAAGCAAACTTTTGCAATTTTCAAGCATTAGGCGGTACACAAATTCTTGGATTGCGTCATCGTCAAGAAAGGACTTCTTTAGTTTGCACGCAACTTTAAATTTGTGCCCATAATACTCTTCAATGAGTTGGATAACTCGTTGTTTTATGGCAATTGTCACATCGCCATTTTTGTAGATAAACTTAAACAAAACCACATCTGCCGATTTATCATAAACAACACCTACCAACTTGAAATTTAGGTAAGTGTTGTTAAATTCTTTTTTTAAACTATTTTGAATATATTCAATTAATTTATCCATCGTTAAAAATTCCTATTAAAATACAAGTAGTTGTAGCACATCGACCACAATTACAAAAGCAAATAGCACGATCAATCCTATGGTGTGGATCTTGGCTTCAATATCCCTATTTATAGGTTTTTTCCTAATCGCTTCTATGATGACAAATACGCATCGTGCACCATCAAGTGCCGGAATAGGAAGCAAATTAAAGACAGCCAAATTAACTGCAATTAATGGGAATAGCAACAACAAATTAAGCATACTTGCTTGAGATGCGGTCGCAATAGAACTTATTGTGGTTATAGGCCCACCAAGATTGCGAATACTGTACTTACCGATTAGTAATTTTCCGAAAATCGCCAAGCACTCCCACGCCATTTCACACGCGAATGGGAATGCCTTTAAAAGGGATTTTCCGAAGCTGTATTTGTGCCACCCCGTGGTAACCCCTATAAGGTAGTTGTATGTTGGGTTGCCATCGGCATCTTTTACAACATTGCCAGACTCATTGGTCACTTCTACTGCTTTCTTGCGTAGTTGAATGTCTTTAGTAACTTTCTCGCCATTCTCAACTCTCTCTACTGTCAATGTGATTATAGAAGTATCATCTTGAACCGCGCTCACCATCCCATTAAATGCGCCATTTAAAAACGTACACTTCTTTCCGTTCACTCTTGTCACAACATCGCCAACTTGCAATGTTTCGGACTCAATTACATACTGACTAGGTGCTATGTCGACTGATTTTATGTCGCTATATCCAGAGCCAACAACCGATAGCAATGCCACCGAAAAGATAACCGCACTTAAGAAATTGAATAATGCCCCTGAGATAAGGACAATAAGCCTTTTCCACCACGCTTGGTTATTAAAACTATCAGGGCTTTCAACATCTTCATCTTCGCCTTCAAAAGCACAATATCCGCCAAGCGGAATAAGTCTTATAGCAAAAACTTCGCCATTTTTCTTGGTGTGCTTGTACAATGCTTTTCCAAAACCTATAGAAAACTCATTTATCTTAAACTTAAAAATTTTTCCTGCGGTATAATGCCCCGCCTCGTGAATTACAATCATAATCATAAGGACAAGTAATGCAACTATAATATAAAGAACACTTGTAAAAAATGAACTTACTGAGCCTATAAAATTAATCAAAATACCACTCCTTAAACATATATTATACTAAAAACAACAAAGTATATGCCAAAAATACTAATGTTGCATTAAAAATTTGACCATCAACTCTATCCATTACCCCGCCATGACCTGGGAAAATCGTGCCGTAGTCTTTTACTCTTGATTTGCGTTTTAGTGCGGATGCTAAAATATCACCAACTTGGCTGATAACCGAGCCAAATAGCGACACAAGTAACACCACCCACCAAGCACAATTTAGCAGGTTAAGTTCTGCTCTAAAAGTATCGCTCGTGCGGAAGATTGCATACAAAATCATCCCCGCACCAGTACCGCCGACTAATCCACCTACTGCTCCGCTGATTGTCTTGTTAGGGCTTATAAGCGGGCACAATTTAGGGCCTTTTAAAGTGCTTCCTACAAGATATGCCATCGTGTCGGTGACCATTGTTACAACAAATACCCCTACTAATATAAACCATGTAACCATTTTAAAATTCGAGTTAAGACCCGAATCCATCACAAATGAAAATTCATAAAAATGATTGATAAATATGAATGTCATAAATAGTAATGTAGGATACACTAGTACCGATAGTGAATACATCGCCTTATCTACTGCATATCGTGACACTGAGCAATTAACTTCATACTTTGACATTTCTTGTGCGGTTGTCTTTTTCGCAAGCAATGTGATAAGGAATACAAGTATAAAATAAAATATAATTGCCGATAGCAAAAATATAACCAAATATTGCCATTTTAGGTCAAAATTGATTGTAAGGATTGTAAGCAAATATAGTAGCGCCGGCATAGTCCCTACAATAATAAAATTAGTGTATTTGCCTTGTCTTTCCAAGACTCTAGCAACTTCAACTGCACCCATAACTGCAAGCCCAAGTATAAGCAAATCAAATAGATACAATGTCCAAATTCTTGACACCATTGCTAGTCCTAAGCCAAGCACAATAAAAATGCTAGTTATAAATCTTTTTTTCATTTGTTATTTTCCTTCTTTTCTTCCTTAATTGCACCAAAACGGCGATTGCGTTTTTGATAATTTTTAAGTGCCTTAATTAGATGTTTTTTATTAAAATCTGGCCATAGCACCTTAGGAAAATACAATTCACTATATGCTATTTGCCACAACATAAAGTTGCTAATTCTCTGTTCTCCCGATGTACGAATGCAAAAGTCAAGCGGTGGCAAATTGGCTGTGTATAAGGATGATTCTACATCTTCTTTTGTCACTTCTGTTTTGCCCGCTCTTATAAGGCTATTTATTCCCCTTACAAGTTCGTCTTTCCCGCCATAATTAATGCCTAAATTAAGTATAAAATTCTCGTTATTCTTAGTTTCTTCCAACATCTTCTCGCAATTAGCCACAAGATTGTCTGGGAATGCGGTATAATCCCCCATTATTTGGAGTTTTATGCCACGTTCTTTCATATTTAAAATATCGTCTTCAAATAGTTTTTCAAACAATTTGAACAGTCCATCGAGTTCTTCCTTTGGTCTATTCCAATTTTCCGTAGAAAATCCATATACGCTTATTACCTTTATGCCTAGGTCAAAAGTTTCGTAAATTATTTTTCTAAGTGCTTCAAATCCAAACTTGTGCCCCACACTGCGAGGAAGACCTCTTTTCTTTGCCCATCTGCCATTGCCATCTATAATATATGCTATATGAGTGGGCAATTTCTCTTTTATTAATTCCATCACAACTCCAACTAAATTTCCATAATCTCTTTTTCTTTGTTAGCACCCATTTGCTCAATTTTTGCAATATTGTCGTCAAGAAGTTTTTGAATATCTTTCTCAAGTCGCGACATCTCATCTTCGGTGATTGTTCCGTCTTTTTTCATATTCTTTAAAGCGTCTAAACAATCACGCCTTGCATTACGGCATGGAATCTTCGATTGCTCCACCATTTTATTAACTTCCTTAGCAAGTTCTTTACGACGCTCTTGAGTAAGTTGTGGGAATATAAGCCTTACGCTTCTCCCATCGTCGCTAGGATTAAGCCCAAGATTAGCGGATTCTATTGCCTTGCTAATTGCTTTTACCATACTTATATCCCAAGCGCTTACAACAACCATTCGTGGCTCTGGAACACTAATTGTTGCCATTTGGACAATAGGCGTCATTGTGCCATAATAGTCAACCATAATTCTCTCGATTAGTTTTGGATTGGCTCTACCAGCCCTAATTTGCAACAACTCGTCTTGCAAGTGGTTGGCAACCTTACCCATTGTCTCCTTAAATTCGTCTAAATACATTTCGATTTCTTCTGAATACATACATAACTCCCATTATTTTGTCATTATTGTCATTTTACTAGATATTTAAAAATAAATCAAATAAATAGATTAAAATAATATATAATAATATATTTATATGCGATGTTGTCGCACTTAAACCACAAAATTTACCCAACTTTGTGAGAATAAGGATAAAAAAACGATAGCACAATAACTATCGTCTTTTTTAAATAATTAGTTTTGAGCGATTTGTGCTGCAACTTCTGCTGCCAAGTCGTCTTTACGCTTTTCAAGACCTTCGCCCATTTCATAACGAACAAATCTTCTTACGCTGATTTTCTCACCGATTGCAAGAACTGCTTCGTTAACAACATCAGTGATTGTTTTGTCTTGATCTTTAACAAATGGTTGTTCCATTAAGCAATTTTCTTGATAGAACTTCTTTACTCTACCTTCAAGCATTTTTTCAACAATGTTAGCAGGCTTGCCTTCATTGATGGCTTGTTGTCTTAAGATTTCTTTTTCATTCTCTAATGCTTCAGCAGGAACACTCTCTTTGTTAAGGTATTGTGGATTTGATGCAGCGATGTGCATTGAAATATCCTTACACAAAGTTACAAATTGTTCGCTTCTAGCAACAAAGTCTGTTTCGCAGTTAACTTCTAGCAAAACGCCAACTTTTCCACCCATATGGATATAACTAGATACAAGACCTTCTGCTGCAATTCTATCAGCCTTTTTAGCGGCTTTTGCAATACCTTTTTCTCTAAGCCACTCAGTAGCCTTATCTAGGTCACCATCGCAAGCAACAAGAGCATTTTTGCAATCCATCATACCTGCATTGGTTCTTTTTCTTAGTTTTACAATATCTTCGGTTGTAAACATAATTTTATCTCCCATTTTTAAAAAATTTATTATTCTTCAACAGTTGTTTGTTCTTCGCTAGCTTCTACGCTTTCAACATTCTCGCTAACTTCTTTTGCTTCGCTCTCTTCAGTGTTAAGTGATGGAGCAACGCCTTCTTTTGCTTCGATAACTGCACTAGAAATTGCAGATGCGATAAGTTGAACGGCTCTAATTGCGTCATCATTACCAGGGATGATGTAGTCAATAGGCTCTGGGTCGCAGTTGGTGTCTAGCAATGCAACAATAGGAATATTAAGTGCTTTTGCTTCCTTAACTGCAATGTGCTCTTTCTTGGTGTCTACAATGAACATCATATCTGGAATGCGGTCCATATCCTTAATTCCGCCAAGGTTCTTTTCAAGTTTGTCTCTCTCGGCTTTCAACTTAATAACTTCTTTCTTAGGTAGTAGGTTAAATTCACCAACTTTCTCCATATTGTTAAGTTTGTTAAGTCTTTCTACTCTACTTCTGATTGTTTTGAAGTTGGTAAGAGTACCACCCAACCAACGGCTGTTGATGTAATACATTCCACATCTTTTAGCCTCGTCTTCGATTGCCTTTTGGGCTTGTTTCTTTGTTCCTACGAACAAAATTGTTTTGCCTTGACTTGCTTGTTCCTTAACATAATCATAAGCTTTATCAAGTAAAACTACAGTATCTTCCAAGTTGATAATGTGAATATCATTACGGCTTGTGAAGATATATGGAGCCATTTTAGGGTCCCATTTGCGTGCTTGGTGACCAAAATGTACACCAGCCTCTAGTAATTGCTTCATTGAAATTACTGACATTATACTTTTCCTCCTTGTTTTTATTCCTCCACATGGCTTTATAACTCTTCTTTACCACCTTTAAAACTCATTAAAGGCAACAGCAAGAAAATGGCTCTATGTGTGCGTAATTTTTGAAACATAAGCATTTTATCATAAAGTTAAAGTAATTACAAGTGTTTTACTAAAAAAAGACCCAATATTTTGAAACTTTTGCGAATTGATAACTTTTAAAATTCTAAAACTAACAATATTTTAAATTAAATCAACAAATTCACAACTTTCTTATATTGAGTCTAAATTATTTAAAGGATTATTATTCAACAACAATTGTTGGCTGAATACTAGTATTTACAGTAATTGACGAGCCTGTAAGTGTAGGCAAATCAATACTTTCAGAAGTTTCGGTAGCCATAGGATAATACACTGTGATTGGATGTTCCTTTAGCCACTTTTTCGCACTCGCAACATCAGTAATTGCTGTTGGCAATGTAAAGTCAATTCTAGAATAGGATGATGCCAAACTTCCCCCTATTTGATATTCTCCCGACCAGTTATTATTCGTATTTCCGCCACCGCATGCTTTATAAACAAATGAATTGGACATAACTTCAACATTAATATTGTTTCCATTTTGCACATAAGACATCATATCCCCAACTTGACAATAAAATGCATTATAGTTAGTAACACCACTAAATTTCCCAAAAGACGAGTTTTCGTCAATTGTGGTGGACTTTACTTGTCTTACCACTTTACCAGTAGTAAAGTCTATATAATCCGCATAATTGCCCACTTTTCTAAGTGGCTCGTCAAGGAAAATATTTGTAATGTTGCCGTCTACACTAACTGGGATTTTATATTTGCCATATGGCTCATAATCAGTAGCGACAGAGCCTAGTTCTATTTGATAATTACTAGTAGGATAGGTTGAATTATCCCTATTCCATACAACAAATAGATATTTTGCACCGTCTGGAATTGTCAAAGTTTTCGGAAATCCATATCCGCCACCAATTGATATTGAAGAGCCTATTATAGGTTCTTCATCATAGTAGAAATATCTTGTTTGTGTCCCACTACCCGTCATTGATAATGCATATGTTTGCCCCGCATCGACCTTTATTATAGAACTAACCACATTCCCTGAAGATTCGGATACAATTTTTGTAGTTGTGGCATTCCCACCATTACTATTTAAATCATATCTTATCTCAGCCAAATTCTTGGTCTTTTCGCCCACACTCACTATTTCGACTGGGCTTGTAGGTGACGGATTGCCATATAATTCGCTATTACCCATAATTTTCGTTACTGTACCGGATGATGAGATTCCTTCCACATCGTCAAATACTGATTTAACATTGGAAATTGTATTTGCAATTTGGGCGGTGTCGTTGTAAATTCTTGATTGAATTGCACAAAATACTACATTTACTCTATATGCAGTGCCCGAGTCGGCATTGGACAAATTACTTGGAACAATGACTGAGATTTTTAGTGGAACAGCCACTCCAGTGGTTGTGGTTTCTATTGTATAACAAGTCGTGCCATTTTGGGCGGTGACTAGGTAGTAATATCCGTCGGTTGATTTTGTCCAATATGCGGTAGTCCCATTAACAGTGGTTGACGGGATAACTGCGATATTAGTAAGCGATGTACTTGATGTGATTTTTGCTCTAAGGAGTGCGTCGGTTTCATTCCCCGCTGTCCCTGGGGATTTTACGGTTGCCGTAGCGTCGATATCCACATTTTGGGACGGAGAAACGTACAATGTGGAACTTTGGACTTCTATAGAACTATCTACTTCAACGGCATTACCCATTTTGACGGTGGAAGTGCCTTTAGAGGACGAGCCAAAAAAGGCAAGTGTGATAGAACTTGACAAAAGTATGGTCACCGCAAGGCCGAGTGCCATAAATGTTAAATATAACTTTTTCCCCTTATTTTTCATTCAACAACCCTAATTCCTATTAAATTTTGGTATTAATTATCCATATTTAGATTTATTATAACAATTTTTTATTTTTTCTACAACAAAAAATATATAAAATATTTTTTTCTATAAAAAAAGTGCGACTAATGAAAATCGCACTTATTAATTATTCTTCGTCTTCCACAACTTCAACATCGACGCCGTCTTCTTTTAGAAGTTCGTAGTATTTGTCAAATACTTTGTCTACAATATCGGAATCTTCTTCTGGAACTAGGACATCTTCGTCATCAACTTCTTCAATTGCAAAAACAACCGCTTCGTCTTCTGGAAGTGGGTTCTTTTCGTCTAGTGGGCGAAGGATGGCATATACTCTATCTTCCAATGGGATGATAGCGATTTGCTCAAACTCTACTTCGTTGTTTTGTTCGTCATACAATACGATGTTGTCGGTGTTATTCTCGTCGAATAGCATATCAATAGGTGAAACATTTTTGTTACTCATAATTTTAATTCTCCTTATTTTCATCAAGATAATTTTGCAATATTATAGTCGCTGACAACTTGTCTATTACTTCTTTGCGTTTTTCTCGGCGGACACCCGCCTCGATTAGGATTTCTTCGGCACTCACCGAACTTAGACGCTCGTCGTAGTAGTCAATTTCCACACCGCACTTTTCTTTTAGTTTTTCGGCAAATGCTTCCGTCTTTTCCACTCTAATGCCACGGCTTCCGTCCATATTTAATGGCAATCCAAATACGACTTTTTTCACATTGTTTTGCGTAATCAAATCGCTTAGGTGGGCAATGTCTTTTTCGGTGGACTTACGCACATATGTTTCGTAGCCACTTGATAAAAACCTTGTCACATCACTTAGTGCCACGCCTATACGCACATCGCCATAGTCAAGTCCCATAATTCTATAATATTTTTTATCCATACTAGGAGTATATCACACTTTTTAGATAACTGCAAAAGGAAAAGAATAATTATTTTATTTTTTGGACTTGCTCTTTCACTGCCTTTTTGCCCTGCTCAACAATGTCTTGGGCTTTTTTGTTGTTACTCACAATCAATGCACCGGCAATCATCCCAACGGCAAATCCTAATAACATACAATCGTTCATATTGTTACCCCCTTAGTTATAACTTGCCCAATTTCATCAAAAATATGTAGAAAAATGTAAGAATTTAGGTTATTGATAGATAATTAAATTCTCGATGTATCATTATTTAACTATTTTTTTGTAAAATCATTAATTTAAATATATCTGACTTGCGATTAGTATAGTTTGTGTATTTGAGAACAAAAAAATACCGCGAAATGCGGTATTTTTGAATAATCCAAATAATTATCTCTTTCTGAATTGTGGAGCCTTACGTGCTTTCTTAAGACCTGGTTTTTTACGCTCTTTCTTACGAGAATCTCTCTCTAGGAAGCCTGCTTTCTTAAGTTCTGGACGAAGGGTTTCGTCTGCTTTGATTAATGCTCTTGCAATTCCGTGACGGATAGCGCCTGCTTGACCAGTAAGTCCACCACCGTTAACATTTACGAAAATGTCGTATTTTGTAGATGTTTCGGTAAGTTCAAGTGCTTGGTAAGCAACTTGCTTTAAAGTACCTTGACCAAAATATTCGTCAATGTGTTTTCCGTTGATTTGGAAATTGCCAGTTCCATTAGGAACAAGTCTTACTCTAGCGATAGAAGATTTTCTTCTGCCAGTGCCTGTAAATTGAACAAATTTTGCAAATTTTACAGTCTTGCCTTTTGCTGGGGCTTTCTTTTCTACAACTTCAGTTTTTTCTTCTTTCTTTACAGTTTTCTTAGGTGCTGTTTTCTTTTCTTCAGCAACTTTCTTCGTAACTTTCTTTTCGTCAGCCATTATCTTAGTACATCTCCTTTGATTTTGATTTCTCTAGGTTGTTGTGCTTGGTGTGGGTGTTCGCTACCCTTGTAAGCTTTCAACTTTCTGAACATATCAGCACCTAGTGTGTTGTGTGGAAGCATCCCTTTAACTGCTTTCTCTAGTACGATGTCGCTCTTTTTCTCCATCATATCTTTTGCTTGAGTTAAGGTATCTCCACCAGGATAACCTGAATAACGGAAATATTGTTTTTGTGTTAATTTCTTACCTGTTAAAATCATTTTGTCTGTATTGATTACGATAACATAATCACCGGTATCAACATGTGGAGTATAGCAAGGTTTGTGTTTACCACGAAGGATAAAAGCAACTTTACTTGCTACTCGACCAACAGGAAGGTCAGTAGCGTCAATTAGCAACCACTCTCTTGATACAGTTTCTTTTTTTGCCATAACTGTTTTCATTATAAATTTTCTCCTAATTGTTAAACATTTTTTTGAATAAAATAGATAGTAAATTTAAGCAGGGGCTAATTGCCAAAAGTTACATCTCCACATTTTATGCGAATACATTATATAATATATAAAATATATTGTCAAGTCTATTTTAGCAAGTTTTACAAAAAAAAATACACCATAAAAAGGTGCATTTTTTCTTATTACATTACTCGCTCATTGCTTATAAATTGCTTCTTCAAAATTTTATTGTCCATATTGAAATTGTCGTCTATATATTGATTTAAATGATTTGCAAAATCGGGATCTCGCACAATCTCCCAACTTGTAGGATTGTCATTAAATCCTTTGTATCCGTCCTTAAAACGCTCTTTTTCAGTAAGTTTTCTCCAAGACCCAATAAACAAATTTAATGCGTCGTAAAAACGGACTTCTGCACACTCACCATAATACATCAGCCAATTTTTCAATCTTCTATGGATGTCGCGATTGATAAAATCATATACTTCTGGAGCATTTTCCTTGCTCAAGGCCTTAAAAACATTGGTGTATTTTTTCTTTATTTCTTTTTTCAAATCCCAATATCTTAGCCACCATATTTGGTCATTTGCGCGACTACTGATTGCTAGGTCAAGATATCTGCGATTGATATCGGCAGTTACCACTCTCGCTATCGCGAAAGGTACATATTGTTTTAATTGCTCTTTGTGTTGTTTTGGGCAGTCAAACGAAGTGTCTAATGTATCCATAATTCTTGGTATGGATAAGTCGCCGGCATCAGCCACTATGCCTTCAGCTTCATTCAATAGACTATAATCAATTTCCATATTACCCCCAACAATTTATCTTTATATGAGTATATTAACACACATTAGTTGTGATGTCAATATCACTTAAAAAAATAATTATTTGGATTTTGACAAAAAAAAAGACGCCTTTGAGAGAGTGTCTTTTTATTGAACATTTTGATTAGTGATAGGACTAACTTACCTATTCTATCTTACTGTAAGTTAGAATTAACTGTGATACAAATTGTATCTAAAACTGTGAAGTATTTCGTGAGAAATACTTAATTCTCTTTAAAAGGAGGTGATCCAGCCGCACCTTCTGATACGGCTACCTTGTTACGACTTAACC
>CAZNJK010000009.1:0-49007 GCA_964573405.1 uncultured Christensenella sp. | reverse complement strand
GGCATACTCCATTCTTCAATGGTTACAGACCACAATTCTTCTTCCGTACAGCAGACGTTACTGGTTCTATCGAACTAGAAGCTGGCGTTGAAATGGTTATGCCTGGCGACAACGTTAAGATGACTATCAAACTTATCACTCCAATGGCTATCGAAGAAGGTCTTCGTTTCGCTATCCGTGAAGGTGGCCGTACAGTTGGTAGTGGTGTTGTATCATCTATTATCGCTTAGTAAATACGAGAAAAAACATGCTGAAAAGCATGTTTTTTTTATTTGCCTATTTATA
Organism: uncultured Christensenella sp.; assembly: GCA_964573405.1. Lineage (GTDB taxonomy): Bacteria > Bacillota > Clostridia > Christensenellales > UBA1242 > UBA11490. The sequence goes on along the minus strand of CAZNJK010000009.1, from coordinate 48,722 downwards.
TTTTATTTGCTATACTAGTAAAAATGGGAGAATTGTATCATGAGTGAAGATATGCTTAAAAAAAGTTCACAAGATAATTATACCACCGAGAAGGTAAATGTTATTAGCAATTGCTTGTTGGGTAATTATATTGACAATGAGTATGTTATTTCCGACGATATTAAGGCCGAACTTGTCAAGGTTAGAAAAGTAAAAAAGTCAGTATATAAAAACTCTGTTTTTTGTAGCGCATATATCGTTGGATATGGCGATGTTATTTTCGAAGTAACTTTCCAAAAAAATAGCGTCAAAAATATCGCTATGGCAGAACTATTTATACTTGAAGACGAATACAAAATCAACGGATATATACAAAATACAGTCCGCACAAAAATCTCCGAATTTATGGGCGAACTTGAAAATTTCATAGAAAAGACATACGACCATTTTGCCATCGTGCTTACCGAAGAAGGCGGTCGTGACTATAACGAGAAAGAAGACATCTCCATGAACGCATATATTTTTGCTAAGAAAAGTTTTAGTATGAATATGGCAAAATTAACATCAAAAGAATATAACAAACTATACAAAAATTATGTTACAGCCCGCCTTGAAGCATTAAAAGGCGTAAATAACGAATATTCTAAGATGGTCCTTAATAAATTCAACGGGGAATTTTCCAAGATTGAAAAATTCTTCCTTAAGGACAACAATTACAAAGCCCTTAGTGAGTTGCTTGATAAGTGCATAGAGGATTGTAGCGGTGTTAACCCAATGCTAAAACAACAAGAAAAAGAGTGTATGGGAAAACTTGTCCCTATTGTTAACGACTTCTCCAAGCAAGCAGATGAAATATACGCAAAAGCCCAACCAAAAGCAATGAGCGGGCTTAATAAAAACGACAAAACCCTTATGGAAGATATCGAAAGAGAAATGCTTGAAAATGCAAGGCGTCAAAAGGAAGAGAAGAAAGAAGCCGAGAAAAATGCCATAAAGCAAGAATCGTCCAAAACAACATCGTCAGGGGATAAGAAAGAAGAGAAAAAGAAAGAAGAAAAGAAAGAAAGAGAATCAAGTAAATCCTCATCTTATGAAAAATCAGCCGAGAAAGAGCCTGAAAAACCCGCCAAAATAGAAAATGCAAAAGAAAATATTAATAATGGTGGCAACAAAATAAAAGGTGACTTGGAAGATGTGCTAGGTAGATTTAAGAAAATTTCGCAAGAACGCTCTGCCGATAATGTTAAAACTCCACAAGAACATACTAATGAAGAGATAATGTGGTTGTAAAATATGAAAGAAAATAAAGACATCAATAAAGAATTATGTCCTAGTGGACAAATTTCTCAAATGCGATTGTTAAGATTTTCAAATATATTTAGCAATATGTCGTTAAGTTTTGGAGCGATTCTTGTAGTGCTGTTATTGTCATCAGTATTGTTACCGATTTTAAAAGGGATTACAGTAGTAATTTGTTTCTTGCTTGTATTTGTTATGGTTGCATCTACTCTTGGGCTTATATTAACAATCTCTGGCAATCCAGCCACAAGCCTATGGAGATTTTTAAATAAAGTAAATAATAACGACACAATGCTTAATGTTTCTAAATTTATGCAATCCATTATCCCTTATATTGGATTATTTACAATAGTAATGTCAATAATTTCCATTGTGCTACTATCATATAATAAAGGGAATAAAAAACAAACTTCAAAACTTGTAATAACTTCGTTGGTTTTGGCATTTGCTAGTGTGCTGGTGATAGTCTATTTTGCAAAAGGAGGCAATCTATGGCAAAATTAGAATTAGAAATCAACGGCAATAGTGAAGCCCTTACGACTATGACTATTAATGGCAAATTTGTAAAGTTGTCTAGTTTAGACGATAAAAAGGTGTGCCACTATGATATAGATGGTCGTGCTGAAGTTATTATATATAAGACCCATCATTATGCTTCTAAAAATTGGTTCTGGTGGTCACTTTTATACTTTTTTGTCAGTATATTTGGACTTTTTGACACAAAGTTAGACAAAAAATTCATAGTGATTGATTGTAGATTTGCTTTAAATGTTGTTAAAGATACAAAAGTTACAATCAATATTAATGATTTTAAAGATGGCGAGCCATTCGCTCAAATATCGTCGGAAGCGGAAAACGAAATGGTGTGCAATAACCAATATTTTGATAAAGACGCCGTAAAAAAACACAAAAAAATGAAAAAGATAAAATTCTCAATATTTGTTTTGATTGTTGTGCTTGTGTGTTTAATTTTATGTTTGTAGGAGAAATAAATGAAAATATATGTAAAAAATAAGCCTTTTTCTTGGGGCGGGGATTCGGAAGTTTTGAATGAGAATCAACAAAATATATATAAGGTTAAAGGAAAATTAATTAGCCCTACTCAAAAAAAGAAAATATATGATATGCAAGGGAAATTGTTATATATTGTTAGAAACAAATTTTGGACATTCTTTTGTAAAAAGACGATGATTTTCGATGAGAACAAAAGGAAGATTGCGACTATCAAAAAAGGTGATTTTAGTGTAAATGCGGATTACGAAATTGACCACATAACTGATGTTATGAGAATTGAAGGAAAGTTTTTTGGCTCGACCAGTAAAATTATAAAAAACGAACAAGAAATTGCAACTCTTACAAAAGATTTTTCTATCGGTAAAGATTGTTTTACTTTAGATACAGATTACCAAGATGTTCCGTTTTTGGTGGCATTAGTTATTGGTTTTGACAATTTGACCGACTCAATATCAAAAAGAAGTAAATAAAAAATACGAGTTAATAACTATTAACTCGTATTTTTTGTTATCTATATTAGTATAATCTTTCGTTTTCTCGTTTGTTAAGTAAGTTGTTGGCACGCAGGTCGTCCATCATTACAACTTCAACTCCGGTAGGTGTTTTGCTAGGTGTTGTCAAAATGTTTTGGAACTTTTCAACATCTTTTCCGGTAAGGGTGTAGTTAGGGTCCTTACTTTTTTCTATAATTTCAGCGTTTAATTCTAGCATTTTGCCTACAGTAGCAGACCCGACTAGTCCGATGTGGAAGTTTTTAATATCCTGATTTTTTAGTTCATATGCAAGAGATTTAACTGATTGTAGCAAAGGACTTTCTTCAGAGGTAAATAACCAGTCTTGTTCTGGTCTAGAGACTAAGAACATTGTATTCATTGAACTAATTGCTGTTAGATAAGCATTTGTAATCATAAGTTCTTTGAAGAATGACTGAGTGGATAACATTTTCTTTAAATCGCTTACATTCTCCACTGTCAATATTGTAGGTTTGAAAGTGTTAATAGACTTTTGCAAATAGTTCATATCTATCTCTGCGCCAAGGCCCATTGCACTAGGGTAGTGACCATAAGAAATTGGTCCAGGCGGAATTAATGCTTGCCTATAAATCATAAGCTTACTTGCACTTGCAGGGGATTGATATTGGTTGTTATTTGGGAATCTATCGTATTGGGTTTGAATCATATCTACTAATGATTTCTCAAAATTATCAACAAGGTTTCTTTCTTTTTTTGTAATAGGATTGTCGTCAAGAGGGTAGAATGCTTTAACATTTGGAAGATTGTGTCTATGCACGGCATTCTCAATGACTTTTAATTGTGCTCGTTTGTCTTCCTCTGAATTTAAGTAGTATTTAGGTAGTAGATTTGGCCATCTTCTAATATCTTCTTCGCCTATTTCCTCACGGTTCTTATTTGATGGGGTGGGCATTCTTAGTGGGTTTGGTGCTACTTTAATAAGCGGAAAACCCCTGCCAAGTTCTTGGTACATTTCATAAATTTTTCGTCCCTTTTCATCGTAGTGATCTGGGAAATATAGAGCATATCCGGAAGCGGTTAGGTACTGATCAAGTGTCATTGGTTTATTGCCAGGGTGATTGCGATAGTCAGTGGCTTTATCGCTCTCAGCAAGGAACTTTTTCTTTTCTTCGTCGCTTTGCTTATTTTGATTGTTCTGGCTGTTTCTTCTTATACTTCCATCAAAATCGTAATTCTTAAAAATGTTCATTTTTTTATCTTCCTTTTATATCATATTTCAAGATTTTTTTCTCGATATTAACAACATTCTAACACCAAAGTGGCAAAATGTAAATACCTAATTTAAAATTTTTATTCGACAATTTATGAAATGCGACATATTTTTTGTAAAATAAGTAAGAATAATGGGCTCAATTTCGAGGCGATAATTAATGGAGTTGTTACTCAATTATTATATGAAATGCAATCATATATAATCGCAAGACAACCAAACTGGATGTGAAAACCCAACGGACATACAAATACTGACTTATAAAAATGAAATACTTTACAAATTTGAAATTCTGTAATATAATAAAAATGGAGATAAAAAATATGATACCTTGTGAAGTAATTAATTTAAAAAAGTTGTTCGGCTCGGTAGTGGGGGTTGATGGTGTTACATTCAATGTAAAAGAAGGCGAGATTTTGGGACTTATAGGTCCTAATGGCGCCGGCAAAACAACCACACTAAGAGCGATAGTGGGGCTATTAAAACCCACTAGTGGCGAAGTTGCTATTTTCAACGAAAATGCCTTCGTGGACGGATATAAAGTTCGTGACGAGTTGGGGTATTCTAGTGGAGAGATTAGCGTTATTCCCAATTTAACAGTTAAAGACAATCTAGAATTTGTCGCAAAAGTCAAAGGCGTGAGTATGGATAGGGTGGATTATCTTGCCACAAAACTCGAACTCAACCTTACAAGAAAAGCGAGAGATTTGTCATATGGCAACAAGAAGAAAATGGGCATTGTGATTGCGCTTTTGTCAAGCCCAAAACTCATTGTTTTGGACGAGCCAACCAGTGGCCTAGACCCACTTATTAGGCAGAAGTTTTTTGAACTAATGGAGGAAGAGAAGAAGCGTGGTGCGAGCATCATCATAAGTAGCCATGAACTTACCGACATTCAAAGGTTGTGCGATAGAGTTGCTATTATAAAAGATGGGAAAGTGGTTGCCATTGAAGAAATGGAAGAATTAAAGACCAAAAGGTTAAAAAACATCACTATTGAAACCGAGTACAGTGAGCCAGAAATTACTCTTGCCGGGGTGAGCAATGTAAAACGCAACGGAAAGGTTGTTACATTCAATTACAACGGAGAAATGCCAAAACTAATAAAATATCTTAATAGCATTGATTTGGTGAATATCGACATCCAAGAAGCAAGCCTAGAAAACATATTTATGTATTTCTATTCGGGGTCGGAGTAAAAGGAGAATAGACTAATGAAAAGTAAGATTATTAATAAACCGCTATTTTCCTTACAAAGAAAGAGCGGAACAAAATTATTTGTCATATTTAGCATAATTGTTGCAATTATGATGGCTTTTACAGTCGGAATCTTCCCCTTAGTAAAATCGGTCGCCGATAAATTTACTGGCGAACTAGGGGAGATGTTTGGAGCAATGACACTGCAAGAATATTTTAATTCCGAAGCGGTGGAGATGTGGGTGTTCCTAGTCGGAATATTTGTCGCAGTGATGGCGGTAAATATCACCACAACCGAATTCAAAAACGGTAGTTATGAACTTATATATACGCTAAATATTAGCCGAAACGAGATTGTTAGGACAAAACTGCTTAGATTGGTGCTAAATACTATATATCTTAACTTGGTGGCTTTTGCGGTGTCGATTGTTGCCTTGCTAATCGTGGGAATACATCAATTTAGTGTTGTTAATCTGCTTGTATTTACCCTTATGGCAACATTAATAACCCTTCAAATAGCGATTATTGTATTTTCTTTGGGATTGTTCCACAAAAAGTATTTCAATACATTTTCGGGCATCTTGATAGTCATTTTTATGTATTTGTTTACAACATTATCTTCTCTTAGTGAGAAATTAACTTGGTTGAAGTACTTGTCGCCAATTAGTTCGAGCACCGGCACAATTATGACTGACGGGTTTTTGGGTGTCTTTTCAAAAGGAATCTCTTTTGCGATTTGGACCGGAATTTCAGCATTGTTGCTACTAATTTCGACTAAAAAATTTAAAAATGATGACTTGTGCTAAAATTTAACATAAAAAGTGCTTGCATTTTTGTTTACAATGTATTATAATGTAGGTGCAATATAAAATTATAAAGATAGAGTTTTTTGAATTGGACTCTATTTTTTATGAAGAAAAACATTGACAATCGTTGGATTTTAAGTTATTATTTGAATGCTAAAATACTTCGATAAATTTTGGAGGAGAAATATGAGAGAAATTATTACATTTGCTTGTACAGAATGCAAAAATAGAAATTACAATTCTGAAAAGAACAAGAAAAATGACCCAGACAGAATCGAGAGAAAGAAATTTTGTCCAGCTTGCAAAAAACACACAGTTCATAAAGAAAGTAAATAGTTTATAAGGAGTTTTAAGATGGCTAAAAAAGATAAAGTTGCAGTTGATACACAAGAAGTAGAGATTGTAGAGCCAGATACCGAAGTAAAAGAAGAAAAAACTGAAAGTATCGAAAAAACCGACAAAGAAAAAACTGGCAAAAAAGCAAAAGATGACAACAAATCTGACAAAAAATCTAAGAAGTCCAAAAACAAAAAGGGTGGACTAGGCAAGAAGATTAAGGAAAGTGTTAGTGAAATCAAAAAAGTAAACTGGCCAACTTTCGGCAAGGTTTGTAAGCAGACAGGTATGGTTATTACTGTAGTTGTTGTGTGCACACTTGTACTTTTTGGAATTGATAGACTTCTAAGTTTGTTGTTTACTTGGTTGGCTTATTAGGAAGGTGTCTAGATGGAACAAAACGATATTTTAAACGAATTTGAAAATGTTGAAATGACCGAAGAAAGCCAAGACGAAGTCAAAGAAGAGTCGGTAGCGACCGAGTCTCAAGACAACAATGTTGTTGAGAATGACGCAAGTCTTAATGCTGACTGGTACGCACTTCATACCAATCCCGGATACGAAAATGTTGCTAAAGAAAACTTGGAAATTGTTATTGATAAGTACAATTTACAACAAAGAGTATTTGACATCATTATCCCTATGGAAGATGTTGTTGAAGAAAAGAATGGCAAGCGAAAAGTCGTAAGTCAGAAGTTGATGCCTACTTACATTTTTGTTAAGATGATTTATGGCGACGATATTTGGCACGCAATTACCCGTACTCGTGGAATTACTGGATTTGTAGGCCCTGCGGGTCGTCCTATTCCTTTGACTAAGGACGAAATCCATAAGATGCGTCTTGAGAAAGTCGCTGTAGTTGCTACCGACCTAGAAGAAGGCAACAAAGTTGAAGTTTTGGAAGGTGCACTTAACGGATTTGTTGGCACAGTTGTGTCAGTAGATGCGGTTAACAATAAGTGTCGAGTAGTTGTTGAGATGTTCGGAAGAGAAACCCCTGTTGACCTAAGTCTTGAACAAGTAAGAAAAGTTGATTAATTTTATTGGTAATTATAGCAAATATGCTATTAATTATATATTGCCTAATTAACTTAGGCAGTATGTGGGAGAAGTGTAAATTTTTTTATGCACTTTGTTTACACCACAAAGCCATTCCTAAGAAAATGGCAGGAGGAAAAGAATATGGCAGACGCAAAGAAAAAGGTAACTAAAGTTGTTAAATTACAACTTCAAGCTGGTAAAGCTACAGCAGGTCCACCAGTTGGTTCTACTCTTGGTCCTTACGGAATTAATATTCCAGCATTCACCAAAGAGTTTAACGAAAAGACTCAAGGACAAGTTGGCTTAGTAATCCCAGTTGAAATTACTATTTATGCTGATAGATCTTTCACTTTTGTGCTAAAAACTCCACCAGCAGCAGTTCTAATTATGAAAGCATGCGGAATTGAAAGTGGTAGCCCTAATTCAATCAAGAATAAGGTTGCTAAAATCACTAAGGCACAAATCAAAGAAATCGCAGAAACAAAAATGCCTGACCTAAATGCAAGCAGTATCGAAACAGCAATGAGTATGATTGAAGGTACTTGCCGTAGCATGGGCGTAAGCGTAGTTGAATAATAACTACAAAATTCGTGGGAGAGTAAAAAATCTTTAATTTACTTGTTAAAACCACAAGGAGGAAAAAATATATGAAAAAAGGTAAAAGATATACAGAAAGTGCTAAACTTGTAAACAAAAATGAAGCATATGCTGTAAATGAAGCAATTGAATTGGTTAGCAAAACCGCAAGTGCTAAGTTTGACGAGTCTGTTGAAGTTCACGCTCGTCTTGGTGTTGATGGCCGTAACGCTGATCAACAAGTAAGAGGTGTTGTTGTATTGCCTCACGGAACCGGTAAAAAGGTTAGAGTATTTGTTCTAGCAAAGGGCGACAATGCCGACATCGCTGAAAAGGCTGGCGCTGATGTTGTTGGTGGCGACGAAATGGTTGCTAAAATTCAACAAGGCTGGTTGGATTTTGATGTATGTATTACAACCCCAGATATGATGCCTATCGTAGGTAGAGTGGCAAAAATCTTAGGACCTAAGGGCTTAATGCCTAACCCTAAGAGTGGAACAGTTACAACAAATGTTGCTAAGGCTATCCAAGATGTTAAGGCTGGTAAAGTTGAATATCGTCTTGACAAAAACAATATCATTCACGTAATGATTGGTAAAGTTTCTTTCGGTAGTGAAAAACTTGCTGAAAACTTCAATACTGTAATGAATGCTATTGTAAAGGCAAAACCAGCAGCTGCAAAAGGTACTTATATCAAGAGTGTTACCTTAACCAGCACAATGGGTCCTGGAATCAAAGTTGATTATAAGGGTTAATAAAAAAAAGAGATTTTTAGAAAATCTCTTTTTTTTGTTTCCTATAATTTTTTTGTTCTTTATTATCTTTATAATTTATTATTATAAGAAGTTAATTGATATAATAACATATATAATTTTTATTACAAATGTGTTTTTTTGTTGCGATATTGTTTATCGCAACTACATTTTTTTAACTTATTGACGCTAATTTCTTGGGCGAACACCTTTATTGCTGTCAGTATCTATTCCATGTAGCAACAATATTTTTCTAGGCAAGTTTAGGCTTATTACCGAACTAAAGTTGTTGCTACTCATCTTATATTCCTTATCAACTTCTCTTAAGATGTCGTCCACGACCTTTACAGACAACTCGTCCGACTCTTGTTGATACATATCTCTTTGGAAATTTCTAATTTGAGTTTTTAAAAATTCCTGATAACTATGCAATAAATTTTCGATTATTTGTTGATTTTCGATGTTTGTAATAAAACTATTAGCGACGGCTTTTCCATTGGATGAATACAAATTGTCGTGTTTCTCAATATATCTATAAATGGCTTCAAATAGCCCTTTATCTTCATAATCAGTATCGGACATAGAAAATCCTTTAAGGGCATTTCCAAGTGCCAAATATATGTTTTTATTTGTCTTTGATGAATACATCGCCTTGGAATTAATATTTGACAAAGTAGAAAGTCTTGCAAATCCACGCTCGGTGAGAATGTCGCCATCAATGTCCATATTTGAAGGGGTGTCGTTGTTAGTAATTGTCTTTACGCTAGCGTCTCTCACTGCCGAAAAATATTTAACTATGTTGTTTTCAAATAATTTCTTTTTGGCCAAAACACTTAGTTTCATCGTCTTCGGATTGTCGATTTTGTCAACAATTTCGCCATAAATGTATGCCATTAGGTTTGCTTTTTTGTTGAAAAAACTTGATACGGAATATATAATATTCCACATAGCATCGACGCAAATATTTTCAATTTGCCAATTTTCCATCGCTTACAAACCCCCGTTAATTATATTTTTTTGAAAATAGTCGCATTTTATAGACTAATTTTAATAATTATATAATTATAAAATAAATTAGTCAAATTTTTATATAATCATTTTTTATAAAGATTTTAAAAATTTGTGATTTTTTGTGTTTTTTTCATAATAGTACTTGACAATGCGTGGTTTTCGTAATATAATACATTCGTAAATTAAATATTTCTACTGCCAAAGACAGCAAGTATCAGTAAATCTTGCCGAGGAAAGTGTTTTAAGATAGATGTACTTATCTCCTTATGCTTTTGGCGTGGGGAGTTTTATTTTTACAAATACACATTTTAAAAAGGAGAGATAAGGTGAGCGTTAATAAAGAAAACAAAAAGCAGTTAGTTAGCGAATTGGCTAGTCAACTTAAAGACGCAAAATCAATCGTTTTCGTCGATTATCGTGGCTTAACTGTTGCAGAAGATACTGTTATGAGAAGAAATTTCCGTAATGAAAATGTTACTTATAAAGTATGCAAAAACACTCTTTTCAAACTTGCTCTTAAAGAAATCGGTGTTACTGATTTTGATGAGAAAAACTTGGAAGGCACAACTGCAGTAGTATTTGGCAATGATGAAGTTGCTCCAGCAAGACTATTCTGCAAGTCAGCAAAAGACTTTAATAAAATGGAAGTGAAGTTTGGTATCGTTGACGGTAAAGTTATGGACAAGAATGGCATCGAAGCACTTGCTAAGGTTCCTTCAAGAGAAGTACTTATCGCTATGTTGCTTGGTACACTTCAAGGCCCTATTTCTGCTTTGGCTAGGGCTTTAAACGGTATAGCAGAAAAGAAACAAGAAAATTAATTTAAAAAAAGGAGAAATTAAAATGGCAGATTTAAATAAATTTATTGAAGAAGTTAAACAACTTACAGTTCTTGAACTAAGTGAACTAGTAAAAATGATGGAGGAAGAATTCGGTGTTAGTGCATCTGCTCCAGTAGCAATGATGGCTGCTCCTGCTGGCGAAACTGCTCAAGCAGAAGAAAAATCTGAATTCAACGTTGAACTTAAAGAAGTTGGCGCTAACAAAATCGCTGTTATTAAGATCGTTAAAGAAATCACAGGTCTTGGTCTAGGCGAAGCAAAAGCATTAGTTGACGGTGCTCCAAAGGTTATCAAAGAAGCAGTTAAAGCTGAAGACGCTAAGGCTATGGAAGCTAAGCTTAAAGAAGCTGGTGCTACAGTAGAACTTAAGTAATTATTTTTAAAATGTGTTTTAATTATCCATACCTAAAAAAGGGTATGGATTTTTTTGTCTACTTTTGTCGAACGGGATTTTTTTAAAAAAAGGTATTGCAATGCAATAATTGGTGTGATATAATACTAAAAAATCAAATGGGAGAAAAAAGAATATGAAGGTAATTGTAAGAGTAGGAATCTTAACACTTGCTGGCGCTTGTGGTGGTGCAATAGGATATTTTGCGTCAAAAAGAGCAGGGCTAAAAAGTGAGTACGAAAAATTAAATATTGATGTCGATACTGCAAAAGAGCAAGTATTGAAAGCGATGGGAGATAATCTCAATTTTATAAGTTACAAATCCAATTGTATAAAAAATGCCCTAGAGCAGTATGAAAATGGGGCAATGGACAAAAAAACATACGATTTGTCTATCGAAAAATTCAATAGTGCGGATTTTTGTGTGGATTATGTAAGAAATTCTGGAGATGTTGAACTTCAAAATATGCTGATTGATGTTGAAATTGCAGACACTAAGGCAGACATTGCTAAGACCGAATTAAGAAACAATGACTTAAAGATAGCCGGTGGGGCTCTAGGAGTATGTGGCACAACCTTACTAGGGGTCGCTGCAGAGAAAATAGACCGTCGTAAAAAACGAAATAGAGCATTAAACGAAATGGCTAAGGGAACAGAATTCGACGATATGTTTGATTTGTATAAGTAATATTAATATATCAAATAAATAATACCAAAAAAGCAATTTAAAGAAATACTTTAAATCGCTTTTTTTTTACACCGATTAAATTGTGTTTTAAACTTTATTCCGGGTCTCTAGTAATATTTATTGCTGGGGCTTTATTTTCAAGATTTTGGATAATGAATGGTGGCTTGAAGTTAATATTTTCAAGTTCGTCCTTAGTAAACCACCTAAATTCGTGGTGCCTTAATTCTCCCTTGTCAAGTTCCTCACGCTTATAATCGTGAAGAGTTAGGTCGGATTCGTCCTTTGCTTCTACGACATAATAGAATCCTATTTCGTGGAAAGGCTTGCCATCTTTCGACTTAAAAAAGTTTTGGTTGACTGCTATAAGTTGTTTAATTTTCACCTCAAAGCCAAGTTCTTCCTTCATCTCTCGAAGTACCGCAGTGTCAGTATCTTCGCCTAATTCCACGTGTCCACCCGGTAAGCAGTAAAATGGGTTGGAATCCATTCTCACAACAAGATATTTGTTGTCGTGATAAACAATTCCGCAAACTCTAAATTTGAATTTGCCATCTTTTTCGTCTATTCTAATATCCATCCATATTTTTACCTCCTAAATAGAGTTTAGCATTTTGGAATTTGATTTGTCAAATTATATGGCCATTATTTTTTCATATATGTCACACATTTTGCGTGGTTTTGCTCAAGATTTTGCACGGCAATCCCATTTGCCAAGCACTTGCCATCGTGATTAAAAAGGCAGTCGGCACCGCATTCGATGTCAACCGTCTTGTTGTGCCTATACGGGTGCAATTCGGGTTGTTTCTCAAACATCGTTTTAGGCACATCTTGTTGCTGTTTTTCGTCCAAAACCTTACATTTTTTGTAATCCTTGCAGTAAGAATGACTATTTATGCTTATTCCTTTTTTGGTGCAAGAATAACAATCGTTGTTTTTGCAATCCAAATTTCTACATTTTAAATCCATACTTTCCCCCTAAATTTACTATATTTGGTTATTATTATTGACTTTTTTCGCCCAAAATATTACACTATTTAAAACGAAACAAAGGGAGTTTTTATGAAAGTAGTATTATTAAAAGACTTAAAAGGCAAGGGTAAAAAGGGCGATATTATAAATGTAAATGACGGCTATGCTTCCAACTTCTTAGTCCCCAACGGCTATGCGGTTGTGGGCACAAATTCGGCGGTAAACGAAGCGAATCAGGCGAAACAAGCAAATGCTTATAGGGAAGAACAAAATAGGCTTCAAGCACTTGATTTGGCTAGTAAATTGAAGGATAAGCAAATTACAGTTAAGGTAAAGGCGGGAGCCAACGGCAAAATATTTGGCAGTGTGACCAATAAAGAAGTGAGTACAGAACTATTAGCACTTGGCTTTGATATTGACAAGAAAAAAATCGAATTGGAGCAAGTAAAAAGCCTAGGTAATTACTCGGCGAAATTAAAACTTTACCCTGGAATAACAACAACCGTAAAAGTTAGCGTTGTGGGTGAGTAGTTTATTGTAATTGAATTGTTGAATGATAAATGCGTAAAAGTCGCAATTAAACATCAAAAAAACCCTTGCAAACGAAGGGTTTTTAAAATGGAGCTGATACCGGGATTCGAACCCGGGACCTCCACCTTACCAAGGTGGTGCTCTACCTACTGAGCCATATCAGCATATTAACTCACTTATTATATATAAGAATTGAGTTATTGTCAAGGTAATAACCAAAATATTTGAAAAATAGTGGGTTGTAATTAGATAAGGATAACTAATATATGGATATTTTATTTAAATCGAGCGAAATTTCTAAAATAATTGCACGCGACATTGAAGAAAATATGCTTAATCACGCATATATGCTCATAAGTGGCGATGGCGAGTATTTAAAAGGACTTGCAAAACACATTGCAAAGCAAATACTTTGCGAGAGTCATTCTGCTTGTGGCAAGTGCAATCAGTGTGTCAAAATCGAGAAAAACGAGCACGCGGATGTCGTTGTGCTTCCGTCGTCGAAAAAGAACATTGTGGTTGAAGACATTGAAAATGTTGTTAATGAAAGTTATGTTTTGCCACTAGAAGGCGAGAAGAAAATATACATTCTCAATGATTTCGATTTGGCGACTGTTCAAGCGCAAAACAAACTGTTAAAAACATTGGAAGAGCCACCTAAGAGCGTTGTGTTTGTTGTTACGGCATCTAATGAAAATAATGTGCTTGCGACCATCAGGTCAAGGTGCAAAAAACTATTTGTACCGCAAATAAAAAGGGAAATTTTGCGTGATTATTTAACTAAAAAATATGAAAACTCCGCTAATGTCGATAGAATTATGGATATTGTTGATGGCAATCTTTCAATGGCGACTAAGTTTTTGGAAAATGACAAAATGCTCAAAATTAAAGATGTGTGCATTAGCATTGTAAATGCATTCGATAAAAGTGATAAGGTGCTTAGTGTGGGCAATCAAATACAAGAAATTGATGATTTTGAGAATTTCTTAGGGGTGCTACTTGACACCTTCAGAGAAGTTATGGAAGCACTTGTCAACAACGATAGTAGTAAATATAGGATACAGAAATATTCCGCAGAAGCTATTGTCGGGATAGCGGATATTATCCAAAATTGTGTAAAAAAATATAAAGCAAATTGCAACATAAATGCCATTATAGACTATTTGTTGCTAGGAATATTGGAGGTTAGATTTAAATGCCAAAAGTAGTTGGAATAAAATATAGGGAGAATGGTAGAATTTTTACATTTCGCCCACTTAAAGAAGAACTTGAAATAGGCACAAAAGTTGTTGTGGAATCGTCAAGGGGCAAGGAGCTAGGGATCATCGCCACTTCAAGTTATGAAGAAGACGAAGAAAAACTCGTTCTTCCGCTGATGCCGGTTGTGAGAGTCGCTACTGATAAAGACATTGCCAGAAATGACGAACTTATTGCCAAAAAGCCCAATGTTTTTGACAAGACCAATGCACTTATAAAAAAATATAACCTTGAAATGAAGTTGGTTGATGTTAACTTTACACTTGATGGTCAAAAGGTTGTTATTGATTTTGTGTGTGAAGATAGGGTTGATTTTAGAGAACTTGTAAAAGAACTTGCTAGTCAGTTAAAACTTCGCATAGAATTAAGACAAATAGGAATTCGTGACCAAGCAAAAGCAGTCGGCGGGCTTGGAATCTGTGGCAAAGAGTGTTGTTGTAGGCAGTATCTTAATGACTTCGATAAAGTTAGTATTAAGATGGCAAAAACACAAGGACTTTCACTTAATACCGCAAAGATTAGTGGCGTGTGTGGAAGACTAATGTGTTGTCTAAGTTATGAGAATGAGTATTATAGCGAAGTGAGTGCAAAAATGCCAAAACTTAACTCAAAAGTAGTTACAAAAGACGGCGAAGGGATAGTGGTGTACAACAACTTACTCAAGCAATTAGTGAGTGTAAAGTTTGTAAGCGACGACTCAATAAAAGTAAATGAATATCCATTAAGTGAGATAAAAATAAAAAATGCTAAAGAATAATGAACGACTTGACGACTTGCAAATTAACAACAAATTTGTGATTCAAAATAAAGATGAATATTGTTTTACTTCTGACGCGGTACAACTTGCGAATTTTGTGAAAGCGAAGCCTAACGACAAGATTGTCGACCTATGCGGTGGCAGTGGGGTTGTTGGCATTTTGATACAGACCAAGACGGGTTGTGAAGACATCACCGAAGTGGAGATTCAAGAGTATATGGCAGATATGTGCCGTAGAAGTATAGAATATAATGTTCAACAAGATTACATAAAAGTGGTCAATGCTCCATTGCAAGGAATTCACAAAACCTTGGGACTTGGCACATATTCCGTCGTGGTGTGCAATCCGCCATATAAGGACAACGGGGTAAGAAGCGAGAAAGAGTCTATTCGCATCGCAAAGCACGAAGTGATGGTCACTTTGGAAGAGATTATCGCCGAAGCGAGCAAATTGCTTAAATTCGGTGGCAGGCTGTATCTTGTAAATCGTGAAGAGCGACTAACAGACATTTGTGTATTTTGCAGAAAATACAACATTGAGCCAAAGATTTTGAAAATATTGCCTAGTAGTAAGGGCGATAGCATTATCTTGGTCGAAGCGAAAAAGGGAGGCAAAAGCGGACTTAGAATCCGTATGGGATAATATGCTATATTTAGTTGCGACGCCTATTGGGAATCTAAAAGAAATAACGCACTACGCATTGGAAATTTTAAATTCGGCTGATTATATATTGTGCGAAGATACTCGCACCAGCCTAACACTTCTTAATCATTATGACATCAAAAAACCGCTTTTTTCTTATCATAAGTTCAACGAAAAAAGCGAAGTCGATAGAATAGTGAGAGATTTGCAAGGTGGCAAAAACATTGCGCTTATCTCTGACGCTGGAATGCCCGGCATTTCAGACCCCGGCAATGTGCTTGTGAATGAATGCATTAAATGTGATGTGCCATACACCGTTGTTAGTGGACCGAGTGCGTTAATCAACGCATTTGTAATGAGCGGACTTCCTACGCCATTTACATTTATTGGCTTTTTGCCGAATAAGAAAAGTGACGCAAAAAAGACCTTGCAGGAATATAAAACATACAAAAGCACATTGATTTTCTATGTCGCACCACACGACCTAAATGACACCATTAAATTAGTATATGATGTTCTTGGCGATAGAAAAGCGGTGGCGGTGCGAGAAATAAGCAAAAAATTTGAAGAGAAAGTGTTCTTTAATTTGAAAGACGGCTATAATGGAACTATTAAGGGCGAGTTTGTTCTGCTAGTGGAAGGCAATTTTGTCGACGATGTGTCCAATATGGCCATTGAAGAAGAACTTTCGCAATTGATTGCGATGGGCGTGGATAAAAACACCGCCATTAAGCAAGTTGCACATTCCAGAAATCTAAAAAAGAATGATGTATATCAACAATATTTACAGCATTTTGAGAAATAACATTGTAAAAAATTGACAAGGAGTAAGTGATATAAACTTTGCCAAATTGTAAATGCTCAGATTGTGTGGCAAATTGTATTGACTTTCGATTAAAGTTTTGCTAACATATATGTAGATAAGGAGAAGAGTGATGAAGATAATTATAAAATTAACAACTAAATAACCACATAAAAGATTACTTGGCTGGTTTTTTATGTGGATTTGCATATAAAACTAGTGATTTTATCTTTTTTGCGATTAATTGATTAATTTTATGATTTTTTATCAATATTTATATAAAGTTCACTTTGTTTTACCCTCTAGGGTTGCCATTATGAAGTGAATTTTTTTATTGCATAAAATCTCTTAGTTTTGTATTTGCAAATAACAAAATACGAGTAATAAGGAGAATTTTATGTTTATAGTAAATAATTTAACAAAAAGTTATGGTGACAAAACATTATTTAAAAATATCAGTCTAACCATATATGATGGCGAAAAAATCGGGATTGTGGGAGCAAACGGAAGCGGAAAATCTACATTTATAAAAATGCTTTTAGGTGATATAGTTCCCGATGGCGGGACGGTTAAATCCATAGGAACAATTGCCTATGTTAGTCAAATTGCCGAAAAAACAAATATTAATGAATATGAGACCGCTGAATTTGTGAGATTTTTAAAGAATAATAGTAGATTGTCATTATCAAATGACTTAAATCGGGACTTTAATACATTATCTGGTGGTGAAAAGACGAAATATATGATAAGTTATACGTTGTCACAAAATGCCGACACATTGCTTTTAGACGAACCCACCAACAATCTAGACCAAGAAAGCATAGAGTGGCTTATAGGGAAATTGCGAGTGTATAAAGGTGCGGTTGTCATTGTTTCTCATGATAGATATTTTCTTGACCAAGTTGTGAATAAAATACTTGATTTTGATAATGGGAATATTGAAGAATATCACGGTGGATATTCGGATTATGAAGTTCAAAAACAAGCCCAAAAGGATCGAGAACGCAGAGTGTATGACGAAAAGGTTGTCGAAAACAAGAAAATACAAACTCAAATTGAAAAGTTGTCGTGCCGTGTAGCACAACTAGAGAAATCGTCGAGAAGAGATGGCTCTACAGATAGAAAAGAGAAAGGGTACAGAGATTCTGTGCAAAATAAAGCGAAAAAAGTGGCACAACAAGTGCGTGCGAAGAAAACTAGACTTGAAAAATTACAGCAAGAACTTGACTTTGCTCCATTGGAAGAAAAAGAGATATTTTATAGGTTGAAAGGTGAAGAATTACACAACAGGTTGTTGGTCAAATTCTCAGATGTGAGTAAGGCCTTTGACAATGTATTGTTTAGCGGTGTAAATTTATCCATAGAAAAGGGCGAAAAAATCGGGATTGTAGGAGCAAACGGAAGCGGGAAATCTACATTTATAAAAATGCTTTTAGGTGAAGAAGTGTACGATGGAGATATTTGGAAATGCCAAAACCTAAAGATTGCATATCTTCCACAAGATGCCTTTAACTTACAATCTTCGCAAACCATTATGGAATTCGCCAATGGCTTTAACGAGTTTAAAACGCATTTTTTAACAAATATGTGCAATATGGGTTTTACTAGAGAGTCTTTTGGAAAGAAGATTTCGTCACTTTCAGCCGGTGAGAAAATGAAAATCAAGTTAAACGAACTTATTGTTGGCGACTTTAATTTGTTGATAATGGATGAGCCTACTAACAATCTTGACATTAAAAACAAAATATTTCTAGAGCGAGTGCTCAAAGGGTATGAAGGGAATTTGTTGATTGTTTCGCACGATAAGATGCTTATTGAAAATGTTTGCAATAAAAAACTCATTATTAAAGATAAACGGATATCGAAAGTGGAAGTGGTCAATAAAAGTTAGTATATAGATTAATAAAAAATGCAGTCGATTGTCGGCTGTGTTTTTTGTTGGGATTTAAATTAGTGATTTGATTTATTTAATAAATTCAGTAATTTATCCAATAATTTCATACATTTTCATATGCTTTTCAAGGATTTTCGACAATTTCAGATATGGAGCACCAAAAGTTTTAATAATATAACATTATTTTTGGCACAACTTATTTTGAACTTTGTCAATTATCATGTTATATTTTGATTATTCCTGACCGAAAAAGTCAAAAAAATTTAAAGGAGTGAAAAAATGGTTGAAAAGTGTAAAATAGTGATTTTTGACAATAGTGACGAGTTGTCAAAAGGACTAAAAAAATTTTACGAAACAAATGATAATATGGAAGTGTTTGATTTTGACAATATTAATGAAGGAGTGGAGTATGTAAAGAACAATGTAGTAGATATTGTTGTCACCGATTTGGTTTTGAAAAATGCTGATGGATTTTATCTTATAGAACAGTTGAAAAAATTGAATAATTGCCCTAAAATAATCGTTACTAGTGCAATATTTGAAGATAACTTCATCAAACGGGCATTTTCGATGGGTGTGAGTTATTATATGATAAAGCCAGTAGATTTAAAATTGCTTGATACGAGAATCGGCGAGATTTTGAATGGAATCAATCAAGACATTGTTCCAAGAAAATCGGCAATGAAAAATAGACAACTTGAAGAAAGGATAACAAATATTTTTATTACTGTGGGAATCCCGGCACATATAAAAGGCTATCAATTCTTAAGGGAAGCCATCAAAATGGCAATCGACAATCCCGACATTATAAATAGCATTACTAAGCGATTGTATCCTAGCATTGCTGAGAGATTTGAAACGAGCAGTAGCAAGGTGGAGCGGGCAATTCGCCACGCAATAGAAGTCGCTTGGAATCGTGGAAAAATCGAAAATATTAATTCATTATTTGGCATAAGAGTGTATTCGAACAACGAAAAGCCGACAAATGGTGAGTTTATTGCCCTTGTTGCGGACAAAATGCTTATAGAAGGAGCATAAATTTAAAAAAAATTGGAAATTTATGTATTAAAACAGTTTACAAGAATATAATAACTAACTATAATATAGTCAGTTTTAAATTTAATTGTTAAGGAGTGATTATGAAAATCCAATACATAAAATGTCCAAGATGCGAACTTAACTACATTCAAAAAAAAGATAAGTTTTGCGAAGTGTGTAAGCAAGAGATGAAAGCGGGTAGTCTAGGGATGGACGAACTTGACGAATTCGAAGAAGATGCTGTTCTTTGCCCAGTATGTAAGGCAAACTATTTGTCTGAAGGCGAAACAATTTGCCAGTTTTGTCAAGAAGAACAATCTGCGTTTATAAATAAGGACGAAGATATTGACTGGAAGAGCGAAGTTGAGAAATCTTCTCAATCTGATGAAGAAGAGGATATGGATCTTCTTCCAATTGAAGACAATGACGACATCAATGAAGAACTTCAAACAGCATTCTCTAAAGACTTAGATGAAGACTTTATGGACGATGTTGAAGAGGATGAAGAATATTCTGGTCATGACGATGACGACGACTTCGATACATCTTTCCAAGACGACGACTTCGACG
Organism: uncultured Christensenella sp.; assembly: GCA_964573405.1. Lineage (GTDB taxonomy): Bacteria > Bacillota > Clostridia > Christensenellales > UBA1242 > UBA11490. Next base: position 28,586 of record CAZNJK010000009.1, on the reverse strand, counting down.
ATGACGATGAAGACGAAGACGACTATTCTGACGACGATGACGACGACTTTGAATATTAAAATTAGGCTAAGGAATTGAGACAACTTGAAAAGTGCCAACTCAATTTCTTGGCTTATTTTTTTGGATAAAATTGGAAATTTTGACCATACTAATAAAAAGGTGGTGTTATGAATAATTCAATTTTAACAATAAAAGAAAAGATAAAAAGTCTGTATGGTCAAGAAGTAAATTGCGTTATAAATAAGGGTAGAAATAGGCTGGTGACCGTAAATGTAAGAATTGACCAAGTGTACCCAAGTATGTTTATCATCTGCCCGCTCGAAGAAGTCGAACTAGAAAGAAAAAGTTTTTCATATAACGATGTGATGTGTGGAGATATAAGGTTTTTATAACTTTTTTATTCAAGTGTGCATATTTTTGGCTTTCCCCTAGTAGAATATAGCAACATAACTTTTAGGGGGTATTGTATGGCATTCGAACCAAATTTTGAGAAGGTTGTTGCAAGCGTAAGGGAAAGACTTGGGACTATTCAGTCGCAAGTAGAGTGTAAATTGCCAACAAATGATGATGTTAATAAGATTTTATGCAATAATGCAAAAGTAAATGTTGTAAGCGTAGAAACGAATGGGAAAGATATAGTGTATAGTGGGTTTGTGAATTTCCAAGTACTTTATGTTTCAAAAAATGCTGAACCTATCTCAATGGACTATACGGCAGAATTTAAAGATAGTTTTAGAACAGATAGAGAATTATCAAATGTTGTGCCTATAGTTAGTGCGGAAGTGGTAGATGTTAATGTGGTTGTTAATGGAGACATTCGTGCGGTTGCAACTGTGGAATTTGTACTTGATGGAATAATAAACAATTCAAGTAATGTGCTTACTGGGGTTACGGGCGATAATTATTTTGCACGAAAAGAGACTCTTAACTATTCCAATTATGTCGCTACAGCAACCAACAAATTTGAAGTTGTAAATGATGTAGAAATTAAAGACGGAATAAGTAAAGTGCTGTCAGTGTGTCCATATGTATATATTCAAAAAGTAGTTGTTGATGATAGATTTTTGACAATAAATGGTGGCATAACTTACAATATATGCTATCTTACTGACAATAATATCATTAGAACATTAGAATCAAATTTTGATTTTTCTCAAGAGATTGCTCAAGATGACATTAATGTAGAGAGCCAAATTCAGAGCAATTTGCAAGTGCTATATAATGATATAAAAGTAACAACAAATATCGACACTGATTCGGCAATTGTAAATATTATGATGCCATTATATTATCAAGGCTATGTGTTCCAAAATTCATCTGTTGAAGTGGTGAGTGATGTATATAGTACTGAACATTTCACAAATATCACTGCTGAAAGTTTGTCGAGTTTGGAGTCTTTTGAAACAATCCGCTTTGATGAAAAGTTGAACGGAAGTATAACAATCCAAGAAAACGATGCGTTTATTGATGAAGTGTTGGGTAGTTGTTGTTCAAATGTAGTGGTTGCAAATAGCACTGTAGACGAAGGGTTATTGACCGTAGAAGGTGTTGCGACTGTAAATGTATTGTATCTTAATAAGGAAACCAATAGTGTGTATTCACTTGTTGTGGAAATGCCTTTCTCAGAGTCTAATCCTGTAGATATTAAAAATGGAAATAATACAGCAGTGCAGTTGGCTTTAACTAATGTAACAACGAGGGCAAGGCGTGGTAAAGAGATAGAAGTAACCGCAACCCTAGAAATATATACCGATGTGTATAACAATATGGAAAATGTTGTTATCACCCAAATTACCGAAGAAGATGAAATCCCAGAAAATGAGTGTGCAATGTTGTTTTATATGACGAAAGACGGCGATTCGTTGTGGGAAATCGCAAAGGAATTAAGAATATCAACCGACTTATTGTTGTCGCAAAATCCGAATTTGACAGAACCTATTCAAGCGGGCACAAGAGTGGTTGTTTACCGGCAAAGACAAGTGGAATTTTAATGCCATATTCCCTAAAAATACCTATTTCACTGTAAAATGATGGTTTTAATACCTATTTTGCAAAGTGATAGGTATTTTTTTGTTGCATTGGGTTAATAATTGCAATGTTTTTAAAGGAGCATTGTATGAAGAAAGTTATTCCAATTGTGATTTGTGTTTTGAGTTTGTTTGTGTTTAGTGGGTGTAATAGTTCGTCTGATTATCTTAGGGTACATATTAGGGCAAATTCCAATTCTGAAGTCGACCAAAATGTAAAATATCTTGTGAAAGATGTAATTGTTGACTATATGACCCCGCTTTTAAAAGATATAACTTGCAAACAAGATGTAATAGATGTTATAAATGCAAAAACTGATGACCTTGTGGTTCTTGTAAATGGTGTTTTAGAAGAGCAAGGCTTTGATTATGGCTGTTCAATTGCTATAGATAATGAATTTTTCCCTACTCGTACATATGATGACTTAACCTTAGTTTCTGACTATTACGACGCACTTATTGTCAAATTAGGTAGTGGTAGTGGCAATAACTGGTGGTGTGTAATGTATCCGAATATGTGCTTTAATGAGCCAACAAATGTGGTATATAGAAGCAAAATTAAGGAAATAATTAACCATATAATGGGAGAGTAGTATGAAAAGAAATTTTGCGATAGTATTAATATTAATGTTTTTGCTTACATGTGTGCTTAATTGCTTCAATTTTCAAGTAGCAACAGCAGATGTTTCACGCACAAAACAAATTCAACAACGACTTATTGATTATGGGTATTATAGCGGAGAAGTGAACGGTCTTTTTGACGATGCAACGGTTGGTGCAATAAAACGGTTTCAGCAAGCAAATGGGCTTAATGTGACTGGAGCGGTTGATAGTTCAACCGCAAGTGCTTTGGGAGTGTATATGTCCAGTCAAGAGAGTTATGACCTATATTTGCTTGCAAAATGTGTACATGCCGAAGCACGTGGTGAATCATATATTGGGAAAGTCGCAGTTGCGTCGGTTATATTGAATAGGGTAGAAAGCCCCGATTTCCCTAATACTGTATATGGCGTAATTTATCAGCCGTGGGCATTTACTTGTACTCATGACGGGCAAATTGACCTTGAACCAGACAATGCGTCATATCAGGCAGCCCAAGATGCACTCAACGGCTGGGACCCGACTTATGGCTGTATCTATTATTACAACCCGGCAATTGCCACAAGCAGTTGGATTTTTAACCGAGAAATAGTCACGACAATTGGGGACCATGTGTTTTGTATATAAAGGAGTAGTATGTCAACAAGTAGAATAAAAAAATTAAAGAATTCAATAATTATTTTGTCGGTCGTACTTGGCAGTGCAATAATCGCGCTTAGTACAATGCTTATAGTGTTTGTGGCGCGTTCCAACACATACAAACTTCAACTCGAAAACACATACAAGCGGAATATGTACGAACTAATTTCTGACATTAACTCCCTAGAAATTGACATAAGCAAACTAGTTGCTACCAATTCGCTAAGTAGTCAGAAGCAATTGCTTACAAATATTTACGACACTACAAAAACAAGTTCGGTCAATCTTTCATCGCTTCCAATTGCCAGCAACAAGATAGAAAATCTTAATGCGTATTTCAATACTGTGGGTGGATATTGCTATAGCCTGCTTGAAAAAAATCTCAACAATAATGAAAAAATTTCTGCCGATGAGATGACAACAATTGAGCAAATATATGATTATTGTCTAAAACTAAAATACGAACTTAATAATTTTATGACGGACGTTGATGATTTTGAAATTGTGAAATTGATTGATTATAGCGACGGCGAATTAAGTTCATTTGGTGCGGGGCTCACAAATCTCAACGACAACGAAGAAGTCCCATCACTTATCTACGACGGGCCATTTTCCGACAGTGTTGTAAATAAAGAGATTAGGGGACTGGAAAACAAAATCTATTCGGAAGAAGAAGTGCGTGAAATTCTAAAAAACAACTTCAAATTTTTCGATTCATTTACAATTGAATATGTGGGCGACACTATAGGGAAATTCGCAACATATAACTACAATGTGTACAATTCCGACTTGTCGCTATATGTCCAAATGACAAAACGGGGTGCATTCCTACTAAGTGCTAATTCATATGGACAATCCAGCCAACAAAATTCGCTCACAATTGACGAATGCAAGACCCTTGCCCACAACTTTGCATCATTAATGGGCATTGATAATATGCACCCGGTATGGACCCTAAAAACGGGCGATATTGTATATGTTAATTTGGCTCCGATTGTAAATCACACAATATATTATCCCGACCTTATAAAAGTAAAAATTGATGTCGGTACGGGATTTGTAGTGGGATGGGAAGCGTCAAATTATGCATACAACCATATACCAAGAGAGTCGTTCCAATCAAAAATCTCTTTTGATGATGCGTCAAAGTTGTTGAGCCCATCTCTTACGGTGATTGAGCGAAATTATTGCGTTATTCCCAATGAATATGTGGGCGAAAGTTATGCCTATGAGTTTATATGTGAGTGGAACGACTACACCTACTATGTGTATCTAGACGCAATGACTGGCGAAGAACTAAATATAATGCGGGTAATAAATACCAGTAGCGGAGATTTGTTGCAGTAAAATTTGATAAAAGTTGAATTTTGTAAAAAATTGTTGATTTATGTCTAATTATTTTGTATAATACACTAGCATAGGAGTAAATTATGGACGAAAAAATTAGCGATTTACAACAACTTAGAATACACGAATTGCGTGATTTGGCACGAAAAATGGGTGTCAGTGCACCAACATCGAAGAAAAAAGAAGAAATTATCGCTGAAATTATCAAAATTATGAATGGAGAATCGGTCCCTTTCTCAAGCATTACCAAAAAGGGTCGCCCAGCAAGACCAAATGCTGAGAATTTTGATGTGGTCGACTTCATTTTGCCAAATCAAAACGAGATGCAATCATTTAATAAGGAAACAAAATACGATATGAGCCAAGAGCGTCTTAGTTTTATGGTTAGAATGAACGAGACAGAATTCGGTCCTACCGACCCCAACAAAGTATTTGTTAGAGATGGAATTATTGAAGTAAAGTCCGAAGGCTTTGGCGTGTTACATGTACAAGGCTTTACAAGTAATGTAAAAGATGTGTTCGTCAATCAAATTTTAGTAAGACAACTTAAACTAAAAAGTGGCGAATTGCTCAATGTAAAAAGTCGTAGGGTAAAAGATAACTACCCAGAAATAGCCTTCGAGATTACAAGACTTGAGGACGAAAGCGTAGAAAATTTTGACGATTTACCAGCAAAACCGCTATCCAAAAAAATTAGTCTAAAATGCCCCGACATAAAGGAATTTTGCCTAGGCGGACGATATTATGTAGCACCATCGTACGACTCATATTATGAAGTTGAAGACATTGCAAACGAGATTTTTGACAATATATCGGAGTGTAAGGTTGAAGCACTGTATATAAATGCAATGCGAGAAAAATTGCCGTACGAATGTCATGCGAAAGTAAATTCCATAGAGTTTTATAAGCCGGATGAAGACATCATAAATGCAACAAACCTATATTTTGAAAGGTTGAAAAGGATTGCGGAACGTGGGAACGACATCATATGTGTAGTTAATGAAATCACACAATATGTAAAATCCAATAACAACATATATATAAAAAGCGGACAAATGGGCGAAATTTCCAACAAAACAAGTTTTCTAACGAAGTCGCTACTGTCTACGGCAAAATACACCGACAAGGGTAGTATTACAATAATCGCCGTTGACCCGCTAAAACTACCTACGGGGATATATGATTTGTTTAAATTCGATATTCTTCCTATATTTAACGAAACAATAAAATAATGTATTTTATAAATTAAATAGCAAATATATTTAATGACACTGACTAAATGTTAAAATTAATTTAGCAATTAAAAGGTGGAAATATTTTATAAAATAATTAAATAGAAATTTTTTAATAAGGTGATTTAAACAATAAAAAAAGTAAGGATTTTTATCCTTACTTTTTTTGACATGTTATCTAAACTTAGTGTGTCGTCTTAATATGATAAATGCTATTGTCAACGCTACAACAATTATGCACGCGATGATTATAATAATCTTTGCAGATGTATTTAAAGGAGCGATCTTTGTTGCTGTGTAGTTGGTTATAAAGTTGCCGTCCTTATTGTAAATTGTAATGTTGTACTTTCCGTTGTTGGTAATTACAATGTTTGCCAACATATCAGGACTATTTGCATTAATGTCAATTTGTTCGCTAGCCCCGTTGTCGCCTGTTATAAGAATGTATGATTCACCAACTTGCGAATAAATTAGGGCAGGGTTGTATTGCAATGTGATAGCCTTTCGTGTCTTTGTTCCGTATTCGTAATCTATGGCGAATATTGAAGGAACTTCATTGTTTAACTTGACGATAAATGAAAATTCTTTATAGTCATTTGTAAGTTTATCATATCCTATAAGCGAAATGTTGTATGTACCTATTGTGTTAGGTTCGCCACTTGTTAGCCACATGCTATCAAGACTCGACGCTGTAATTGTGCTTGTTATGTCGGCATTGTTCTTTATGACTTTGCTTATTGTAAATCCATATATCGAACTAAAGCCAAAAGTCATTTTGGCAACATTCGCGTTGATAATTGTAAAACTATAAGTAGATTTGTATTCTATTTCTCCCTTAGATGCGGTCAATTTTATAACATACAATCCGCTATCGGCAAATGTGTATTTTGTTGTGCCGATTTTATGCGAATTTGTGTCAATATCTACGCCGTTAAGAGTCGCTTTTACATCTACATTCGAGTAATATTCAACTTCAGGGATGTTAATAGTAACTTTGCCGTTATATATTCTGTTGTCAATAGGATTTTCGTCATTTACAGTAAACATAATGTCTTTTATAAGTGTAACATCTATAGATCTTGAGCACTTGTTATTTACACTATCGTAGAACTCAAACTTATGCACACCGGTAGAACTTATTGTAATACTAAATGTATTGTCGTTTTTATTGGTGGTCCAAGAGTCCGCAGTGTGAATTTTTATAAGTTGACCATTGTAATACTGATATACTTTAACTATATTTCCAAAATAATTAGAATTTAGTGAACTTGAACTCCTTGTAGGGTCTAAATACTTATATACTTTAAGTGTAAAACTCTCGTAGCCTTGGTCTAATTCAATTGTGCTATCAGGAATCTGCTCCTTATCGGTTAATAATGTTTCTTCAGAGCCCTCAACTGGCTTTTTCGTTAACGAAGCCACAAATAATTTTAAATCATCAGTTTCAATGATAGGAATTAATTTAACATAACATATTGTGTAATTAATATTTGACCTATATATTCTATACCCTTCAATATTGTAGTCGGCTTCAGAAATATCCAGCATACTACTATAAGCAATATTTTTAGTTTCGTCCGTCTTAATTACAATCTCATCTTTATTGTTTGTAATTCTATCTTGAGTTGTTTTGTAATAGTAGTACTGAACGGTTTTGGTCTCCCCGTCATAATTATATGTTGAAATATAATCACTAGGTAGGGTGTAAATATTGTTTACATATATTGAGAAGTATTCATTTGCGGTTTTAACAAATGCAAATTCAAATCCGACCGTCTTCCCGTCAAGGCTTAATTCGTTCCCAATTTCGTCAGTAATATATAGTACATAATTGCCGTATGTGTGAACATCATAACTGCCATTAGGGTCTAATGCAATTTCTGTTCGGGTAATGTTGCTAGATATAACCAATCTAACGGAAGTAATTTTATAATCACTCTTCCAATAAATTGTAAATGACTTGTTGTAACTTTGGTTATTGATTGGAGTTAATGCTCCCGATTCTGTCATAAGCGTAACAGTAGGGGATGTCCTATCGATAGTTATCGAGTATTCTGTTTTGTCGGTAGGCGCTGTAATCCAATTGATAAATAGTTTGTATTCAATTTCGTTATCTGTAAAGAATTCTGATTTGTCGAAATAACTAAATATTAAACACTTTCTATGGTCCACATCATTGCCCAATGTGTATATATATCTACTAGATGTTTTGACTCTAATCATATAATCAATGTTTTGCAATTTAGTTTTGCAAATTTCATCAATATATAACGAACCCATATAATAATATACTCTGGTCCCAGTAGTCCCTAATCTTGGGGAACCACCGTTATCGTCGTAATAAATGTAAGTAATGTCTTTACCATTTAATTTACATAGATAGGATGAATTTCCGATTGTGACAATATCATAATAATAGTATCCTTTTCCACCAATTGTCACATCTGCGTTCTCGTTTTCGGTAGGAACCATAACTGCATTTTTTAGCACAACTTGTATCTGCCAAATGCTATCGTCAATTAACAATGACGAAGTTCCCGAAGTTATATAATTGTTTCCGTTTGCAATATGTGGTTTTGAGAAGTTAAAATCAATTTCTCTATTTGAATCGCTTCCTACAATGTAATATTCGGTAGTGCTTCGGTCGTAATTGTCTTTATAGAAGAATTTGTATTGACCATTGCCAAATACATATGTTGTAGCCGATAGTCCGTCATCCGAACTTGTCTGGATTCCTTTCTTGTTGGAATCTTCACTTAGAGGTTTCCATTGATAATCCTCGTAATAGAATACCGAGAATTGTTTGATTTTTACATTGTATGTCGATGACTCTGGAATTGAAACTTCCAAGTTTCCGTCAGCATTGGTCTTAAAGTCTAACTTCAATTCAGCATCTGGGAAATTAACATATATTACATAGTTGTTATTCCCATAGAATCTGTTTACAATCTCAATTCTATATGAGAAGTTAGTGGAATCGTCTTTTACATATTGATTGAATTCTTCAATTGTTTCTTGTAAGAATGCTTCAACAGAAAGTCCATTAAATGGAGTATTCACCTTAGTTAAAATCGGGCTATTTGACCCAGCCAAATAACAATTAATTGTAAAGAAGTCATCAAATATATACTTGTCATTAACACCAGTCGCAGAACCAGTTTCCGCCTTAACAAAATGAAGTTCAGTAAGATTAAGTACCGATAGTGGAGAAGAAGAACTATAGTCTTGGTCTATAAGTTTTGTTCCACCGATTAAGTCATTGTTGGTGGTTATGTTTTTGTTTACAACATATGTTGTGCCACCTACAATTGTCACTTCCGTAGGGATAGAAACTTTAGTGGTTCCCATATAATAAGTTTGGGAATTGATAGTCATAGCAGGATCAGAAGGTTTTTTTGTTAATTTTATTTTCTTAATCTTTTTGCCAGCGTCATCGACTTCAATTGCTTGCTTTACATATGCTTCCCATTCGCTTGTATGGTTGCTAAGATAATATCTTTGAGAAGTGCCTTCCGCATTTATATAATCCACATAGTATTCTACATAGTCATTAAATCCGGCTATTTCGACTCCGCTTTCATCTACATACTGAATAATATCATCGTCTTGACGATTAATAAAATCAGTTTTAAGTTCTATATCGGTACTATCCGATACATAAGTTAAATATCTAGAGTAGTTTCCGGCCTCATCGACTTCAATTATTTCATAATATCCAGTAGTGCCAAATAATGTTCCATCTTCAATGGTGCTAGGATAAATAGTTGAGTTTTCAGGGTAAGTAATCTTTGTAAATTCGGTGCTTGCTTCGGTGAATTTAATGTGACCATTAATTCCTTCGGAGTATGCATCTTCTGTAGGCAAAATTGCATATTTGTAAGATGCTACATCATCACCAATTCCCCTTACATACAGTGCAACACTATCGTCATATGAATGAGTAAATGTTGTTCCATAATTCTCATAAACTTCTATCTCAGCCCCGCTAGGCATAGAAGTATATATGGTGTCTGGGTGCGATTTTTTGTAGTAATAAAATAAGTTAGTATCATCAATTCTCTTTACTGGGAATGCGTATGTTGTCAATAATTCAAAGTAATTTTCTTTATCGGCATTGCTTGTGCCGTTTGCTAGTTGAGTATAATTCTTGCCATACATCGCCTTTGTGTAATAATTTAGGTTTTGGTCGGCATTTGATATCCTTTCTAGATTTAGGCTAGGAGCCTGTCTATCAATGTGAATTTCGCAAGTAGTAGAGTAGTAGTTACTGCCATTATTAATATAATCAGTTTCAGTACCAATGTAGTTGATTTTCACAATGTATGTGGCATCTTCTTCCCAGTTGGATAGCAATCTTTTGTCGGAGTCTTTGTTAAAGATGTTGATTTTATATGTATAAGGAACTTCGTCGCCAATAACTTCAAATACATCACCGACATTTATCCCAACAGCAACTTCTATATTTTTAAATCTATCCTTGTAATTCCCCGACTCTCCATTTTTAGAATAATTTGTCTGAAGTAGAGTAGTCGTTCCACTAGAAGTCTTTTTGCTTACCACAACTTGGAATGGGTTGACAGAAGCGGAATATTTGTCTGAACTATCACTAAATTGGAAACAAAGATTTGTTACATTCGAACTAACGAAAGTCTTTGTCGTGCCGTTTCTATCGGTAGCACCAGTTGACCTTACATCTAGTTGTCTAGTCGACTTTTCTGTGTCGGCTTCAATTGTTGTGAATACTCCGTCAGGGGAAGAGTGCTTAACGTCAAAATTGATATTTTCCGATTTTGCTCTGATGCCCGAGCCAGTAGAATTTGGCTTATTATAACTACTATTATCCGCAATCGTGATATAGTAGGTGGCGGTGCTATTTGAAGAGTAGTTTATTTTTTCAACATTGCCTACAGAATCTAATTTAACTTTACTATTGGCTTGTTGAATCAAGTACGCATAATCTGAATTAAGTACATTTGATGTTATTACATTTTGAGTATTTCCATCAGTAGTTAAAGATATTGATACATTATATTTAAATGTGTTAGCATTTGTCCTTTGTGACAAATTCTCCATAAACATATTGTATGATGTGTACGAATTATTGTTGCTGGTATCGTAAGAACGATATTTTTGAAGTTTTTCAGCGGTTGCATATTTTTCGGTTGCAATGTTTGTTTCAACCTTTAATTTGTTGGTTATAATGTCCAATGTGCCGGATTTAATAATGTCGGCAGTAATTAATTCGTCTTTCACATATTTAATTTGTGAGCCCGTATTGGTTTCGTCAATTATTTCGCCCAAATATATACTTATCAAATCGCCAATGCTATTTATGTGGTCCATTTCGCCATTTGTCGTATATGTTAGGCTTATTACATCATTTCTATCGATGTAGTATACATAATATCTTATAGCATAGTCATCTTCCAACTTCGAATATGTCTCGTCATTGTCGATTTCTTCTTGAGTAAGTTCTCTTCCATCGGTAGGGGATAAGTAAGCTCTTCTAAATACATACAAACCTTCTTGCGTAGAGCCCGAAGCCCCGTTGATAGTGTCAATGTTTTTATAACCGACGCCGTCAACAGCCTTGTCTTCTACAACAATTCCGTTGCGTTCAGATGTTTTCGAATAAGGGTAGCCAGCAATAAATGCGCTATCGCTAAGATGGTCAAAATCAACGCCTTCTACATCCTCATCGTCAGCATTTTTAGTTTTGCCGTCCTTGTAGAACATATCGTCAATGTACTCATAAGCGTCACCATACTCAGTGTCATAAGCAGTTGTGCTATACATAATGTCATCACTCTTGTCATCGCTCAAAGTCAAATATTTACTAAAATCTATAGAATAAAAATCATAAGTTATTTGAGCATAGAAAGGTTGTTCTTCTTTAGTTAGGTCTATATAATGCACGCCCAATTGATTAGCATTGTATGCACGTTTTTTGGTAGGCCCGCTTAAATTATTGTTAGGATCGTCTAAGTCCGATTGCAAATCCAAGAAGAATGTTTCGCCCGCAACACTACTATTCATTGTTAGTAGTCCAGAACTTACATTTCCCGCAAGGTCCGTAATATAAATGTTGTAATTTTTATCAGACTTGAAGAAATTAGCAAAATAATTGTTGTCAAATTTTTCGCCAGTATCCGTATATGTCAAAACAAACTTGTCGATAGGGTTGCTGGCCTTAATTCTGTTGTGAAGTTCTTCTTCATTATTGGTTTTTGAAGTAAATGCGGTAAAACTAGTTGCAAATTTACTAGCAATATCGGAAGTTGTGGTAGCGGTTATATTTTGATTAACTTGTTTTACATCAACAGTTGAATCAATTTCAACCTTTTTAATTGGTATATACAAATAATACTCGCCACCCACATTCTCAAATTTCATCCCGTTGTAAGCGGTTGGATTTGAATTAATTAATTCTTTAAAGGTCTTAAATAATGTATTTGTGTTGTCATAATTATCTATTTTTATCGCCTTGTATGAGCCCCAATGTACTGCAGTGTTGGTCTGAGCAGTGTTGTTGGAAAGTGAACTTTGGATTCTATCCTTTAATTCGTTGCCCGCATTAAGTACTTCGTACACAATCGACGCTTGCGAATTGTCATAAATATAATAATAATATTGTTCGTTGCCCGCTTGGTCATACAACTTTATGATGTACAATAGTGATTGGTCCGATATTCCAAGAGTCTGTTGTGGAGAGACAGTCACACCGCCACTCTGAACACTTGTAATATTGTCTATATTCAAGAATGGATATTTTGGAGCACTTGAAATATCTGAATTAAACGATATATTCCCGCCATCAAGTTGAATTGTTGTCTTTATAGCGTCAATTCCATTTTTAGCTGAATTAAGAATAACCTTATTAGGCAATCCGTCCGTAACCCCGCTGTTGTCATAGTTGTCAAAACTTACAGTCAAGATTCTAGCATATATTTTTGCTCCGGATGTTTTCTCAAGCTTTGAAGCAAATACTGATTCTTTGCTAAAAATTCTAATTGTGGATTTTAACTCGCTATATGTACGACTATTCTCACTGTCTACAGAGTACAACTCTCCGCTAGGTGTGGTTTTGTCAACAATAAGGTAAGTGTAAGTAAAACTTTCCCCGCCAATGCCGTATTTTATCTTAAATGTGTATTTGCCTTCCCGAGTATTTATGGTTGAGCCATTTGTGTAATTGTTTACATTTGAATATATTTGAGCCCCATCGTACGAACTAATCACATACTCCAAAGACACATCGCCTTGGAAATAATTAGGTTTTGCCCAAGTAGCCTTAAGGGTAGTGGCATTAGTATAACGAGATGTCTTCTCAAATGATGTGCTCGATATAAACGGCTGAGTGCTATCATTGGTGAATATCTTCAAATCAGGTCCAGAATTGTCGATTATAAATGCAAAATATGTGGTGTTAGTTGTAGAAGAACCCCATGTAGGATTCGAATAATTAACTTTTACAATATAAAATCCTGGTGCCGAAATGTCGGTTTTGTTGGTGAAGTTTAAGGTTGTTTTAGTCGCGTTAGTTAAATTAATGCTACTAACCATACTATTTTCATCCAACGCATAATTGAAATTCGAAAATCTATAGTACTTGCTATTGCTATAATCAAAATTGCCATAATAATTAAAGTGAATAGGTTGAAGATTGGTTAGTGGGATTTGTAGTGCGGTACTTATTTCACTCACACCAGTAGTCCTAGAACCATTTAGATATATAATCTTACCCGAATAATCTGTGCTAGATATCAAATTGTCGTTTAAGAATTTTGTCAAGGCGGAATCCGATGTTACATCACTATATACATTCTCATCAAGTTTTCTAAACTTAATCTCATTAGAACTCTTTGTAAATGTCGATACAATTCCATAATATGTAAAAACATACTCGTTTGGAGTATCGAGGTTCTTCCCCTTAGTTAGTCCGCTTAAATAAAGTTCACCATCTATATATTCGCCAAATTGAATTACTTCGCAATCGCGGTAAGATGAGCGAGTGTTGTTATAGAAAGTATTTTTTGCGTTTTCGGTCAGAATTATAAATTCCGAATTAGACCCAGTAGGGGTCGATTCACCTTTGGTAAGCAAATATTTATTCTCAATAGTGTATTTGCCAAGTTCGTCAAACACTAAGCACATATAATATGACGCTGGAGTGTTGTCCGCACCGCTTTTTACTAATCGGCCATTTGCTAAATAATTTTCGTATTCGTCTTCAGTGAAAATCTCGTTATAATTATTAGGGTTGTAATAATAAAAGTCGTTAAGTGAAAGTAAGTACTCGCCGTCAGCATTTACATACAAGTCGCCATAATGTGCACCATTTTTAATATACATTACGGCAAATGCTCCGCTACTAAACTTTGTAATTTTCAAAGTGTAAGTATCTTGAAGTGTCCCGTCTTTATACACCTTCAATTCACCTTCTTCTGAAGATGTCCCGGAGCGAAGAATCGAGAAACTAGTAGTATAACTATTTTGTTGAATGTTGTATTCTTGACTATATTTTACATTGTATCTCGACGCATTGTAAGTGTATATAGGCAAGTCTTGGGTCGCGTTGTTAAATGAATAATTTCCGGTTGAGTGCTCAGATATATCGTCAGATACCAATTCAGTATTCACTACAACTGCGCCATTTAAGTTGGTATTGAAAGTAGGGTATTCCACATAATCACTGTTTTCAGTGATGTACAATCTATATGTGTAAGTATATTGTTGAGATGTATTGCCATTAATATAGGTATAATTAAATATAAAAGTATATAGCCCGGAAGCATCTGCGATGTGCTCAGTCTTAGTAGTCCCGTTGTTGTAGTTGATTATCGCATTTACGCTCGCTAAATCAATATATTGGAACCAGTAATAATTGTAGTTGTTTTCAGTCTGCCCAGTATAAGAAACTTCTTCTTTACATACATCATTTATCTCTAACTTAATTCCGTACGATACGCCATCTTTAGTAAAATATGCCGAACTTAACGATTTGTATTTTGTTACATAGTCGTTATTTAAAAATGCTTGAACTTCCAACTGATACAATCCAGATGTTATAGTCGCCGAACCAGTCCTTTTCGTATTGAAGCCGATGTACAATTGGTCGACATCCTCCGTTGAACCACTTCCGCTAGAAAGATTGATTTTGTGCTGATAATTGTCAAGCATTACAACATAATCACTAGCGTAAGCCGACATTGTGGTGGTATTTTCGTTATATACTTGCCCGCTGTTATTTAAAATGTCAAAGTATTGAGTGCTTGGAAGATAATCAAGCATCAGTTTTCTTGCATTAAATGTTGCAGTAATATCGCTGGATTTTGATAGAGTGTGATTATTGTCATAAGTAACATTTCCGTACAATTCAAATTTGTTGCCGTTAATAACCTTAATGTAATTTTTATCATTTTCGGTCCTTACATATTCAACACTTTCAAATTCGCACGCAATGTCATCAGCTTTCGCTATCGACTGGGAAGAGAAAATATATTTGCCTATTAATTCAATCGATTGAGTGTCGACATTGTACTTGTAATTAAAGAATTTATCACAAATATCTAGAGAAGTCCCTTTAAGCTTTAGTTGTCCGGTTGTGTCAATGCTTAATGTATATTCTTGGTCATCGCTTACCTTGTAAGTTATTTCAGTTATTGCAGTTGTAGTTGTAGTAGAACTTGGAACTTGCTCCGATTCCCCGAAGAATATCTTTTTATAAGCTTTTCCTTCGTCATCCGTATCGTCAACAATCAAATAATCCATATACCCACCAGTAGTGGAGAAGGTCTTTGAATCATCAGAAAAGTTTGTTTTGCCGACCTTGATTTTAAGACGATCATTAAAAGTTGTTGGTCCATTATCAGTGTTGGCGATAAACAATCCATCCTTATGGAACATTAGAGATTGACCACTAATCTCATAGTAGTTATTGCTGGAATCTTTCAATTTAAAATAAGGCTCGCTATTATATCCTTCTCTGATATTTTCAAGTGTATATTCCTTACCACCAATGATTATCGTACCACCAGACACGTGATCAGCCGTATCATAAATCAACTCTCCGCTATAGTCAAAGTTAATGTCATAGAATGAAATATCTTTTATGGAAGTACTTGCCCCACTAGTTGTTGTTAAGCGATACACTAAAGTACTATCGCTTTTTACATAATAGGTTAGGCCATCATAGGTCACCTTGTAAGGGTAATCAGTGGTGCTAACTGAAGTTTTGTCGCTATCTTCATAATTTGGGGCTTTTCTATCAATTAAAGTTTCCGTTTCGCTTGTAAAGAAGGTGATTAGGTTTTGATCTTTATTTACTCTATATGCAAATGTCCCGTTTACAACCTTGCTATTTTTAGGGAAATATATAAGGTCGCTATAAGCCTTACATTCTATCCCCGTTGGTGCTGAGCCAATATAGACACCATAATACAAATCAACATTGTTCTTATCGCTATCGTCAACATAGTAAGTTTTTCCGTCAATAACAACATACTTAAATTCAGTAGTGCTTAGGTCGTATGTATCATTGCCAATAGTCACCCCAGTAATGTCGCAAGAATATGAAAGGTCTTCTGAATCAGTTGTGTGACCTGTGTCCATATACAACACATTGTTGTTGTAATAATATGTATTGTTGCACGATATAAATCCAGTCAAGTTATTCTCAATTTTGGTAAGATAAACCTCCCTTATAAATCCATCTCTATTGGAATAAGTTGCTTTGTAAGTGACGGTTATTGTCACGATGTTGTTACTTTTTGATATGCTATAACCTAAATTCTCTCCGGCAGTTAAAACATTGTATTTATTGGGGTCGGTGTATAGACAATCGTCCGCAGTAGAGCAATAATACACTCTTCCGAAAATCTCAATAGGGTATAGTTCATTTACCGTTCTTGAAGTATTTGTGTCAATAGTAAATGTCTTTTTTGAGTTATCAAATGTGTAGTATTTTGAACCCAACACCTCGTTAGAACTTAGGGCAGTAGGTGATAATTTTTTACATACGCTTCCGTTAATAACAAAATATTCTGTGCCGTTAAAAGTGAAAGTCGCATTAACCGTCCCAGTAGTACTATACTTATAGTTACGCAAAATTGCCTTGGTATAGTTAGTTGTGGATTCGTCTTTATTGAGTATAACTGCAAATTTAAAAGTGCCTACTTGACTAACATTTGAAAGGTTATTAGAGCCGTCGTCAGTCGCCGAATATACATTAATTGTTCCGCCAGCGCTCGTGGTTGGAGTGGCAGATTCGTCAAAGGCAGATAAAACATCAACATCTGATTTTAAGAAGAAATATTCGCCAGCATTAATGCCGTAATAATCAATACTTCCGGCGTTATAGACTTTTGTTGTAGTTGTGCCATCTTCGGTCGTTGTGTCAAACGGATACAATACATCAATGCTATTCGCCATAGGGTAGAAATTTCCGTTGTACATATAGTCGCTTCCATCATACTTGTTGGTAGTTGCAATATTGCCGGAAGTCTCAAATACTGCAGTTTTTGTCCCATCTGTCCCATCATACAACAAACTATTTTCATCAAGATAGTACTTTCCGCCATTAATGGTAACAAATCTATTAGGTGCTTCGTTAACAATCCTTAACGACTCCGCATCATAAATACAAACTGTAGTCCCATTGCTATCATAATCATATGTCAAACTCGATTCTATGGTACGAGCAAGGTCGTTGTACAACTTGTGGCTAGTCCCGTCAAAATAATATATTGTGCCATTATGCCTAATGGTGTATACATTAGAGTATGCTGTGTAATTAACTTCACTCGAAGTTGATGAGATAGTGCCGGTTGATTTGTCTCTGCCGGTTACAAATTTAAACTCTACATCATCACCAGTCACGCTTACACCCGTAACATCTTGTGCTTCAATTTCCCTAGCGGAGTCGATGTACAAAGTATTATTAGAGCTACCAGCAGTGCCACCCACATAATATATCACATTCCTAAGGTTTACATAATTAAACTGTGAAGTGGTGTAGGTAAAACCCGTCCCGGCATCGTAGTTGGTGGCCTGTGATGAAAGCTTTTCAGAAACCAGCTTAATATCGCTAGGCAACCCCACAATGCTCTCAGCCCCCGCAATACGCGATTTGTAAGGCGTAAGAAGTAGCGTCCCACCAATCATCGAAAGAATAAGTGCGAAAATAAGTAGGGTATTGATAAAAATATTTTTTGATCGAGTGTTATTTTTCATTTTTCTATTGCTCCTAAATTTTTTACATACACATTTTGAATTCTATATAATTCAAAAAGATTATACATCAAAAATCAAATTTCGACAAATAAATATAGTTAATTAATATAATTATTTATAATAATTAATATAACATAATTAGTGTGAGTAGAATCGCATTAAATTATAACAATCTAAAATGCTTAGCTTTTGTTTGGGTGTCATCAAAAAAAATAATTAATCCCCATTTTTGACGCAATAAAACGAAGATTAATTTGTTATGAAACAATAAAAATTGTCCATACTACACCAAAATGTATAATTATTTGAAATTTTTTTAAAAAATCGTTTTGCTTTTTTAAAATTATGTGCTATTCTCTATATGAATTAAAAAAATGAATTTGTTTTAAGGAGATATTAAGACATGAGATTAGAGTTATTGTTAGCCAATGTCATGAATAAGTTTATGGGGCTTAGTATAAGTGATCAAGAATGGAATGGTGCCCCATCTTGGGTTCAAAGTATGATTAAGCCATTATTTAGTGTGCTTGATTGGTTACTACCAGTTGTAATGATTCTTCTAGGCTTTGCTGGTGTAATATATGTAATTGTCCTAAGTGTTAAATTTGCTAAGGCTGAGAGTGCTGACGCTAAAGACGCTGCCAAGAAACAACTTATTAATGTGGCAGTTGCACTTATTATAATGCTTGTGGCATTAGTACTTGTATTTATCTTTATTAAGAATGCTGGTACTATATTTAGTTGGGTGAGCCAACAAGCTGGTGCTTCAAGCTAATAACCATGATAAAAGCAAAAAACACAAAGACCGTCCTTATGGGACGGCCTTTTTGTGACAATATATCCTATCAATTAAATCATATCTATCAATTAAAAAGCTGTTTTTTCCGTATATTTGGACAAAGGGGCTGTATAGTTGTAACTTAAAAATTTAATGTTTCAAGTTAAAAAAATTGCATAATTTCATTATAAAAATAATTAAATGGGTATTTTTGTTCGACAAATTATATTTTTTTGTGTTAATATAATATTGAATAATAAAATTTAAGGATATTAGTTATGAATTTTATATATACATTAATGGCTAGAATTCCTAATTTTTTGGGCGGATATAGCGACGCTATAGACGGCATAGAAGGGAATGATAAAAATAAAGAGTGGATAGATATAATGAAGACCGTGGTGAAGATTGTTGACCAATTTTTGCCGGTCGCAATGATTTTGGTCGGAATGGTTGGAGCCATATATTGCATCGTGCTTGGCGTAAAATACGCGAAGTCGGAAAGTTCGGAAGAAAAGGATGGAGTTAAGAAAAAACTTATCAATGCCACCATCGGAATTGTAATAGGTCTAATCATTATGATAGCACTTATGGTGTTCTTGAAGAATTCCACCGCAGTAGCAAAATGGATTAATGAAATGGGTAATAACAAGTAAAAAGACTACTTTAAAAGGGGTTTAAAAATGCAAAAACTTACAAATATAATAACGTTTATGGGTATAAAAAGCACCAAAGAAACTAAAATTGGCAGAATTTTAGACGTATTTTCTCAATTGCTTGATGAATTTCTATTGCCGTTTATTATTGCAATAGGCGTGCTAGGTGCGGTGTACGGACTTTGGTTGGGCATAAGTTATGCAAAGACGGAAGGCGATGCAAGGGGAGATGCAAAAAAGAGAATCATTAACTTCCTTATAGGTCTTGTGAGTGTTATAGTGCTTATTATCTTGCTAAAAATATATACTACTCAATCGGATAATATTATTGAGTGGGTCGATACAACATTCTTCGGAGTGTCCCCAAGTGCTTAATTAATTGACTTAAAATTAGTACTATGCAAATATAAAAAAGACGGCTTTAATTAGCCGTTTTTTTTGTTAGTGTAAAAACATTTTTTAGATTGTTGTTTTAATATTATTACCAATCAAAATTGCTGTTGTTCTTTTTGCTATTTCTAAGCACAATGTCGTTACGCCTTTTGATGTCGTAGAATATTGCTTGTTCGTTAAGATTTTTAGGCAGTGACAAATCATCAGCCATAGGAATCATATCATATATCGGAGCAATGCTCTGCTTTCCATAAGCGGGGTTGTCGTAGTTGTTGATTCTATATGCTGGAGTAAATACCGCTTTCAAAGGTGGTTGTTTTAGTATGGTTACTATCATATCGTCCTTTAAGTCGCCCAATTCTTCGGGGTATATAAGCGGACGAGATTCTACTTGTATAGATACGCTCTTTTGTTTTCCCGCACCTTTTCCGTCCTTGTCCTTGCTATCGCTAATAGATGTGTTTTCAGTTTCGACCGATATATTCCCACATCGCTCACTAAATTTCTTTTGCGTTTCTCGATCATTGGAAGCAATGTAAATGTGAATGTTGCAGTTATCTTCAACCGTCCTTGCCACTTCTTGACCGTATTTTATGGTCAATTGTGCATATGATTGAAGTATAAGAATAAACCATATTTTACGGCTACGTGCAACCGTAATCATTGCGTCAAAGCCTTCAATTTTAGGTAAGTTTCCAAACTCATCAAGTAGGAAGAATGTGTCCCTTGGCAAAGCGCCACCTTTCTTTTGTGCGATGTCAACAAGGATTTTGTAAAGTTGAGATATAAACATCGTTGCAATAGGGTACCTTGTCTGCTTCTCGTCAGGAATTTTGATGAATAGGGCAGTAGGTTGGTCGCAGAAATTGGTAAGGTTCATCTCATTCGTGCTTGTAGCATAACATATTCCGGTATCACTAAATAGCCCCATTCGGTCCGCTACAATACCCATATAACTGCTCGCGGTCTTTTCGTTGTTCGATATAATCTGATTTGCAAGTTGTACCGACAGACTAAGCGGGTCACGACCTTGGAAATACTCCTTAATCGTTTTAATTGTGTCATAAGGGTCGTTGTCCTTAGTATTAAGAATCTTGCTTACATTGTAGAAGTTGTACTTCTCTCTCGTCATTCCTAGTTCTGGGTTTTCGCTATCTTCAAGCATTGCAAGCATCGTTGCTAGCACCATGTCCCTAGCACCACGCTCCCAAATTGGGTCGTTTTGACTTACTATAGGACATAGAGTGGCCGATATATCTCTAAGGTCTTCAAATGCGTCGTTCTTTAGTTTTTGCTTCTTTCCGTTCACATAGTTTTCAAGGTCGGCCTTTAGCCCAAATGCATAGCCGTCAAGTTCCCACCACTCAGTGTAGTACATCTTGCTTGCTAGCACCAAATTGGTTCGTCTAGGGTCCTCGCCGTTATGGGTAATTACCTTGTCCATAATGTGACAAGCCTGATAATTAAGGTCATAAGCACGCGTCATAGGGTTCCAGCAAGTGCTCTTAAAAGGGTCCCTTAAGTCAAATACAAGTACGCGGTAGCCCAGTCTTTTTAGTTTGTTTCCGTGACTTTTTAGTATCTCGCCTTTAGGGTCCGACACGACAAAGCATGGGTGTTTTGCGGTCTCGCTAAGTATTTGCACCATCGGGTCAACAAATTGCGTAGTTTTACCACTACCGGTAGTACCTATTACAAGCGTGTGAATGGGGCCAAACATATTGATGTGTAGTTTCCCGCCTTTGTATTCCGCCCTTATAGGAATTCCCACCTTGTTCACATTCTTCAAGTTCCCGTATTCGTTGTAGTTGTAAGCAGAGTTGGATTTAAGTTCATTCTCCGTTAGCCAGTGAGTGTCGTAAAATTTCTTCACATCGCCCTTTGTTACCGACTTTGCTTCCGACTTACTTTCCTTAGGCTTTGCATTGCTAAGTTTCGACAACCATACAAGCAATCCCAAAAGCGACAACCCGCCAAAAATATATAAGAAATACTCGTTGGTGATGTTGTTGATGTCTATTATATTGCTAAGCTCATAATTGCCTTTGGCGTTAATTACCCCCACGCCAATCAGTGCAATAAGGAAAAATACCGCTATAATAAGTAAGAATTTAAGCAATTTGCCTAAGAATCCGCCACCTTTTTTCTCTTTTTTCTCTTCCGCCATCGTTTTTTACCCCTTTAAAGTCTTTACACCTTAGTATATCAATTTCTATTATCGGTTGTCAAAAATTTTAACAACTTTTTTATATGTTTATTTTATATATAATATAATAACTATAATAAATTTATTTTTTGTGTTTTATTTTGTTGCTAAATGTTGCAAAATAAAGTAAAATAGAAAAAACGTGTATGTAATTTAAGGAGATTTATATATGGCTATTGTTGGTGCTGCAATGCAAATAGCGTTTTGGACATTGGTTTTGCCCGCTGTCTTGACGCTGTTACCAAAACTTCTTGGTAATTTCTTCTACGCTATAGGTGCGTTATTTTTCAAACTCTTGGATATGCTCCAAAATGTATTCCGTAAGCTTGCCGGCCTTGGCACAGTGTATGCCGACGGCGAAGAAGTTAACGACATCGTCACCTATGTACTTAAAAGCGACGTGATTGTAGATGTCCTTGTGTCAGTGGCAGTGTTCGCCCTTGGTTTAGTTATCCTAGGCTCCATAGTGCAGATGATTAGGCTAGAGTACACCACCGAAGGTAGCAAAAATAGTAAGGAACAAGTATTTTCAAAAGCCCTAAAATCACTACTAATGTTTGTGCTTATCCCTATTGTGTGCCTTGTAGGTATTAGGCTTTCAAATTACCTTCTTCAAGCCATAGACTACGCCACCGCTCCTAATGGCGCATCCACGGTGTCGGGCTCCATTTTCTCCGCATCCGGCAGTGAAGCGAGCAAAATAGCCGATAAGGACAACATTCAGTCGGTTATAGACATTACTGATCTTTTTGGAACTATAGGGAAGGATAAAGACTATGCAAATGCAATAGCTGATCCAGATTCGGTAAATGGTAAGATGATTGTTAAGAACTTCGGTGAAAATTTTGCATCGGTCTCTTGTACTGACGATTCTAAAAGCCAAGAAAGTGCTCGGCAAAAACTCGCTAAAAAGGTGGCTGAAAAGTTCACTATGGCTTCTAATGATGATGAAGGAACCATTAAAGTGGGAAAGAAATTATCGGAAATAACAGGCCTTCCAGCGACTGCTTATGACAACACAAAGCTCTCTAAAAATACGACACTTAGTTATCTAAGTATTGATGCTGTGTCGTACTTCTACAATACCGGTAATTTCAACTACATAATGATGTATCTAAGTTGTTTCTTGTGCTTAAAAGCGCTATTTACCGCCAGTATGGGAATGATAGCCCGTATATACAAACTCACCGCTTACTTCATTATCTCCCCGGCAGTTATAGGCCTTCAACCACTAGATAATGGCTCGGCTTATGGTAAGTGGAGAGGTGAATTTATAAGTAATGTACTTTCGTGCTATGGCTTCATAGTGGCACTTAACTTGTATTTCTCTATAGTAACAGTGCTTCAAACAATCGAGTTGTGGCAAGGTGCATGGGCATTTGGTCTTAACTATTTTGTTCAATTGCTATTCGTCGTTACCGGTGCCACTATGATTAACGACCTAGCGGGAAAGCTTGGCTCATTCATCGGTGGCGGAAATGTAATGGCTGACGGCGAAAGCGCGACTAAAGCTGTCGGCGCCGAAATGGGAAAAATCGGTAAACTCGGTGTTGCTGGAATGAATATGGTCGGGGGTGTTGCGGGTGGCATTGCGAACAAAATTAAAGGCAAGCAAATAAAGAGAGCTGAAAAATTCAATGCTGAAGATAAAGAATTTAATGAAAAGTATAAACTGAATAATAAAAATGAGTTCCTTGATAAAGATGGAAATAAATTAGAAGGTAAAGAATTAAAGCATGCGCAAAAACTTTATAAAGATACAAGGCCGACAATAAGTGGTGATGGTGATAAAGTTAAGAAAAATAAATATGTAAAAGCCCACGAGAAGTTGAATACGGAAGAGAAAATGAATGAGGCACGTGCAAAACTTATAGGAAGTAAGGCTAGAAATGGAATGCGCTTAAATAGAGTAAAAGAAGCGGTAGGTGGTGCTATAGTTGGTTCCGGAATAGTCGGGGCGTTTAAAAATATTACTGGTAATATAGGTGGTTATGTAAGCGGGAAGGCTTTTGAGAGTGCTGATAAGGCTTATGGGAAAAGGCTCAAAGACGAAACTGGCATAGATATGGAAGATTATGGTGTAGAAGCTGGCGGAAATAACGGATTAAAGACTGCAGGGAAAGTTTTAGACAAGGCGGGCAAAAAAATAAGGTCAAGAGGAAATAATTATATGAAAGACCTAGCCGGCGAAGTGAATGATTACAATCAACGTCAGGCAAATCGTGAAGTGGTGGATGATATAGTTAATGAAAAAAATGCAAACTATGATGCGGTAGAGAAAGAAATTACTGGCAAACAAGTATCTATAAGAAAAGAAACAGAAGAAATGCGACATGAACACAATGGTATTAATACTACGATGTTACCGGGTGCTGTTTCGGGATATAAAGAATATTCTCAAGAAGATCTATCAGGATTTAATAAATTTATGCAAGATGTTCAAGGTTTCAAAAATGGGAATATGACCGCTGATGATTTTGGTAAAAATATGTATGGGGCAAAATCTAACTATGGCTTTCAAGGTCTTGATGGTAATAAATACGTAGAAGGAATACTTGATTCAATTGAAAAGGCCTTTTCAGATGCTGGCAAAGCCAAAGGAGATCCTAGGGCATGGGTTGGGGCACTTAAAGGTTTGGATGTGTCTGCGGGTGAATTAAATGCAAATATTCATGATTCCGCGAACGATACAAAGACCTACGGAACTTATAAAGAACGTCAAAAATATGAAGATTTGAGTAAAACTTATGGTGATTTGGAAGCAGCAAAAGAAGTCAACAATGAAGCAAGAAGAGATCTTAATGTGGCTCATCAGAAAATCAAAAGCGATACTACAGGCGCATATGGTGTAGAGCAATTTGTGAAGGATACTAATCCTGGTGACGAGAAGGCTAATGAAGCGAATAAAAAACTTGCAAAAGATATTGCTGATGCTTTGAAAAATACTACACTTAAGACTGCACTTGGTGGAGAGTCGGGCAAGATGAAAGTTGACTTTGCTCCTGTAAGCAAAATATTGAATGATATTAAGCAAAAACAAGAGCAAGAAGCCCAAAAGGCAAAAGATGCTGAAGCAAGTCAAACGAAAACCAATGAGTTGTTGTCCAAACTTCTTGAAAATGCAAAAAATAAAAAATAACAACTACTATGCAAAACATAAAAAAGTTAGGGATTTTCCTAACTTTTTTGTGTTTTTTATAATGGCATTTTTTATAATAGTACTTTATATAATAGTGCTTAATATAAAAGCACTTTTGTTATAGCATTTTTCTTGTCGTTCTGCCACCACATATAAAGGTTGTTGGTTATGAGATTTATATTTACAATAATAATCATAAATAGCAATAATAATCACAAATAGCAATCAATAGAGTTATAGATGACAACTAATAATAAATAAATCGAAATTATGAACAAATAAAAGATTTTGATAAGTAAG
Source organism: uncultured Christensenella sp. (assembly GCA_964573405.1). Taxonomy (GTDB): domain Bacteria; phylum Bacillota; class Clostridia; order Christensenellales; family UBA1242; genus UBA11490. The sequence continues at coordinate 3,038 of CAZNJK010000009.1, read as the reverse complement.
TTGTAATTTTAAAATTCAATTTACAATTCAAATAAATTTACAATTCAAATATAATTTACAATTTTTAGAAAGTGATAAAAATTAAAAAGTGATAAAAAAGTGATAATTTATTTGTTTTAATTAAATAATTAATATATAATATATTTAATAATTAGTATTTATGTATGTACTAATGTAAAATTTAACAAATTAAGGTATTAAATCGAATTTGATAGAAAAATTGTTAGATTAACTTCTAATAAAAAAGTATTAAATCTAAAGTTTAATGATAAAGTTAAGTAAATTAAAATAAAGGAGTGGGTTTATGCGATATATTCCAAGAAAATCCCGAGTCAAAACAGAAGTCTTTAATGGTTTTACGATTGCCGATTTGGTGGTTGCATTAATTGGCGTAGGGTTGGCGATATTTATATTTACATCCAATTTGCCGTACAAGTTGTACATTACATTGGGTTTTGCGGCTCTATGGGTGTGTCTTTATATTCCCATTGCCGACGATGTAAAGTTGTATCACGGCTTGTTACTGCTTTTTAAGTTTATGGCGTACAAGAAAAAGTATTATCGTAAGCCAAAAAGACCTAGAGATGACATTAAGCGAATTATTCCATTTACCGGGCTTAGCACCGACAAATTTATTGTATTTGGCGATTATTATGGAATGGTGTGCGAGATTATGCCGTCGTCATTTGGGCTTCTTACTGAAGATAAGCAAAATATGACCGTAAATACGCTTGCGCAAGGGCTTCAAAGACTTGGTTCGCATCAAAAAGCGACGATTTTGCGTACGAGAATGCCTATGATTCTTGACGATATGATAAGGTACGAAGACGACAAGTACAACAATCTTATCGATATGGCAGAAAGGGGGCTTTATGGTCAAGACGAACTTGACGCACGAAGCGAAGTTTTTGAAGAGAGATTATCGTCAATCAAGTATCTTAACGAAGAGAGCAAGGTTGTAAAGGATCACTATTTCATCATAATTTACGACCGCGATAGGCAGTCGCTTGAGAACACCATGAACGGCTTTGTAGGAACGCTAGAGAGTAGTGCGACCCCTATATACACAAAGTTGGTGCTTAACGAAGATAGATTGGCATTTTTAAGGAGTACATTCACTGAGAATTTTGACGAGCGAGAACTCGAACTTCTTACTCCCGACGAGCAAATTAGGTGGGCGTATCCAGAAAGTGTGCAATTTAATAGCACAACAGTAAAGATTGACAACGAAGTAAATAGGGTATTTACAGTGACCGACTATCCGCTAGAAGTTGGCAATGCGTGGATGTACAACATTTTCCACATTGAAGGGACCCGCATTATGGTAAATATCTCGCCAATGGATAGGTGGGAAGCGGAGAAAATGCTTGATAAGTCGTTAATGGAAATGACTATTAGGCTTAGAAAGGATGTAAGAGAAAGTAAAGCGATAGAGAATCAGACCCAGTACGAGACCTTGAGAGAATTGTTGCAAGGCATTAAGAATAGCAACGAGAACTTGTACGAAGTCAACACACACATCGTCGCAAACGAGAAAGTTAAGAAAGAAGTAAGGGCGGTGCTTAGACAAAACGGCTTCCGCTATACCGAGAACTTTGCCGGGCAGATAGACGGATTTGTAAGTAGCAATGTAAGTAGGCTTGACACATTGCATAAGCACGCGCGTGGTATTCAGACGTCCACAATCGGTGCGATGTATCCGTTTATAAGCAACATTTTGCAAGACCAAAGGGGCTTTTACTTGGGCTACAACACTTATCCGGTATTCACCAACTTCTTTATGCGTAACAACGAGCGTGTAAATAGTAATATGATCATTATAGGAAAGTCGGGTAGTGGTAAGTCATATTGTATGAAGACTCTTCTTACGAATTTTGCCGCCGACAACACTCGTATATTCATTCTCGACCCCGAAAACGAGTACGAAGTGCTGTGTCACAACCTTATGGGCAAGATGATTGACGTAGGTAGTAGTGTAAACGGAATATTCAATCCGTTTCACATATATGCGTCGCTGGAAGCCGAAGAAGGTGGCAACGACGACTCCCTTAATATGCACTTGCAGTTTTTGGAACAGTTTTATCAGACCATTTTGCCTGGAATCAGTACCGACGCGTTTGAGACCCTTAACTCGCTTACGGTTGAACTATATAGAGATAAGGGGATTGATAGTATGACTGATGTGTCGACTCTTCGTCCGCAAGATTTCCCTATATTTGACGACTTAATGGACCTAATCAAGGCAAGGCTGGAAGTTACCACTGATGAGTATCAATTTAGAAACTTGCAGATTGTAAAAACTTACATCGAGAAGTTCTCTACCGGTGGCCGTAATAGTAACCTTTGGAACGGTTATTCGAGCATTGTCACAAATGAAAATTTCGTATGTTTTAACTTTAGAAGCTTGCTTATTAACCGTAACGACATCATTGCAAATGCGCAAATGCTTCTTGTATTTAAGTATCTTGACAACGAAATTGCGAAGAACCGTGACTTTAACTTGAAATATTTTGCAGATGCAGAATTGGAAGAAGATCACCGCAGAATCGTAGTCGCGGTAGATGAAGCGCACGTATTCATTAACAAAAAATTCCCAGTCGCTCTTAACTTTATGGCGCAAATGGCAAAACGTATAAGAAAATATAACGGAATGCAGATTATTACAACTCAGAACATCAAGGACTTTGTAGGTAGTGAAGAAATTGCAGCGCAGTCTACGGCGGTTATTAATGCCAGTCAGTACAGTTTGATTTTCTCCCTTTCGCCTAATGATATTACTGACCTTATCAACCTTTACAAAAACGCCGGTGGCATTAACGAAGAAGAGCAGGATAGCATAGTTACCGCTCGTCGTGGTCAGTGTTTCTTGATCACCGGACCGATGAGCCGTACATCAGTACAAATAGAAGCACTTAATACTTGTAAGACAATTTTTGAAAAGAAGTTGTGGTAAATCAACTTAAATCACTGACATTTTGTCAGTGATTTTTTTGTATTCTAAAACCCCCAGATAGTCTGGGGGTTCAGTAGAGGTTTAC
>CAZNJK010000008.1:0-54595 GCA_964573405.1 uncultured Christensenella sp. | reverse complement strand
CCAAACAATTGAGAGTATTACAGTGACTAACAATGTTGTAAAGTCATTGCCTGTGCTTAGACCACTCATTGCAATGGATAAAAGTGAAATTACAGAGATTGCGGAAAGAATAAATACTTTCAAAACATCGATTTTGCCTTATGAAGATTGTTGTACAGTGTTTTTGCCGGAACATCCAATCATTAAGCCAAAGCTAGAGAAAGTTTTGATTGAAGAACGCAAATTGGACATCGACGCGTTAGTAGAAGAGTGCCTTAATAGTATAGAAATTTATGATACGGCGGAAATGTAAAATTTGTTAAAATTTAATACAATTTAATATGGCATCATAACAAAAAAGAACCTAACACCTTTGAGTGATTCCTATGGAATTTACTTTATTGTAAGTCGGGCTCTTTTTTATCGAATTTTAAATATTAAAAAATGTGCGGATATTTTATCAAAACTTGTTGTAAAAATAAAAATGTGTCGCCAAAAAAATATTCGCTTTTTTATTTCGGTGTTTTAATTTATTTGACTTTTGATTGCAATTGATATATCATAAACTTAACATCTATAATATTTTAGTAATTTTAAGTTATTTTATTATATATGTACATTAACAATTTAAAAGGGAGATAAATATGTTGGGAAATTTTACTAATTTCTTAGGCATTTCAAGTGTGGTTGTTGGACTAATTGTTGCGATTATCACCTTGGTTATTTCCGTTCCAAGTTGCATAGGAGTTATTTATTTTATCAATAAAAATAAAAATTCCAAAGCAGAAAATAATGCAAAAAAGATTGTTGAAAAAGCCGAGAGCGAAGCGAAAAGAATTAAAAAAGAAGCCGAACTTGAAGCAAAAGAAGAGTTGCATGGACTAAGAGCGGAATGTGAAGCGGAATTGAAAGAACGACGCGCTGAGATGTCAAGAACTGAAAATAGAATCAATCAAAGAGAAGATTTTATTAATAAAAAAGAAGAAATGCTTGATAAAAAGAGCGAATCAATCGAGAATCAAAAAGAAGATTTAAGATTGAAAGAAGAGCAAATTGCTAAGAAAATTGAAGAGCAAAATCAGATTACTAAGAAAATGACCGCTGAGTTGGAACGCATCAGTAAGATGACTAAAGACGAAGCAAAACAAGAATTAATAGCCCGCTACGAAGAAGAAGCGAAAAAAGACGCTGCCATAATTGTGCGAGATATTGAGCAAAAAGCAAAAGATGAAGCCGATAAAAAAGCGAAAGAGATTGTTACTCTTGCCATCCAACGCACAGCAGTTGATCACACAAGCGAAGCAACAGTTTCGTCGGTTGCACTACCTAATGACGAAATGAAAGGTCGAATTATAGGTAGGGAAGGTCGAAATATAAGAGCATTAGAAAATGCTACTGGTGTTGATTTGATTATCGACGACACTCCTGAAGCCGTTGTGCTTAGTTGTTTTGACCCTGTAAGAAGAGAGATTGCTCGCATAAGCCTTGAAAAACTTATGTTAGACGGAAGAATTCAGCCCGCTCGAATTGAAGAAATGGTTGAAAAAGTTAGTCGCGATATGGACCTAACAATCAAAGAAGCGGGCGAAAGTGCCGTATTTGATGCCGGCATTCATGGGATGCATCCAGAACTAGTGAAAGTTTTAGGTCGACTAAAATATCGTACAAGTTATGGTCAAAATGTGCTTAATCACTGTCTAGAAGTGTCATATCTTGCTGGAATAATGGCAGCAGAAGTAGGTGCGAATGTAAATATCGCAAAACGCGGTGGATTGTTGCACGACATCGGTAAAGCTGTGGACCACGAACAAGAAGGAACGCACGTGTCAATTGGTGTAGAACTTGCCACAAAATACAAAGAAAGCAAAGAAGTTATTCATTGTATAGAAGCCCATCATGGAGCTGTGGAATATCAAAGCCTTGAAGCAATCCTTGTACAAGTTGCCGACGCAATAAGCAGTGCAAGACCAGGTGCAAGACGAGAGAGCCTAGAAAATTACATTAAACGACTTCAACAACTTGAAACAATCGCAAATGACTTCAAAGGTGTTGATAAGAGTTTTGCTATCCAGGCGGGTAGAGAGATAAGAATTATCGTAAAACCAGAAGAAATTTCTGACGAGCAATCTGTATTTTTGGCTAAGGATATTGCTAGCAAAATTGAAAAAGAAATGGAATATCCAGGGCAAATTAAAGTCAATATCATTCGAGAAACTCACGCCATAGATTATGCAAAATAATAAAGAATAAGGAGTGGCCACTTTTGTCACTTAATAAAGAAAGGAAGTATTTAAGGATAAATCCTTAAAAATTACTTCCTTTTTTATTTTTATATTGTGTCAATCTATTGACTTTAGGATGAATTTTAAGTATAATTGTATCGTTTAATAAATACTATGAATGTGATACAGTAGTTATTTGTATACCTTAAGAGAGTGCTTGTCGTCGGCTGGAAGCAAGCGTAGGAAATGCAGATAATGAATTTCGGCACAGGAGTTGCACTTCAGTAAGGCAGATGTTGTTGTTAAGAAGTGACGGAAAAAACCGTAAAAATTATAATAAGGCTTAACTAAAGTTAAGTGAATTTAGGTGGTACCACGGCAATAATGTCGTCCTATTATTAGGGCGATTTTTTTGTACATTTTTTAAGAAAGGAGATAAAGATGTTAAAACAAGTAGACATTGTAAAGGAGCAATTTGAAGCAAAAATAAAAGAAGTAGATTTGTTATCTAAAGTGGAGAAGTTAAGAGTTGAATTTTTGGGTAAAAAGGGCTTGGTTACTTCACTTATGCAATTGTTAAGAGATGTTCCTAACGAGCAAAAACGAGAGATGGGGCAGGCAATCAATAGCCTTAAAGGGGCTGTAGAATCAGCCATAAATACTAAGAAGGCAGAGTTGGAGAGTGAAGAAATTCAAAAACAAATCAATTCGGCAGAAAAGTATGATATTTCACTTCCAGTAAAGGAGTGTGAAGGAAGTATTCACCCTAGAACAATTATTCAAAAGAAGATTGAAGATGTATTTGTAAGTATGGGATTTGCAATAGAAGATGGCAATGAAGTGGAAACCGAATACAACAACTTTGATGCGGTTAATGTCCCCAAAAATCACCCCGCTCGTGATATGCAAGATACATTTTGGCTTAATAATGGGCAACTACTTAAGACTCACACATCGGCTTCGCAAAATAGGATATTGAAGAAGTATGGTTCACCATGTAGAGTAATTTTCCCTGGGAGATGTTTCCGTAACGAAGCACTAGACAATAGTCACGAAAACACGTTCTTTCAATTGGAAGGCATTATGGTGGATAAAAATATAAGTGTAAGCAACCTTATATATTTTATGAAGAAAATGTTGTCGGAAGTTTTTGAAAAGGAAGTAGAAGTTCGTCTTCGCCCAGGATTTTTCCCATTTGTCGAGCCGGGTTTTGAACTTGATGCAGAATGTCCATTTTGTGACGGAAAAGGCTGTTCTACTTGCAAAGGGAGTGGCTGGATAGAACTTTGTCCTTGTGGAATGATTCACCCTAATGTGTTAAAAATGGCTGGTATTGACCCAGAAACAAATAGCGGATTTGCATTTGGATTGGGATTTGACAGATTAGTTATGATAAAGGCTGGATTCAAGGATATAAGAGTGCTAAATAGCGGAAATTTGAAGTTATTAAAACAAATAGGATTAAATTTGGATTAGGAGTGGAATTATGAAAATATCTATTAATTGGTTAAAAGATTTTGTTGACTTGAGTGGAATTAGTAATGATGAAATTATCAAAAGATTTACCTTGTCAACCGCCGAAATAGAAGATGTTGAATACAAAGGCGAAGATACTAGTGGAGTGGTTTTTGCTAAAATTTTGGAAGTTGAAAATCATCCAAAGAGCGACCATTTGCACATTTTAAAAGTTGATAAAGGTGATGAAATTGTGCAAGTTGTGTGTGGAGCACCCAATGTAAGACGAAATATGTTGACTTGCCTAGCGACCGTAGGCGGGAAGGTGAGTGGACACAAAATTTCTAAAGCAAAACTTGTAGGAGTAGAGAGTTTTGGAATGTGCTGTAGCGAACAAGAACTGGGCATAGGTAGTGACGATAGCGGGATTATTGACATCAATTTTGATGTGAAAATCGGTCAAGACATTAAGGAAGTTTTCCCAATCGCCGATACAGTATTTGAAATTGATAACAAATCACTTACAAATCGCCCAGACCTTTGGGGGCATTATGGAATCGCTCGAGAGATGGCGTGCATATTTAATAGACAATTGAAAGACATTGAGAAAGATGATTTGACAAAATATGACAATTTGCCAGAATTGGATGTTAAAAACGAAAATGAAAGTTGTTTTAGATATTCAGCAATTGCGGTCAAGAATATAACTAATAATGTTAGCCCTAGCACAATGAAAATAAGGCTTAATTATGTGGGAATGCGTGATATTAATTTACTTACTGACATGGCAAATTATGTAATGCTTGAATTAGGACAACCTATGCACACATTTGATTTTAGTAAGGTGAAAGGAATTCGAGTAATCAAATCCAAAAAAGGAACTAAATTGAAGACTTTGGAAGGTGAAGAACACGATATCCCCGAAAATTCATGTGTAATTGCCGACAATAACTACGAACCTATTGCAATTGCCGGTATTAAGGGCGGACTTCTTAGTGGAATTACCGATAGTACTAATTCATTGTTGCTTGAAAGTGCAACATTTGAGTACTCCAATATTAGAAAAACATCTACAGCAATTGGATTGAAGACTGATGCGAGCCTTCGTTATGAAAAATCGCTTGACCCCGAACTTTGCGAGATTGCTACGGCAAGATATTTGCAGTTGTTAAAAGAATCCGACAAAAACATTGAAGTTGTGTCAAAATATACCGATTGCTATTCAAAAAAATATCCTTTGATTAAGATAAACATCTCCAAAGATTTTATTGAGCGTCGCATTGGAATTGAAATTGAAAAATCAGAAATGGAGCGAATTTTTAAAGGCTTGGGATTTGAATATGCAGAATCAAATGGAAATTATGAGTTGGCTATTCCGACATTTAGAGCAACAAAAGACATTAGTCTAAAAGAAGATATTGTAGAAGAAGTTGCAAGAATGTACGGGTACGATAGAATTGTGGCTAAGTCTTGCGAATTCCCATTACAACCGGTAACAATTGCAAAAGAACACACTATGGAGTATAAAATTAAGCAGTTCTTGGCAGAAAAATACGACATTAACGAAGTTCATTCGTATATTTGGAACTATGAAAACTTCAATAATGAATATGGCATAAAAACACATTCTCATATCGGTCTTATGGATTCGTCCAATAGTGGCCAAACTGGGATTAGAAGTGAATTATTGCCTACACTAATCAAATTCTTTAGCGAAAACAAAAACGCATTTGACGACATTAGAATTGAAGAAATCGGAAGAGTGGTAAGTCGACTTGAAAATCATTATGCGGTAGAAGAGAAGCATATGGCGATTTTATTGGCTAGCAGTGTTAAGTCGGAAAAAGATTTGTATTTTGAATGCAAACAAATTATGGAAGATATCAGCAAAAACATTCTTCAAATCAATCTTGACTATGATGTAAATAGTAAAAATGTACAATATATGCATCCTATTAATTCGTGCGTGTTGAATTGCAATGATGTTAGAGTAGGTTCGATGGGACTTCTAAATCCAGTAATAAATATTGATAAAAAGTTTAATGTGGCATTAATAGAAGTTGATTTTTCACTTCTTTGCGGATTGGAAAAAACTAAGAAAGTTATAAAAGATATTTCAAAATATCAAGATGTAAATATTGACCTTAACTTCCTTATTGATAAGGATATGACTTATGGTGAGTTTGAAAATATTGTAAATGGATATAAGACAAAACTTGATATGAATTATAGTCTAAAAGACATTTATGAAAGTGAAAAACTAAATGGTAAAAAGAGTATTACGTTAAGGTTTAACATCTCATCATTAAATAAAACACTTACAAGTGAAGACATTGATAAATTTACTAAAAATTTACTTGAATATATGTCGAAAAATTCAATAGAACTTAGAGGATAAAAAAGAAAACCTTCAAAAATGAAGGTTTTCTTTTTATTACTGGCAGGGGTGGAAGGAATCGAACCCACCTCAGGAGTTTTGGAGACTCTTATTCTACCGATGAACTACACCCCTATAAAAACAAATTTATTATAATATAAAAAGTCGACAATTGTCAATTGTTTTTTGATAAGTAATGCGTAATTGTTTGAGCAAGCACATCATTAATAACAAAGTTGTGCGTTAAAAAAAATGAAAACAGATAATGAGAATAAACTAATTAACTTATTTTAACAAAAAGATAGTGAGATTCACTCTAACTATCCTTTGTTTTTAAAAGTACAACTAAATGATATGTATTTACGATTACAAGCAATCCGTTAAGAATGCCAGTGCTAATTGCTGGTAGCAGTATTCCATATACTGTAAATATGGCAGAACCTATTATATTTAAAATTCTAAGCCACAAAGCACCTTTAAAAGAATTTGTTTTGCAACACATACTTGACAATATGAAAAGTGTTGCTATTATTCCAATTAATTCGACAAACATTTTATTTTCACCTCGGACTACATTGTAACAAATTATATAATTAAAGTAAAATGAATATGAAAAAGATTTGCCTAAATTTAGTAAAAATTATATAATAATCGTATGGAAAACTTAAAGAAAATAACATTATATACAGATGGCTCTTGCATAGGTAATCCCGGACCAGGGGGATATGCATTTATTTTAATATATGGTGACCTAAAGAAAGAGTTTAGTGGTTACGAACCAAATACAACAAACAATCGAATGGAACTAACGGCGGTCATAAAAGGGCTCAATCAAATTAAAGAACCTTGTGATGTGACAATATATACCGACAGCGCATATGTGCTTAATGCATTTGAGCAAAATTGGATTGTCAACTGGCAATTGAAAGGGTGGCGTACTGCAAATAAAAAAGACGTTCTTAATAAAGACCTTTGGCTACAACTTCTTGACGCAATGGAACGACACACTGTTCATTGGGTGAAAGTAAAAGGACATACCGATAATGAACTCAACAATAGGTGTGATATTTTGGCACGAGGCGAAATTCTAAAAAGACAATAAAAAAGCACTAAGATGATTTTAATTTAATTAAAGTCATTTTAGTGCCTTTTTTAAGCTAATAATTTAAACTAATAATAATTTTTAAATAACAACGATAGACCCGTATTTGTTGAAATGCTATACAAAAAATTTTGGAAATAAAGTTGTATTAGAAATCCCTTTTCTTAAAAGTCGTGAAGGTTATAATAATCATAATGATTGAGAAAATTGTTGTAATTCCCATACTTAGCCAAATGTTTTGGAATGAATGTACGGGAGAAGAGAGAAGTGCTCCTATGCCCGAATTTATTGGCATTATCTCGCCACCAAAATATCTAAACCAGCTAATATTTGTGAATGGCAAATACGCATATAGTACAGAACTTGACAGAAATGCACCTACGACCATCGCACCAACACATACAACTAATGATGTGGAGATTGCGCCGATGTAGGATCTAAACAATACAGAAATCATAAGGGCAATAAGAAGATAAAACAATATATCTCCCGCACAACTAACGAAAAACAATAGTATAAGTGATAGGGGGCTAATAAGGAACGATTTTGAAGCATTGAAAGTAACTAAGACTTTGCTTATGGTAGGGGCTCCAAACATAAAGTAACCCGACACCATTGAGACGATAAATGAGAAAAGCAAAAACGAAAGTGAGAAGAAGAATGTTGCAAGGATTTTTCCCCATAGTACAGTGCTACGCTTATAAGGTCTTATTAAAAGTAATTTAATTGTTCCACTATCAGTTTCACTTGTAACAAGATTTGCTATCATCATTATTGTGAAGATTATGATTAAGAATGTTGAAATTTTAAGAGCATAATATGTAAAATCATACATATTCTTTTCGCTTGACATAGTCTGATTTAGCGAAAGTGGACCACCAATCTCGTTGTAATATATGTTGTTAGTAAGTTGATAATTTAGCGATGTAATAGTCGAATTGTTCTCATATTCGTTAAAATCTTTTAAGTCGATATTTTTAGCATTTTGAGTGTCCGACAAATTAAGGTTTTGAGAAAATTGCGAAATTACCTCACAATCTATAATTTTTGCATATGTTTCTCCCAATAGCATATAATTGGTGATGTCTTCCATTATCGGAGCGGTAGATATTTCTGTTTTTTTGCGGTCAATCGAATTTAATATTGTTTCTTGATTTTTGTGTGCGACATTGGAATATTCGTTTAATTTTTTAGCAAATTCTTCCGTGGAATTTATAAACGACAATGAATTTAGATAACTTTTAAATTCCGCAATATAAGAACTCTTTTTTAAGGCAATTGCGCCTGCTTTTTTCGTAGTAAAGTCATTAGGGTCATCAACTTTTATGTCTTGATATATCACTTTAAAACTATCAAAGGCATCAAGCAGTTTGTTGTAATTTTGTTCGGTGTGAATTACCAAAATAGCATCATTGCTTACAAGCCCTTCAATCAAAGTCTTAAATTCGTTTATTTTATTATTTAAATTGATTGCTTTATCGCAAATCAATTGTTTGTTGTATGTTGACAAATCTCCGCTTACAAGTTGGACATATTCTTTTTGAATGTATTCTATTTCTTGCAACAAATCATTGAGTGAGTTGTAAATTATGTTTTCACCATATTTGGCCATATTTTTTAAGATCGTAATATATCCATTTGTATTGATATAATTTATAAGTAATCCTGGGGAAGTAATATTTTTTATCTCGGGAATGTATTGATTTTTTAGTGTTGTATAATTGTAGTTTTGTGATGTCGTAGAAATGTCAAAAAATTTAGTTTCAAAATATACATCACCATTTATTGATTTTGAATTAATAATTTTTGTTAGATTTTCGTAATTAGCATAAGCACTCATGTCACCATAAGCAGTCAATACTTTATCAAAACTATTCTTCACATTTTCCACAAGTTTGGGAAGTTCGCCACTATTATTGTTTGTATTGAAAGTATTGTTTAATCTTGTGTAATTATATTCTAGTTCCGAATAAGCGGAATTTAAATTATTTTGACGAAGATATAAATTATTGTAGAAAGCAATCTGATTGTCGGTGGGTGTAAAATATTCGTTGTCAAATTTTAATTTGGTGTCACTGGTTAAAGATTCTCCATTAAAAACATTATATACAGCCGTTGCATTGTCGCCGTCAATAGATGCACTTTTTACTTCTCGCAAATTAGGGCTATATGAAAGAAGGCTAATGACTAAAACTATTGCAAGTAAAAATGCCATTATATATACTGTAGGTTTTTTAAAAACTTTAGCAAATTCTGCTCGTGTAATTCTAAATACACCCATTATTTTATCTCCATTTATTTTTTTAAAAAATATTGTGTTTCCCCGAATTCTTTTTATTTATAATTTCCATAAAAATATCTTCAAGAGATTTTGATACGACTTCTATGCCATATATTAAAATTTTGTATTTAACAAGTTTTTCTGTAATCTGAGAAATGTATTTTTCGTTGGTGTGAACTATTACGCTGTCACCCGCAATGTCAACTTTAAATTTCAATTCGTTTAAAATTACTTTGCCAGCGAAGTTAGGGGAGCCCACTTTAATCTTAACTCGTTTTGTGCTCTCTTGACCTTGCTTTAATTGATTGATTGTTTTTTGTTCAATAAGTTGTCCATTATTTATAATTCCTATTGTGTCGCATAGTTGTTCCATCTCTCCAAGCATATGGCTCGACACTAGAATAGCAATGTGTTGTTTTCTAGAAAGCATTTTCAAGAAATCTCGTATTTCTTTTACTCCCGCTGGGTCAAGTCCGCTAAGTGGCTCGTCAAGTACTAATAATTTGGGTTTGTGAAGTAGTGCTTGGCAAATTCCCAATCTTTGTTTCATTCCTAGCGAGTATGTCCCGACCTTGTCTTTTAGTCGGTTTTCAAGCCCTACAATCCTTGCATAAGTATATATGTCAGATTTTTTTATGTCGCTATGAAGACTTGCGTAATATTTCAGATTGTCATAACCAGACATATAGTTGTACATTATAGGGGTTTCTATAAGTCCACCCACAAGTTTTGCAGTTTCAACAAAATTGGATTTTACGGATTTTCCACATATAAAGATGTTCCCGCGAGTTATTTTGGTTAATCCGCATATCATCTTCATCGTGGTCGATTTGCCCGCGCCATTAGGACCTAAAAAGCCAAAGATTTCGCCTTCGTTGATTTTAAATGATATATTGTTAACCGCAATTCTGTTGCCAAATGTTTTTGTAACATTCTTTAGTTCCAATATGGGTTTTGATATAGTCGCAATTTTTTGTTGGGTATTTGGCCTAGGTTGAATTATATTATTCCTTTTTAGTTCTTCCAAAATCTTCACCTTTCTGATTACATATTTTTGATATGTTAGCACAATTATTTTTTTTTGTAAAGTTATTAAGTTGATTTGTAGATAATATAATATATTATTATAAATAAATGGTGAGTTATGAATTATAAAAAAACGATAGCAATTGCCATAAACTTCTTAAGTACCTTTATAATATTTTTGGTGTTTTCACAAGCGAGACCATATCAATATAGCAACATCTTAAAGTTCTTTGTTTTGTTTTTGTCAGTGAGCGTGTCTATTGCTTCATTTATACTTTTAAAAAGTGGTAAAATAAAACTATTTAAAGGGTTGTTTTTGATTAACATAGGTGCTATGCTATTCCTTTTTGCATATCATATTTTGTACACCAAAAATATGTTGTATGTATTTTCATCAGTGCAAAATTTTAAAAATTTCATATTATCTACTGGAACGATGGGAATATTGATATATATTTTTATCCAAATGGGACAAATTATATTCTTGCCTATTCCTGCGTCAATAATTGCAGTTGCGGGAGCAGTAATATATGGTCCGTTATTGGGAGCAATCTATTGTACTGTCGGGGTGCTTTTAGGTTCTTATCTTTCCTTTTTTATTGGTCGTACACTAGGGTATAGGCTCGTGTGTTGGGTGGTTGGCAGGGAAAATGCCGAGAAGTATGCCAATTTGCTAAATAACAACGGCAAAGTATTTTTGGGGCTTGCATTCTTGTTGCCTATGTTTCCAGACGACATTTTGTGTTTAATATCTGGCATAACTAGTATGAAATTCCGATACTTTTTTGTTATAACGACCATTTTTAGACCAATAGGGGTATTTTGTATGTGCTTCTTTGGAAGCGGTTCGGTGATTCCTTTTAGTGGGTGGGGAATTCCTCTTTGGATAGTTATAGCCATAGTAATGGCAATATGTGTGATTTTAACATACAAATATCAGAGCAAAATGGAAGAGTGGGTGATTAAGAAATTGGTAAGGCGGAAAAGAAAATCGCAAAATTAATCCATTTACAATTTATGTAAAAAAAGTTCTTTCTTTAAGTAGAAAGAACTTTTTTGATGTATAAAATCATTTAATTAATAAAATCGTTTGTTTTGGATAGTAATCCAGTAGATAAGTGGTCCCAAAACAAAGTTGAACGCCATAACTATAGGCACGATTAAAGTCGCAAGATAGTATTTGATATTGAATAATTCCATACCCATAAAAGTATTGATTGCATAAGAAAGAATTACAATAATGAAGAATGCAAGAGTGCCAAACATTAACGAATATCCGAGTTTAAAGGTATTATTTGCTTGCTTATTTGGGCTAATAAATACCGGCACGCACAACAATAAGGTTGTAATGCCAACAATTATGTATGAAAGTTGAAATACCCAAAATTGATTGTTCATTATAAGACCTTTGTTTTTAAATAATATCAACATAATTGTAATTTGGAACAACATAAAAATCATCATTGAAAGTCCAAATGAAAACTTGGCTTTGTTGACTTGTAGATATTTAATGGTAGGGTCTTTTAATTTTTCTTGCGAATATATTTTTATAGAGTAGTCGTCGTCATTATTTGATGCGATTGTTTGAATAGGTGAGTCTTCAGCAAAATTATTAAAATCAGTATTTGAATTAAAGTTCGAATCAAAATCAACAAATTTATCTTCATTATCAGATTCTTCGAATGCAAATACATTGTCGTTTTCTAATTCGGAAGAGATTGACTCTTCTTCAGCAGACATAGAATCGAAAAGTGAATTTAATTTTGATTTGTAGTTGTAATCAATCTTTGTTTCAGTTTTTTCTGGTTCAGGTTCGTTAGCCTTAGAAAGTTGTTTTTCACGCATTATTTGTTCGGACTTGCTATCAAATTTTTCAAAGAAACGCTTTGACTTTAATTCTTTTTCTTCATCAGTAAGTGGTTTTTCGTCGGCATACTTTTTAGATTTGTTTATAGACGAATATATGTCTTGACTATTGGTGCGGTATACAACATTGTCAAATATTTTGTTGTTTTGTTTTTTAACATCATCATCATAGTACATTCTTGTGATGCCGTCACTATCTGTAAAAATTTTAGCTTTTGGCGGTTCAGCGTACTTAGGTTGCTCATTAATAGTTGTAGGTTGTTCAATTGTGGATTCGAAAGGGGAATCCAAATTAATGTCGTCAAATATGTTATCACTATCCTTGTCAAGAATATCATTAAGAGCATTGTCATTATTATTTGAAGATTTTGTTATCTCATCCGTAGATTGCTCTAAGACATCTGTGATAGGGGTACTGTGTCTAAATTCGTGGTCGGCAATAACTTCTTCTTGGGTTTGGTCTTCTTTTAGATCGTCTTCGGAATAGATAACTTCATCATCTATTTTGTTGTAAAGTTCGTCAAGAAGTTCTTCATCCGATTCGACTTTGTCTTCATTGAGAAGCGAATTTAATTTGTCTTCAACATTGTACTCGTATTTAGATAAATCATTTCCAGAGTCTTCTTCGTCAATTTCATAATTTGATAAAGCGTCTTCAAGATATTCATTGTCATCTTCAATGACTACTGTGTCGTCTTCAACTTCTTCAAATTCATCTTCGACTTCTTTTGCAATATATTTTTTGTAATATTTTTCGCCGTCGGGGGTTAGTTTGTAGTAGTGCCTTTTGCCACCGATTTCACTATCTTGCCAATACGACTCAATATATCCTTTAGTCTCAAATCTTTTAAGACTGCTATATAGTGAAGGTTGTTTTAGTTTTATTTTGCCATCAGCCTTATCTTCAACTTCCTTAATTATTTCGTAGCCATATTTCTCGCCATCTATAAGGCTCTCCATAATTATGTTGTTAACGGCACCACGTAGGGCAGTTTTTGATTTGCTTTTTTTTGCTGACATCTGCGTTCTCCTAAATGTGCAAAATTTAATATTTTTGTATTATTTATTTTTATAATATATTTTTTTACAAATTTAGTCAATCAAAATACTATGCAAAGTCAAAAAAATATATTACTATGCAAAGTATAAAATATCAATTCATTAGGTGATTTTTTGTAAGTGTGATATAATACTATGCAATGGGAGATATGTTATGATAAAACCAGACTTAATTATAAGAACAAATAGAAGAAGTCTTAGTTTGACAATTTCAAAAAATGGCGAACTTGTTGTGCGGGCACCAAAGAGATTGAGTCTAGACTACATAATGAACTTCATAAAAGAGAAAGAAAAATGGATAGATCGAAAGCGTAAGGAGATATGCGAAAACAACCTTAACAATAAGGCTGTAATAAGTTATAATGCGTTTTTGTTTTTTGGCAAACAATATAAGAAGACCGAACAAGATGGCTTAAAGAAAGTTGAGTTGTCGTCAAATTCAATAGTGTTTCCAAAATGCGAAAATTCTTCCGAGTTAATTAAGCACGCCCAGAATTTTTATATAAGCATATCAAAAGATGTTTTAAAAAATAGAGTGGAATATTTTGCGGACTTAATGCAATTAAATTATGCCAAAATTATGATAATGGATAACAAGCGTAGGTGGGGTGCTTGTACGAGTAGCGCTACACTGAAATTTAATTATCGATTAAGTATGCTCCCATATAAAATAATTGATTATATCATTATACACGAACTTGCACATTTGATAGAATTTAACCATAGTGATAGGTTCTACAAAATTATTGAAAGCATAATGCCAGACTATAGAAAATACAGAAAACAACTGAAGTCGTATGATTTTGTTTTGGGGTTATTAAGATAGAAATAATTTATCGCAAAAGACTAAACTAAAACAAGTAATCCAAAACTGAATAGGGTTGGGTGTACACTAAAAATAGGGGAGAATAATCTTCTCCACCTATTCTTTTTTTATGTGTTACTATAAACCATAAATATAATCCCACAACTTAAAAAATACCATACCGACTAACTTTAAAAGTAATATTTAAAATGAAGAAATGTGTAAATAGAGTACTCTGCAAAGTACTATGCAAATGAGAAAAAACTATTCGCAAAAGCATAGTTTTGCGAATACATAGCACTAAAAAACGGCTTTATTTCCCGTGGGTAAGTTTTTTAATGATTTGCATAATACATATTTGCATAACACCAATTTTTTAGGCAACATTTAAAAAACAACATTGTTATAAATTGACTACAATTTTACTTATAACTATACTTTCAATCATTTTAGGGCTTGCTTAAATTTTAAAAAACTATTCGCAAAAAAAATCACTAATAGATTTTTATTTTTTAATTTACAATTCTATTAGTGATAATTTTTTATTAAATTATGATGAGATTTTCATTAAAATATTTGTGTGGTTTATTTTAGATTTTTTATATATGATTCCAATTTTTTAATGGCGTGTTTTACATATATAATGTTTAGCGGTCTATAACTGGTCACGAATGCAAAGTCTTGGTCGTCTAAAGTTTTGTAATTCAAGATGTTGCTATTTCGGATATAATTCATTATCTTTTTTAAGTTGTCAAGAGAATAATTTTCAAACATCAAATCAGGTACATTATATAAGATTGTTTCAAATATTTCGCTAGGCAAATTATTTTCATTTTTGATTGAACGAAAAATGTTTTTGATGATTATGCAGTAGCTTTTGTATAGACCTAAGCATTTGCGATTTTTTTGCCTAAACTTTTTGATTGCAACATTTGGATACTCTATAATCACATCTCTGCTCTTTTCGTTGAAATAAAGTACCCCGCTTTCTTTGTCGTCTTCTTTGTAGGTTATGCAAGGCACAATTCTAAATCGGACATTTCTTGCAGACCCGTCTTCGTCATATATATTGATTGAGAAATTGATTCCATAAATATCTTTCCAAATGAGTGTGTTTTGGTCAAAGTTGTTAACAAAGAAATCGAACAAATCGTTCCTAAGCGAATTAAGAGAATAATATAATGTTGGATAGGTGTGTCGCTTTTCCTTCTTTTTCCACTCTTTAATGTTTTTTGGCTGATTAATTTCCAAGTATATTGTAGATGGTTCACGCTCGGTCACACAAGTGCCAATGGTGTAACTATCATAATAATAAATATCTATATTTTCGTCCTTAAATAAAGGCTTGTCTGAGAAAAACTCGGGAATCAACTCCCCTATCGTATCTATAAAATTATCTCTGTCCCAAAGTCTTTCATCGTCGTAATCAACATTTAAAAAAGATTTTGCCAAATACATTGCCTATCTCCTTATTTTTATAATAATATCATAATTATTATAAAAAGTCATTTTATTTAAAGTGTATTTTTTTGCTTTACTTAAATTTTAAATAATTTTATAATCAAAGTATGAAAACATTAAAAAATGAAAGTTATTTTGAACTTAGAGATGAACTTAATATAACAAAACTTAGAGAACTCATAAAAAACGATTTGCCAGATTTTTGTGAAGATTTTTTCTTGGGAATTGAGGCATACACATCACCACTTACAAGATTAGGATATGCTAGGGATTTGAAAATATTTTTCCAGTTCTTAACCACCGAAACCCGAGAGTTTGGCAATATTGAAGTTGATGAATTTACTTTACACGATTTAGACAAGGTTACTTCGACACACATCGAGAGATTTTTACATTATCTGACCTTATATACATACAACGGTAAAAAAGTAAAAAATGGCGAAAAATCTCGATGCAGAAAATTAAGTTCGGTAAGAGCGATGTTAAAGTATTTTTTCAAAAAGGACCAAATTAAATCAAACGTTGCCGACAAAATTGATACCCCAAAAATCCACGACGGCGAGATTATACGGTTGGAAGTTGATGAAGTTGTTAAGTTGTTAAATGAAAGCGAAGACGCGTCCGGATTTAGTCAACAACAAAAGAATTATTTACGACACACTCAAGCAAGGGACTATGCAATGCTAAGCCTTTTTCTAGGCACAGGAATCCGTATTTCGGAGTGCGTGGGACTTGACATAGACGACATTGATTTCAATGAAAATGCGTTTAGAATAACTAGGAAAGGTGGCAATCGTACGGTCCTATACTTTAACGATGAAGTTAAGGACGCCCTTATACAATGGCTAAATGTCAGAAAGAGAATAAAGGAATTGCCCCCTACAGAACGGGCCCTATTTGTAAGCCTACAAAATAAAAGAATTTCTGTGAGAGCGGTTCAAAATTTAGTGAAAAAATATAGCGAAAATATAACATTAAAACACATTACTCCGCACAAACTTCGTAGTACATTTGGTACAAATCTTTATCGGGAAACCAACGATATATATATTGTTGCTAATGTGCTTGGTCATAAGGATGTAAATACCACAAGAAAGCACTATGCTGCCATTAACGAAGATATGAGAAGAAGTGCTTCTACAAAAATAAAACTACGCAAAGAATAAAAAATAAGGATTCTAAAATTGATTAAGTGCCGATGTGGCTCACTTAAATTAATTTAGAATCTTTTTTATGAAAAAATAAAATTTATTTAGAACAAATGTTTGACATTGGGTAAAATGTTTGATAAAATTAGAACAAATAAAAGGGGTTGAAAAATGAAGAAAATAGATAAAAAAGATGAATTGTTGAATTTTATAAAACAATATGTGGACGATAATGGCTACCCTCCTACAGTTAGAGAAATGTGTAGAGCGGTAAAAGTTAATAGTACTTCCACTATAGCATATCATCTTGCAAAACTTGAAGACGAAGGGTCAATAAAGAAAAATCCTAACAAAAATCGTGCTTTAGAGATTGTAGATAGTTATGCTCAAAAATTTGCAAAAGTTATTAGTACAACAAATCCAGACGGGCTTACATCAATCCCTATGCTTGGTGTTATTACCGCTGGTGAGCCAATACTTGCAGTTGAGAATTGCGAAGAGTATTTTATGGTGTCACCTAACCTATTTCGTGGCGACGGATTATTTATGCTTACAGTAAAAGGTGAAAGTATGATTAATGCTGGTATTTTTGATGGCGACCAAATTATCGTAAGACAGCAATCTTATGCTGACAATGGTGAGATTGTCGCTGCCCTTATTGATGGCTCAGCCACTGTAAAGAGATTTTATAAGGAAGATGGTCATTATAGACTTCAACCAGAAAACGATACAATGGCACCAATCATTGTGAGTGAATGTCAAATAATCGGAAAAGTTGTAGGACTTGTTAGAAAATTTTAATTTCGTAAGGTGTGTGTATGATAGAAGAAAAAGTTGCAATGAATTTAGTAAAGAAAGCACTTGATAATTTTAATAAACTTGGCAAAGATGAATTTCCGGCAGTATCAATAAGTAAGAGGTATTACAAAAGATACAATTTCGATGTGCTAACCAATGAGTTAAATAGACTCAATTTTAAGTGCATTAGTCAAGAAGATTCACCGGAGCCATATAATTTAATAAAAGATGCAAAAAAGTATTGGCTAGTATATCAACCAATATTGAAAGATTAGGTACTATGCAATAAAAAACAACGGATTTTCCGTTGTTTTTTGCTTTTTGCATAATACTTTGAATAGTACTATTTTTTTGCTACTATATCTTTCAAAATTTGAGTAATTAATGCATTGTAATCATCTTCATTTTCTAGTTTAAACCAATTTACATTTTCAATTTTTCTAAACCAAGTAAGTTGCCTTTTTGCATAATGTCTGGAGTTTTGTTTGATTTTAGAGATGACTTCTTCCCTACTAGACTTTCCGTCAAAGTAATCCTTCCATTCGCTATAACCTATTGGAAGTTGACAAAATTTTTCGTCATAGTATCCATTATCTTTCAAATACGATATTTCTTTTTCTAGCCCATCATCTATCATTTTGTCGACCCTATCGTTAATTCGTTTGTACAATATATCTCTATCTACATCTAAGCCAACAATGTACGGCTTTATGTTTGGGTTGTATTCTAGATGTTGTTCAGACTTTTTTTGACCGCTCGATTCATATATCTCAATTGCCCTTACAACTCTCTTCACATCATTAAAATGAAGACGAGAAGCACTTTCGGGGTCTAATTGTTTTAAAATATTATATACATATTCGTTGCCATATTCTTTTGCTAGTTTTTCATAATTCTCTCGAATGGTCGAATCCTTGCTAGAATTTCCGAAAGAATAACTATATATAATTGAGTTAATATAAAATCCTGTACCACCAACAATGAT
This sequence comes from uncultured Christensenella sp., assembly GCA_964573405.1. Classification (GTDB taxonomy): domain Bacteria; phylum Bacillota; class Clostridia; order Christensenellales; family UBA1242; genus UBA11490. Next base: position 36,031 of record CAZNJK010000008.1, on the reverse strand, counting down.
TGGCAATTTATTTTTTTTCAATATTTCATTCATTTTACTACTAGCAAGTGTGCTAAATTCCGATACTGAAAAATCTTGCCCCACATCTATAATGTCAAATAAATGATGTGGGATATTTTGTTTTTCTTCTTCTCTAATTTTTGCGGTGCCTATATTTAAGTTTCTGATTATTTGTTGACTATCGGCATTAATTATTTCGCCATTAAGTCGTTTTGCTAAGTCGATAGACAACTTCGTTTTGCCCGAAGCGGTTGCTCCTAATATGATTATACAATTACACCACATTATACTAGCCTTTTAAACCATTTTTCAATGTCAGTTTTGGTCACTTTAAGTATGATTGGTCTACCATGTGGACACAACAAAACTTGGTCCTTATTGCTCGACAAATTGGTAAGCAACACTTTAATTTCTTCTTCAAATAATATATCATTGGCTTTAACGGCAGCCTTGCAAGCGGATTTCGCGATATAATCCCACATAAGGTCAACTTTATTATATAGGACTTTAGACCTAGTGACATTGCCCAAAATATCATTAAAGAAACTCTCAACATTGATATTTTTAAGTGTTACGGGTACAGTATTAACTTTAAAAGTGTGTAGTCCAAAAGGTTCCATTTCAAAACCTAGAATCTTTAATTCTTGGGTATTCTCCAAAATAAAACTTTCTTCAATTTCATTTACTTCAATTACGTGCGGAATCAACAACTCTTGCACTGCAATGCCCCGCTCTTCATACTGCTTTCTATATTTGTCGAAAAGGAGTCTTTCGTGGGCTGCGTGCTGGTCTATAATGAACATTGTATTATTTTGTTCTACCAAAATGTATGTGTTGAATAATGTGCCAATAATCTTAAAATCGTTAATATTTAAGGCAAGTTCTGGCTTGTTTTCAACTTTAGGCATAACTTCCTTTTGCTTTAAAGTAAGTTGTTCGGCAAGTGTGTAAGCAATGTTGTTATCTTGAACTTTAAAGTCCATAGTGCTCGAACTTATCAAATGGTTGATTGTTTTTAGATTTTCTTGGAACATTGTGTCTTGTACAATTTTGTAATCTTTTATAGGCTCAGCGACAACTTCTTCTTCAATGACGACATCTTTTTCTTGGTTTTCTTGAGCATTTCTTAGGTCGTAAGTTTTGAATTGTGGATACAACGGCTTGTCGTCATCCGAAGTAAAGATGAATTTTTCCGACTTTGGTTCTTCCTTTTTTGGCGGAGTAAAGAATCCAATTGTGTTGATTGGATGAACTTCATAAAGTCTTGTAGAAATTGTTGAATACATTATTCCAAAAATTTGATTGTTGTCTTCAAATTTTATATCTAATTTGTTAGGGTGAACATTAACATCTACTCTGTCTAAAGGAAGATTGATGTGAATTACATAGAAAGGGAAAGTGCCTTTCATTAGAAAGTTCTCATAAGCCTTCATAATCGCTACGGCAATCCCATTATTTATGACATACCTGCCATTTATAATCAAAGTTTGATAAGTTTTATTTGGCTTAGAGAAAGTAGGATTCCCAATGTATCCGCTTATTTCAAATGTATCATCTTTATAATTAAATTCGGTTATATTTTCAACAACGGATTTTCCATACACCGCAAAAATTGCGTCGTATAGATTAGTTCCGCTTGTTTGATAAATAACCTTATCGTTAAGGGTGTATTTTATAGAAATCTGTGGTTTTGATAATATCAATCGGCAAATGTAGTTGGTTATATCATTCTCTTCAGTTTTGTCTTTTCTCAAAAACTTTGCTCGGGCGGGAACATTGAAAAATATGTTTTCAATTATCATAGTCGTCCCGTCCATACAACCCGTAGGACAGATATCGACAACTTCCCCACCTTCTAAGCGGATTTTATTTCCTTCGCCGTCTTTGGTTTTTGACAACATTGTGACTTTGCTCACGGCAGATATACTACTAAGTGCTTCGCCACGAAAACCTAGTGTGCCGATTTTGTTTAAGTCGTCTTTTGTAGCAATTTTGCTTGTCGCGTGTGGCAAAAAGGCTTTTATAAGGTCGTCTTTTTCAATTCCACAACCGTTGTCACTTACCCTTATATATCTGCCACCGTGCTTTACTTCAATAGTAATATTATCGGCTCCCGCATCTATTGAATTTTCTACAAGTTCTTTAACCACACTTGCTGGTTTTTCAACAACTTCGCCAGCGGCTATAAGATTAAAAATTTCTTTATCTAAAACATTTATTCTGCTCATATTTATTCCTTTATTTGATTTTTCAAATCAACCAAAATATCAAAAGCATTAAGCGGTGTTAATGTATTGATATTAATATCTGATAATATCTGGATTACCTTTGTAGCGTTAGCCATCTTTTGTTTTGCATTATCATTTTCAGTAAATTCGGGCATATTTTTGTTAATTTGAGAATTTTCTACAGTTTTTAAAATTTCCCTTGCCCTATCGATTACTTCTTGTGGTAGCCCCGCAAGACTAGCAACTTCTATACCAAAACTTTTATTTGCTCCGCCCCTAACAATTTTACGCAAAAATACTACAGTGTTGTTGTATTCCTTTACACTAACCCTAAAGTTTTTCACGCCGTCCAATACACCTTCCAAGTCAGTTAGTTCGTGATAGTGCGTGGCAAATAAGGTCTTTGCACATAGGTGTGTCGACACATATTCCATTACGCTCCACGCAATGCTAAGCCCGTCGAAAGTGCTTGTCCCACGCCCCACTTCATCTAGAATAATAAGGCTGTTATTTGTAGCATTTTTCAAAATGTTGCTAACTTCACTCATTTCTACCATAAATGTACTTTGACCAAATGCCAAATCGTCGCTTGCCCCAACTCTAGTAAATATTCTATCGGTTAAGCCAATTTTTGCGGATTTTGCTGGCACAAAAGAGCCGATGTGGGCCATTAGTGTAATTATGGCAACTTGTCGCATATATGTACTTTTACCAGCCATATTTGGTCCAGTAATAATCATTGTGCGACAATCCGAGTTGTTAAGGGTGGTGTCGTTAGGAACAAAATCGTCTTTACTTATAGCCTCAACAACGGGGTGCCTGCCATCAATTATTTCTATTACACTGCCCGATTTGTCTATTATAGGCTTGCAATAATTTCGCTCAACCGCCACCAAACTAAGCGATAAAATAGCGTCAAGAAGTGACAAAGCCTTAGCGGACTTCTGCATATCAAATATGTGCTCAAGGAGTTTCATTCTCAAATCTTCAAAAAGTTTCATCTCAAGTTCGGATTTTGTCTCATCAGCAGTGACAATTTTATTCTCCAATTCTTTCAACTCTTCGGTGGTGTATCGCTCACAATTAGTTAAGGTTTGCTTTCTTATATATCGGAAAGGAACAAGTGTTTTTTGTGAATTTGTAACTTCTATATAATATCCGAATACTTTATTAAAGTTGATTCTCAAATTTTTAATGCCGGTTTCTTCTTTTTCCTTTAGTTCCAATTGTGCGATAATTTTCTTGCCGTTCTTTGAGATGTTTACAAGTTCGTCAAATTCTTCACTATATCCCGCTTTTATAAATCCGCCTTCCCTAAATTGAAGGGGTGGACATTCGATGATTGCGTTGTTTAGAAGCGTTGTAATAGGCTCGTAGTCAAATAAATTTTTGTCAATATCTTTAAATATTTCTGATGTAAATTTGCTTATTGATTGTTTAATCTCTGGAATCCTATATAGTGAATTTTTCAAATCAACGCAGTCTTTTGCGGTCAAATTTCCATAACTAATCTTTCCGCATAGTCGCTCAATGTCGTTAATGCAATGTAAAGATTGACGAATTTCTTCTCTTTGATAGATGTTCTTTACAAGTTCTTCAACGCCTTTCAATCTGTAGTTGATTTTCCTTTCATCAAATAGTGGCTGAGATATAAAGTTAGTCAAAACTCTCCTTCCCATATTTGTTTCGGTCTTATCTAGTAGCCACAATAACGACCCGCGTTTCTTTCGCTCTCGTATCGTTTCTGTAAGTTCCAAGTTCCTGCGAGTATTTGCGTCTAATTGCATATATTCGTTACTAAAAACATAAGTAATGTCGTGAATGTGCTGAAGTTGGCGTTTTTGGGTCTCAAATACATAACATAGTAATGCTCCCGCACTGCTTATGCCATACTTTCTTGTAGCACAGTTGAATGCTTTTAGTGATGTTGTATTGAGTTGTTTTTTTAGCAATTCTTCTGATTCTTTAAAATCAAACCTTTCTGACGGATATTCCATAAAATCCGGGACATATTGATTTGCAATGCAATGCAAATCTTTTTCGGATTTCTTCATATCGTTGTTGCATACAATCTCACTTGGCTTTATCCTAACCAAGTTGTCGTTAAGTTGAGATATTACATCCGAACCAGACAATTCGGTCATATAAAAATCACCGGTTGTTATATCGATGTAAGAAAGTCCAATATTGTCTTCACATTTATATATTGATGCCAAATAATTGCTTGATTTTTGGTCAACTAATGCAGAGTCGATGACGGTGCCGGGAGTAATAACTCGCACAACTCCCCTTTCAACCAATGTTTTGCCCTTTGTTGGTTCGGTTAGTTGCTCACATATAGCGACTTTAACGTTGTTGTCTAGAAGTTTTGCAATGTATGATTCTGATGCGTGATAAGGAATGCCACACATTGGAACTTTTGTGCCATTGCCACCATTTCGGGCGGTAAGTTGAAGGTCTAATATTCTACTGCATTTTTCAGCATCTTCAAAAAACATTTCATAAAAGTCACCCAGTCTATACATCAAAACCGCATCTTGATAATCCGCTTTTGTTGCAAGATACTGCTTTATCATTGGTGTTGTTGAATCTTCTTTTCCCATATTTTACCTCATAATTTCAGCATAAAGAGTGTTGTTCAAATATTTCGTAATTTGGGCTTTGTAGTAGTGATTTTCAATAAGCCCACTTACATTTTCCACAACAACGGTTCTACCGCTGTCGGTTGTGCAATGTGCAACATCGTCAATATTCTCGACTAACACATCTAAAATTTTGCCAACGCATTCTTTAGTTTTTTCTTTTGTGATTGATTTGGATAATTTTAATAATTTATTTACCCTTTCATTCTTAACTTCTTCAGGGATTTGATTAGCCATTTTTTCAGCGACAGTGCCGGTGCGAGGAGAATACATAAAGGCAAATACTCCGTCATATCGAACGGCCTTTATTAATTCATATGTCTCATTAAAATCATCTTCCGATTCATCAGGAAATCCTACAATGATATCGGTAGAAATAGCACAATCTGGCATTTTTGACCTAATCATATCAATCAATATCAAATACTGCTCTTTGGTGTATTTTCGGTTCATTAAGTTTAGTATGCGATTGCTTCCCGATTGAATAGGAAGGTGAATGTATTTAGCCAATTTATCTTGCGATGCAATCTCGTCAATAACCTTTTCTGTAAGGTCTTTAGGGTGCGATGTCATAAACTTAATTTTGAAATCGCCATCAATCTTGCAAAGTTCGTGCAGTAGATTTGCAAAATTTACATTGGGGTCGCTTAAATCATTGCCATAACTATTTACATTTTGACCAAGAAGCGTAATACTGCTATACCCTTCTTTTACAAGCGACTGTACTTCCATAATAATGTCGCTCATAGCACGGCTTCGCTCTCTTCCCCTTACATAAGGAACTATACAATATGTGCAAAAATTATTGCAACCATACATTATGTTTACCCAAGCATTGTTGCCAGATGTCCTATACATCTCTACATCTTCATTAATTTCTTTTTCGTTAGTCCACACGTCATATATGTTTTTGTGAAGTTTGTTGTATTGAAGTATGTAGTCTTTAAATTCAGTGATGTTGTGCGTACCAAAAACAATATTTACATACGGGAATTTCTCCTTAATGTAATCTTTTCGGCCTTCCGCTTGGGTCAAGCACCCGCAAATAGCGGTTATTAAGTTGGGGTTGGCTTTCTTTAACCTTTTCAAATTTCCAAGGTTGCCAAAGACTTTTTGCTCACAGCCATCTCTTATGCAACAAGTGTTGAAAACAATAACATCTGCATCATCCATCTTTAATGTTTCTTCATAGCCTAATGACCTAAGCATTCCTGCTAATTTTTCGCTCTCATGAACATTCATCTGACAGCCATAAGTTTTAATAAAATATTTCATATTATTCATAGTACATTTCTCCGAGTTTATTATACTAAATTTACCACATTTTTTCAACATAAATTTTAATTAAATACCATTATATTTTCAAAAACTTTATTTTTAGTAAATATATTTTTAAATTTTAAACTTTTTTAAGTAAGTTTTTTATTATGTTTGACATAAAAATCTTTGGCATAAAAATCAACATATCTAAAAGATGCCACGCTTAAAAGATGTTTTTATTCATCAAAATTCGGAGAATTAAATAAAGATTAAAGTGGTTTTGGGTTATATTTGGTCAGCCTTTTACAAATAATAAGAAATAAAAGGATATTTTGTATGAAAAAGGCTATAAAAATCACATTACTAATATTTGCAATTACGATATTGTTGTTAACAACGGTTATGGCAATTTACATAACTAATATTATGAAGGAAACCAAGAAAATTGAGTTCAATAAAGACAAACTAATAACCGCAACCACGCAAGTAAATATATATGACAATAGCGATAATTTGATAAATATTGAAGCGTTTGATGGCAAACATGTTGCTAAGATTGGAGAGTTGTCCCCTACGACGACCGACGCATTTGTGAGCATTGAAGACAAAAAATTTTACACTCACGACGGATTGAACTACAAAAGAATTGTTAAAGCAATGATTAACAATATTAAAAGCGGAAGCCTAAGAGAAGGTGCAAGTACAATAAGCCAACAACTTATAAAAAATACGCACCTTACAAATGAAAAGACATTATCCAGAAAGATTAAGGAAGTTGCACTCACTAAAAGACTAGAAAAGACATTTACAAAAGATGAGATTCTTGAAATATATCTTAATGTAATTTATTTTGGAAATGGGTGCTACGGCATAGAGGAAGCAAGTCAATTTTATTTTAATAAAAATGCAAAAGATTTAAATATTCAAGAAAGTGCAATGCTTGCCGGAATAATAAAAGCCCCAGCGACCTACTGCCCCATAAATCATTATGATGCGTGCCTAAATCGACGGAATTTGGTGCTAAAAGAAATGTATGAAGACGGAAAAATTTCTGATGAAGAATATTATAAAGCACTTAATTCTGACATAGAACTTCAATTAAATAAAAAAGATAATATTTGTGATGAGATATATGTTTCAGCGGTTAAAAACGAAGCGGAACAATTATTAAATATTGATAGTAGGCAGATTGCTTTAAGGGGATATAAAATATATACATACTACGACAATATTAGCCAGCAGTCATTAGAAAATAGCCTTAATAATGACGCTAATTATCACAAAAATTCGTACGGGAATATTGCCGATAGTCTTGGTGCCATAATCAACAATAAAACTTGCGGGATTGAGGCATTCTATGGTAAAAGCATATACAATCTGATAAGTTTTAATAGACAACCCGGAAGTGCGATTAAGCCAATTTTGGTTTATGCTCCAGCGCTTGAACAAGGTGAAATATATAATTGTAGCGAAATACTAGATGAACCTATTGATTATAATGGTTATTCTCCAAATAATGTGGGAAATGTATTTCACGGATACACTTCGATTAGGGATTGTGTGGCAAGTAGTCTGAATATACCCGCGGTCAAAATAATGGACTATGTGGGAATTGAAAATTGCAAAAATTTTGCTAGTAATGTGGGGATAAATTTCAACAATTACGACAATGGCTACGCGTTGGCACTAGGTGGATTTAACGAAGGCGTTACACTAACCGAACTACTTGGAAGCTATGTGCCATTTGCTTGCGGTGGTCAATTTGTAACCCCAACATTTATAAGAAAAATCACAACAAGTGACGGCATTGAAATATATAATAAGGACGAAAAAAAACACCAAATAATGGGCGAAGATACGGCATATTTGATGAATGATTTGCTTATTGACGGTGTAAAAAATGGCACAAGCCGTAGGCTTAATTCTCTTCCCTATCAAGTATGCGGAAAAACTGGTACGGTGGCAATAAAAGGAACGAATCTCAATAGTGACGCATATAGCGTAGCATATACTAGCGAACACATTGTTGGTGTATGGCTAGGTAATTATAGTTTTGATGAAAAGTATAATTTGGAAGGTAGTAATAATGGCGGAACATATTGTACAAGTATGGTAAAAGATGTGTTTGACGGAATATATTCTAGCCACCACCCGCAAGATTTTGAAAGGCCGGAAAGTATTGTGGAATTGGAGATTGACAATAAGAATTTAATTGACAATCATACAATAAAACTTGCCGGGAGCGACTGTCCCGAAAGATATAAGAAAAGTGAGATTTTTAGCATTCGACATACTCCAAAAGAATACAGCGACATTTACACTAATTTCGATATTGACTTCAAGGTAGAACTTGAAAATAACATAGCAAAAATAAAATTAAATGCCCTTGATTATTTGATTTACGATATATATGTTGATGACAAATTAATTAAATCCATTGACAACAAATCGGGAGAAATTGATTTTACATACGACAAATTAGAACCTAACAAAATGTATACTTTCTATGTTGATGCTCACTGTGAATACTCTGACACAATTCAAAAAAGTGCCGAAGTGAGTGTATATACCAAGAATTTATATGAAAATTTGATTGAAGACAATTTTGTAAAGCAAATTGATAACAATCTTAGTTGGTATTTCTATTAAAAAAATTGAACTTGAGAAAATTTCAAGTTCAATTTTTTCTTAATTATTCTGCTTGGCTTGACCCTTCAAAGCCTAATTTTGCTTTTAATTGGTCTTCTATAAGTGTAAAAATCTCTGGATTTGCTTGTAGGAATAACCTTACATTGTCTTTTCCTTGTCCGATTTTTTCGCCATTATAACTATACCACGAGCCACTCTTTTGGACTAAGTCCGCTTCAATTGCCATATCTATAACACAGCCTTCACGGTTGATTCCTTTGCCATAAAGAATGTCAAATTCTGCAGTTTTGAATGGCGGTGCCATTTTATTTTTAACAACCTTAATTCTGGTGCGGTTACCCACAATGTCTGCTCCGTCTTTAATGGCGTCTACTCTTCTTACATCAAGTCTTATACTGCTATAGAATTTCAAGGCTTTACCACCAGTTGTGGTCTCTGGGCTTCCATAAAGTACTCCGATTTTGTCACGAAGTTGGTTGATGAAAATTACGCAAGATTTACTTTTATTTGTAATACCTGTAAGTTTTCTTAATGCTTGGCTCATAAGACGGGCTTGAGTACCTACGAAGTTGTCACCCATCTCCCCTTCAATCTCTGCCTTAGGGGTAAGTGCTGCAACAGAGTCAACAACAACCACATCAACAGCCCCACTTCTTACAAGCGTTTCGCAAATATCAAGTGCTTGCTCTCCGGTGTCTGGTTGGCTTACATAAAGGTCGTTTATATTTACGCCTAGTTTCTCAGCATAAGACGGATCAAGTGCGTGCTCAGCATCAATAAAGGCTGCAGTGCCACCTTTTTTCTGGGCTTCTGCCAATATATGCAAAGCGACAGTTGTTTTACCACTACTTTCCGGACCATATATTTCAATAATTCTACCACGAGGAACACCACCTATGCCCAAAGCATAGTCAAGTGTTAGACACCCAGTAGGAATTACATCTACTTGAGTGCTTACACCATCGGATAATTTCATAATTGAGCCCTTTCCAAATTGTTTTTCAATTTGTAATATGGCTTGTTCTAATTGCTTTTTTTTCTCTTCATTCATTGCTTTTTTCTTCCTTTATCAAACATATGTTTTATATTTATATTATACACGAACTTTGTTAAAAAACAAATCATTTTGCTTAAGTTTTTTAATTAAATAAAAAACTGCACATTTTGACACGGTATCAACAATTTGATTTCTAGTACCGATGCAAGTATTTTTGTATACATGGATTCCGTCGCTATCGCCTACTGCAATATAGCAAGTGTGAGATTCGGAATCCAAATCTCCACAAGTAACAAGAACCATTCCATCACTATTTTTTTCAAGAATTGACGAGGCAAGTTCGTAAGTGCTTTCAACACTTACTAACCCATAAGAGTTGATTATTTGCGGATTACAACTAGTATTGTTTAGAATTGAATTAGCACTGCTAAAAATCAAACTTTGACAAAGCAAGTGTTTTGCATTGGAAATGCACTTGTTGAATTCGCTAGATATGTTGCCACCGGTGATTGTTTCGCATATGGTAATAGATGTGTTGTGTAGTGTAAGCAAGTCAAGTGCTAGTTGATATAATGTGGTGTCTTCGTCGGAGAAAATGAATTTTCGAAGTCTTTCGTAAATTGTACTAATATACACATTAATCCGCTCTTTTTCAATGAGCATATCGTAACGAATAATTAGGCTTGTTTCTAGGTTTTCACTCATTGTGCTTACTATGATGTCGGGATTGGAAGTAATTAAATCCTTAATTGAACTTAAAATTTCTTTTTCCGGAATTCCAAATAATTTTAGAGTAATGGACTCATACGCGACTTTAAGTTCCTTTGTAACAATTGGGAAAAGCGAATTGTTGTAAAGATATTTTACAGATTCTAAGTTGTCCGGCAAAAATACAAGAACATTATTTCTAAATGTCGCAAATCCTTGCAAATGCGATACTCTATTGTCAAGACACATTGCGGTCGATGGCATATAAAATTCATTTTCTACATCTTTAATTGTCGACTTTTTGACATAAGAAAGATAATTTTCTACCGATTTTACGGCATTTAAATTTCTTTCCATTTTTAATTTTAAATAGTCGGCAATTGTATTTTTAATTTCAAAATTGGTCTTTGAATCATCAGTTCCAAGTATTATTATAAGGTCGGAATTTTCAACCGATTTCAAACACGATAAAAGTTGCTCACGAGAATTGTGAATGGTGTATACTTTATCGAAACTTACACCCATCGTGAACATACTTTTAGCAAGAAAGCCCACACACTCGTTGTGGGTCTTTCCTATTAAGTTGTTTTCGCTTACGCTAATACAAGAACATATCATAATTTACTAAATTTCGTCAAAAACGTATTTGTATTTTACAAGATAGCAAATTCCACTATATACAGTAAGGACTGCGGTAGCGCCTATCAATACATAGAATAGAATTTGGAACACTAGAAGTGCAACCCCACTTACGGCAAAAGCATTAAGAATTGCAACTAAAAAGCCTAGAGGATAAGCAATTGTCGAGATAAAAAATTTAATTTTGCCGATTTTTTCAGCACCAACAACATTGCCTTTGGCTGCAACAAGGGACTTTATTCCAAGAACAATCAAATCTCTTACGAGGCAGATTACAGCGAAAATTACGCCATATGGGGCTGGGATTGTGCCATCTACCATAAACATAAATAATGCCGAGAATGTAAGCATCTTATCGGCAATGCTATCAGCAAATTTTCCGAAATCGGTCACAATATTGTATTTTCTAGCAATGTAGCCGTCTAAAAAATCTGTTACGCTAGCAACAATAAATAGTGCTAAAGCGACTATTTTGCCGTATCCGTAAGGGATAAATGTGGCCAAATAAAAGAACATCATTACAGGAATAAGTGCAATTCTTGTAATCGTAAGTTTGTTAGGTAAATTCATTTTCATAATATTTCTCCTATATAATCGTATTTTTTAATACCTGTGATTTTAACATCGTAAAAATCACCAATTTTAAGATTTTCGCTTGGAACATACACCACGCTATCAACAGTTGGACAAAGTGATTCGCTGTGGCATATTGCCCAGTCGCCAAGTATCTCATCAACTACACAATACATAACCGTACCGATTTGTGCCGAGTGTTTTTTCTTTACAATTCCATACTGAATATTTGATAATATCCTAAGTCTTTCCGACTTCACTTTTTGCGGAATTTGATTTTTTAATTTGCTAGCAGGAGTTCCGTCTTCCCTACTGTATTTGAAAAATCCCACATTATCGAGTTTAAATTCATTTACGAATTGGCACAACTTTTCAAAGTCGTCATCGGTTTCATTAGGAAACCCAAGTATAAAGGTTGTCCTAATGGTGATGTCAGGAACTTTAAGCCTTAATTTATTGATAATGTCACAAATTTGAGCATAACTTGTGCGTCTATTCATCATCTTCAGTACATGGTCAGATATGTGTTGAAGCGGAATATCGATATAATGGCATACTTTTTTATTTCTCGCCATTTCATCAATTAATTCGTCCGATATTAGGTCAGGATAACAATACAAAAGCCTAATCCACTTCAATTCCGCAATTTTTTCAAGTTGTTTTAACAATTCTACTAGTTTTGGCGAACCATACAAATCAAATCCGTATTTTGTAACATCTTGAGCAACAAGGATAATCTCCTTAACCCCAAGGCTGACAAGTTTTTTCGCTTCGTCAACAACCTTTTCTATAGGCTCACTCTTAAATCTCCCTCGGATATAAGGAATTGTGCAATAAGTACAAAAGTTGTCGCACCCTTCGGCAATTTTTAGGTAAGTATAATGTTTTGGCGTGGTCAAAACTCTATCAAGTTGTTTTGACCTACTGGAAAGGTTGTATTTTACGCCATAAAGTTCCGCCACCATTTCCACAATTTTATTATTATCTTCCACTTTTACAAACAAATCAACTTCTGGCAAACTTGATGATAAATCATCATATTTCATATTATTTATGCACCCAGTCACCACAATCTTTTCAAGATTTAATTGTTTTAGCGGGATGGTTTCCAATATTGCATTAATGCTTTCTTTTCTTGCGTCGAGTATAAAACTGCAAGTGTTGATTACTATAATATTTGCTTCTTCATACAGCGGAGTTATCTCAAATCCGGCGGTCTTGAATGCGAAAATAATTCGCTCCAAATCGACTCTATTTTTGTCACACCCTAGCGAGATAAACCCCACTTTCTTTTTCGTTAGTTGTTGAAATTCCATTATAAATCTTCTCCAAAGCGTTCTTCAAATTCTTGTTGAGTGCAGAATATTACACGATTATTTTTACTGTCCTTAGGCGATACAAATCCCGCAGACTCCATTTGGTCTACAATTCTTCCCGCTCTATTGAATCCGATGTTAAATATCCTTTGCAATTTACTTACTGACGCGTTATTAGTCTTAATGAAATTGCGAAGAGCGTCTTTTAACAGTGGGTCAAATACTTCGCTTGTCGGAGCATCAGTACTAAATCCGCCATCGTTTTGATTGCGATTAAACATCTTGTCTTCAATCTCGCTATCCCATATTGCGTCGTTGTTGTCTTTAACAAAATCAAGAACCGCTTTAATCTCATCATTAGATAAGAAAGCACCTTGTATTCGGCTAGGAGTAGGATCATCTTGCGGTGCAAACAACATATCACCTTTACCAAGTAAGTTTTCTGCCCCGGATTCGCCAATAATTGTTTTACTATCAGCAAAACTCGATACAGCAAACGCTATTCTACTAGGCAAGTTGTTTTTGATAGTACCAGTAATTACATCTACGCTAGGTCTTTGAGTTGCAAGCACTAAATGAATACCCGCAGCACGACTCTTTTGGGTAAGACGCATAATCTTTTCTTCAAAGTCTTTCTTAGATTGACTCATTAAGTCCGCCAACTCGTCCACAACCACCACGATATATGGTAGGTGCTCGGCAAAACGAGTTTTAACTTCGTCAGTGTCGTTGTATTCTTCAATATTTCTAACTGCAAATTGAGAGAACAATGAATATCGTCGCTCCATTTCGTCAATTGACCAAGTAAGCGCACATAGGGCTTGCTCGGTATTTGTGATTACTTTAGGAATAAGTAAATGCGGTAATTTGTTGTATGGTGTAAATTCTACTTGCTTAGGGTCAATAAGTATAAGCCTTACATCGTCAGGACTTGCCTTAAATAACCAACTTATAAGCATAGAGTTAAGACACACCGATTTACCACTACCAGTGCTACCAGCAACTAGCAAATGCGGTGCTTTTTCTAACCTTGCCACCCTACACTCATTGGCAATGTCTTGTCCTAGCGCATATGTTAGCGGGCTCTTTGCATTTTGGAAGTTTTTGCTTTCTAGCACATCTCTTAACGACACTGTTGCAATTGATTTATTAGGAACTTCCACACCAAATGCGTTTTTACCAGGGATAGGGACTTCCATTCTTACACTACCCTTACTCTCTAGACTCATCGCAATGTCGTCAACATACCCGGTAACCCTTCTTACTGGAATACCCGCTGGCATTTGCAGTTCGTATCTAGTAAATGCTGGACCTTTTGCTACCGATGTGATTTTGGCGGGGATTTTGAAAGATTCAAGAGTTGATTCAAGCATTCTACCCTTCTGCTCGATTTCTGCTTGGTCATCAGTATTTGGTGGCTGATAGTATTTTAGTAGGTCGGTTGTAGGTGCGACATACTTTACTCGTTCTGGAAACCTTTCTCTCTTTTGTGGTTTTTCTTCTTTTATAGGCTCAGATTTAATAGAGTTCATATCCATCTGATTGTAGTATTCTTTTTTAGGGCGTTCATTTTGAGATGGCTCAAATTGATAGTTGTTGCTATTAAATGGCTTTGCCCCATTGTCAGAACTAAATGACCTAGGTTCAGTTTTTGAATTGAAAATATTGGTTTTTGTATTATTGGGCTTAATTGTAATAGGCTCAAAGTCAATTTCATTATCATCGGAACTAGACGAAAATAGGTCGTTGTAGGACTTATTGATTAAATCGTTTTTGCTCTTATACTCGTCCTTACGATTGTTGTAACTTTTCATAGATAAGTTAGGGTCATATATGTCATTATTCGAATCATCTTCTAGTGGCTTATAGGTCCCACGAGTCGCATTAAGAAAATCTACAGCCTTTTTCTTTTTCTCGTCTTTCTCGGTCTTTTTAGGCTTTTCCTTAGAAGTATATTCTACAGTGTTGAAGTCGTCCAGCTCATTGTCGTCACCGTGATAAATAAAACTAGGTTTTGATAATTTCTTGTTAGGCTCATACCTTGGCGGGTCGTTGGTCTGATATAATTCACGATTGAATTTTGGCTTAATAAACTCTTCTTCGTCGACTGATTTCTCTTGACTTCCAAGGCCAAGAATAGACTTTGCAGTTTTTCTTTCCGTGCTTTCATCGTCTTGAATAAATATGTCATCGTCCACAATTGGTGGTTTTGAAGGTTTAGGATTGCCTTGTTCGGCAAATGAATCGACTTCGTCGGAATCTTCAAATATGTTTTCGGTTTCGTCTTGGACGGGTGAAACAACTTTTTCTTCTTTGTATTGTTTGTTGGTGATATACTTATCAATTATAAGTGCGGTTATCACAATCATTGCGATAACAAATATGACTATTGCACCTATAAAATGGGTCAAATACGCAACAGGATAAGAAAGAATCCCGAAAATAATTCCCCCAGCGGTGTATTTTGAATTATAACAACTCTTCAAATACCCGCCATAAGTCATATCAAGATATTTTTTTGATGTGATGGTATGAATAATGCACACAAGCAAAATAATGTTGACAATATAAAGAATTAGCGTCTTAATGTTGATATTTGCTTGCTTATTGAGAATATTTAGCACCCCCACAACAATAAGGCCTATAAACATTGGGTAAGTAAGTAGCCCAAAAGTGCCTAAGAAGAATGAATTGATAAAAGGGATAATATTAAACAACAAATTAATAAGAAGCACGGAAAAAACTGACACCAGTGTAATGCCAATTTTTTTCATTAATCCCTTATTTCTTTTTTTAAGATTGTTTTTAGAGTAAATTGCCAATTTAAATCACCATTTTCTAAATATAATACATAAAATTAAATATATAATTTTTAGTAATTATATCACAATAAATTAAAATTAAAAAACATTTCAATAATATTATGACTTTTTTGTTAGTAATTTTTTAGCCAATTTTTATATTTTCACTCACTGTGCACGCCTTCAATCCGTTGTCGGAATAGTATTTGAGTATTTTAGGTAGTGCCTTTAAAGTATGTTCGGTCGGGTGGCAGAGAATAAGACTCCCGCCAGTCGCTTTTGATGTCGCTCGCTCGTATATGAGATTTGCATCGTGGTCCCGCCAGTCGATGGTGTCAAGCGACCACATTATTGTCTGATACCCCAGTTCGGCACTCGCCTCAATTGTGCTCTTATTGAATGCCCCACTAGGCGGAGCAAAAAGTGTCATCTCAATGTTTGTGAGGTTTTTGACTACTTGATGACACATATTTATTTCATCGTAGTTTTGGTCGTAACTAAGCTTGTCTTGGTCCTTATGATAATATCCGTGGTTGCCTATCTCGTGCCCCCTACTCACGATTTTGTTAAGAAGGTCGGGGTATTTGCTAGCCCAACTACCACCAACAAAAAAAGTCGTTGTTACATTGTACTCGTCCAAAACATCTAAAATGGGCTCAATATATTCATTTCCCCAATACACGTTAATCATAAGCGTAACATTGTTACTTTCTGAATTTCCGCTATACTTTACTTCGGGATTGGAATAACTAAACACATAGTCCGAGTTGATATTGATTGTAAACAAAAACAACGATACAAGCATAACCGCTATAATGCAATTAGAAATAATGTGATATTTTTTTCTCATATTGTAGTGTATGTTTGGGTGACGATGTTAATGATTAAAATGACAAAAAATTACATTTTTTTGTTGCAAATGGAGAGTTTTGGCAAATAAAAGGTATTGACAAGTTGTTGAATGTAATATATAATCACATTACATTTTTTTGAGGAGAAAATTATGAAAGAATTAGAAATTAAATATATGGACCCAGTGGTTGAACTAATCGACAAACACTCAGACGCATTGACCGATAAAAAACTTATTATTGAAGATTTAAGTGAATTTGATAGATACATTAAGCGCCCACTATATTCAAAATATACTGGCGGAAACGAAGTTGGATATGAACTAACAACAAAAGACGGCAAGTATCGAATGATAGTAACTAGAAATACAGACCCTAGCGGATATGTGCATGGCTATAAGGTAGAAAAGGTCGAGAAAATACTAAGATATTCTATGAAAATGTATAGCAATATTGGTGCAAAAACTGGAGAGTACATTAAACCTAGTAAAAAAGGCAACTCTACTATTGCTGACTACATTAATGCGGATAAGGAGTCGGCGAGCCATTTGTATATGGTTGACGACAATGAATTGCAAAATGAATGGACAAAATTGGACAAAAACAAATATAGAGAGTGCAAGAATAAAGATATAAAAATGACCGTTCAACCAATTATGAACGATAGCAACACCCACATTGTAAAAGAAATATCGAAAGACTTGGTTATAGTAAATGACCTATATACTTTTAGTAGAAAAATTGATTATCCGCAAACTATTATATTTAAACATTTGACTAATGAGAACATTAGAACAATATAATTTAGAAATATGACAATTAAAATAATGGCAATAATTAAAAATGCAGACATTAAATCAAATAAATACAAGGATTTAAATAATCGCAACAATTCTAAATAACTGAATACAACAACATAATATAACAACATAATATAACAACATAAAAACGGGAAAAAGGCTTTATCCTAAAGATAAAGCCTTTTTTGTTGTAATGATTAAATTTAAAATTAAACTGTTGTTGTATTACTAGCACTCGAACTAGGGGTAGACGAACCAGAAGTAGATCCGCCACCGCCAGCACCTGTGCCCGCATCAACATCGCCAGTAGCAATGTCACCACCGACCTCAGATTCACCATATATCCATTGAGTGATAGCAAATGAATTATTGATGAAGATTAGGATTAAAACAAGTGCAATTAGCATTATAAGTACTCCTATACAAGCCCAAATAAGTCTTTTCTTTGCATTGTCCTTCTCATCGGCATTTTCAGATTTTGCATATTTTACACTTAGCGAAATAATTAAAGCAGCACCAGCGAGTGCAAGAAGAATAAAAACTGGGACTAAAAGAGATTTTCCAACTTTGTAGACTGGGTACAACATATTGATAATCCAGTCGGGGGTGTCTTTTGCAAAAACCATCTTCTTTACATTGTCTTCGAAGACCGCTTTTGCTTGATAGGATTTGTCACCGACCGTTTCTGTAACATTGTTTCTAATTTCAAACGATGACAATAAAAAATTCATTGTCTTAATCAACAAAAAATACATAGTTTTAAAAAATCTCCCAAAAACAATTCTCATTTTCATTCTACCCCCCCCCCTGGAAAAATGTCAAGCGATTTAAACAAAAAAAAGTTATTATTTTATCAAATAATTTCGATAAAGATAATAACTTATATTTTTTTGTATTTAATTGTATTTTTAAGGGGGTTATTGGAATTTGCCAATTAATTTAAGGTCTACTTTACCTTTTTCAATTTTGATAACCTTAACTTCTACTTTGTCGCCAATGCTAACAACATCTTCCACCTTCTCTACTCTCTTAGATGAAAGTTTTGAAATGTGAATCATTCCTTCTTTGCCAAAGCCTAAGTCTACAAATGCTCCGAATTGAAGGATTCTAGCAACTGTTCCGGTATATGTTTTGTCTATTTCCAAGTCTTCAGCGATGCCAAGAATCATTTCTTTTGCTCTTTCCATCATATCGGACTCGGTACCCATTACACATACTTTTCCGTCATCTTCGATGTCAATTTTAACGCCAGTTTCGTCAATAATCTTGTTGATTACTTTACCTTGACTGCCTATAACATCACCGATTTTTTCTGGGTTGATGTGGAAGGTGATTATCTTTGGAGCGTACTTAGAAAGTTCTTTTCTAGGCTCTGCAATACAATCGGTCATAATGCCAAGAATGTGAAGTCTGCCTTTTCTTGCTCTTTCTAGTGCTTCTCTCAATATTTTCTCGTCGATTCCTTTGATTTTGATGTCCATTTGGATTGCTGTAATACCTTTTGAAGTACCAGCAACTTTAAAGTCCATATCGCCAAGGAAATCTTCAAGACCTTGGATGTCGCTAAGGATTGCTACTTTACCGCTTGGCTCGTCCTTAATTAATCCCATTGCAATACCAGCAACTGGGGCTTTAATAGGAACACCAGCGTCCATTAGTGACAATGTGCTACCACAAACGCTTGCTTGACTTGTGCTACCATTACTGCTTAGAATTTCGCTTACAACTCTTATAGCATAAGGGAATTCTTCTTCGCTAGGAATTACTGGAAGCAATGCTCTCTCGGCAAGCGCACCATGACCAATCTCACGACGACCAGCACTCTTTAATGATTTTGCTTCACCAGTAGTGTAACCTGGCATATTGTAGTGGTGCATATAACGTTTTTCTTCTTCGTCATCAATTCCTTCAAGTCGTTGATTATCTCTAAGGCTTCCAAGGGTTGCTATTGACATACCTTGGGTTTCGCCACGGGTAAATACTGCACTACCGTGAACTCTAGGAAGAATGCCTACTTCACACCAAATTGGGCGGATTTCGTCAAGTTTTCTGCCGTCAGGTCTTACGCCGTCATTGATGATTTTGCTACGCATTGTTTCTTTCTTAATCTTATACATTGTGTCTAAGATTTCTCTTTCCATATCTGGATATTTCTCAGCGAAATGTTCCAAAGTTTTTTCGTCGGCTTCTGACTCTACTTTATCACGAACGTGACGGTCAAAGTGGCTCATAACCTCTTGAATTAAAGGTGTAGCAAATTCTCTAACATCTTTTTCTAGGTCTTCTGGGATAGTATAGTAATCAATGTCGGTGCATTTTTCTACATTAAGGGTTTTTACCATTTCTTCTTGGAAAGCGACTTGTTTTTTGATTTCTTCGTGAGCAAATAGGATGGCTTGAAGCATTTCTTCTTCGCTTACTTCTTTTGCGCCTGCTTCAACCATCAAAATGGCGTCTTTAGTACCAGCAACTTTAAGGTCCATTAGGCTTCTATCCATTTCTTCGCTTGTAGGGTTGATGATGTATTTCCCGTCGATGTATGCAACTTCAACACTTCCGGTAGGACCGCCAAATGGGATGTTGCTTATAGACAATGCTACTGAACTAGCAAACATTGAAAGTGGCTCAGGTGGGTTGTTGTAATCCACGCTTAATGGAGTTACGATAACCGACACGTCATTAAAGAATCCTTTTGGGAAAAGTGGTCTTAAAGGACGGTCAATAAGACGGCTTACAAGGATTGCGCTATCTGCGGGACGGCCTTCTCTCTTTTTAAATCCTCCAGGGATTTTTCCTACGGCATACAATTTTTCGTCGTAGTCTACGGAAAGTGGGAAGAAGTCTTGACCTGGGCGAGGTGCTTTGCTCATACAAGTATTTGCCATAACAACGGTTTCGCCACATCTAACTATGCAGTGACCATTTGCTTGGAATGCATATTTGCCTACTTGGACTTCAACTTCTTTTCCGCCGATTTCTGTTTTGAAAATTCTATTTTCCATATATTCTCCTTTTTCCATAATAAAAAAGTGGAAAGAAACTACCCCCTCCCACTTTTAAATTTAAATTATCTGATGCCTAATTTTGTTTTTAAGGCTCTATATCCTTCAAGGTCAGTCTTTTCTAAGTATTTTAACAATTTCTTTCTTTTAGAAACCATTTGAATAAGACCTCTACGGCTATGGAAATCTTTCTTGTTAGATTTCATATGTTCTGTAAGTTCTTTAATTCTCTCTGTCAAAACAGCGATTTGAACTTCGCAACTACCAGTGTCGCCTTCTTTTCTAGCGTACTCATTGATAATGGCAGTTTTCTTTTCCTTACTAATCATAAGTTTTGCCTCCTAATTTTATTCGCCTATAAAACCAAGCATAAAGACGAAGGAATCAATAAACCTAGTTTTAGGTACAACGAAATAATAACATAAATTAATTAATATGTAAAGACTTTTTACTAAAAATATTTAAAAATCTTAACAATAAAGCAATTTTTAAGCCCTATATATCTCATTTACAAAACTGAAGTTGTTTAGTTTTTGGATTAACTCGTCAAGTTGCTCTTTTTCGGTGACTTCCACTTGAAGTTTTAGTGTGATAAGGTGCTCTTGTGCACGACTGGACGATATGCTCAAAATGTTGATTTTTAGGTCGGTGATTTTCTTGGAGATTGTGGCCAATGCTCCCGGGGAGTCTTGCAAGATAAGTGTAAGGCTTCCCACGAATTTTGAGTTGGATGATTTGTTCCAATGACACTCAACTAGTCGCTCAAGTTCGCAATTTTTTAGTTCGGGGCAGTTCGCTCTATGGATTGTAACACCATTCCCACGGGAGATGTACCCTTTGATATCGTCACCTGGCAGTGCATTGCAACACTTTGCGTATTTTACAAAAATGTCGGAATATCCAAGGACTTCTACACTGCGGTCATTTTTGTATTCGCCATTTGTTCGTGGCAAGAAAGCAGGCTTTGTATTTGTCTCACCTTCAAGTTCTTTGTAGATTGTGTTTAGTTTGTTAAGGACTTGCGTGCTAGTAAGCCCGCCGTAGCCGATGGTGGCATACATATCGTCAATATTTGATAAAGAATATCGCTCAAACACATATTTTAGGTACTTTTCATTCATCATTTTGGATAGCGAAATATTAGATGCTTTTGCTTGCTCTTCTAATATACTCTTACCCCTTCTGATGTTTTCGTCTTTCATTTGCTTCTTGAAAAAAGAGTTGATTTTTGACTTGGTGCTTTGGCCTTTTACAAACTTTAGCCAGTCCCTTGATGGGCCTTTTGAGTTTACATTGGTCAATATATTTACAATGTCGCCGTTTTGCAAAACAGTGTCAAGCGGAACCATTACGTCGTTGACTTTTGCGCCCACGCATTTGTCACCAATATTGCTGTGAATTGCGTACGCAAAGTCTATAGGAGTACTGCCCTCTGGCAACTCAATCAATTTGCCAAGTGGAGTCTGAACATATATCATTCCGTTGTAAAAATCGGTTTTAATGGCGTCCAAAATCTCGCCGTTTGGCTTGTCTTTGTAGTAGTCTAGAATTTGGCGGACATAATTAATTTGCATATCCGATTCTTTAACGGAAGTTTTTGCTTTATATGCCCAGTGGCTCGCAAGACCATATTCGGCAAATGTGTGCATATCGAAAGTACGCACTTGAATTTCTAATGGGCTTCCGTCTTCAAGCATAACGAGTGTGTGAAGGGACTGATAACCATTCTCTTTTGGGTGCGAAATGTAGTCTTTAAAGTTTCCGATTGGGGTGAAAAGTGAAAAGATTTTGCCAAGCACCATATAGCACTCTTCCACGGTATTTACTAGCACTCTTACTGCCAAAATATCCACAATTTTACTAAATCGGATATCTTTAAATGATTTTGATTCTATGGCTTCTTCTAGCCCGTTTTCCTTGTAAACAGATGCAATTGTGTCGACCGACATATTTTTCTTTTGTAGTTTTTTGGCGATGCTATATAGTTTCTTTTGACGGCCATAAACCTTGATGTTGGGAATGCTTGGGCGTAGTTCGGATTTTAATATGTCTATTGCGTTGTTGATTTTGTCTATGCCTTGTGCGACGTACTTGTTGATGGTCTCTTCGAGTTCTTTGTACATCTTAGGGTTGAAGTACTTAAATGTGGCGTCTTCCATAGCGTCTTTGATTTTGCTAATTCCTAGCATAGACGCAATAGGCGCATACACATCGCGTTGTTGTTTCATTACCTTGTCTTTTTGCTCGGGAGTAAGGCGGTCTAAAATATTTAATTTTTCCGCTTCAATACATAGTTTTATTATCATCACGCGGAAGTCTTTTGCCATACTTAAAAACATCTTGTTTAGCGAGATTTGGGTGTCTTGCTTTGTGGACATTTCCATTTTTGACATCGTGTAGAGAGAATTAAGTTTGTAAGCATAATCCTTGTGTGTAACATTGTCTAGCGGATACAATTCGCCACGAGTCAAACAGTACAAAATTGCAACAATGACCGAGTCGATATCCATTTTGTTTGCAATAACATTAGTGCCTACAGCCAAGGCAAAATTAAAATCATAAACCACATTGGATGTTTTTAAATCCTTGCATTGATTTAAAATATCAGTCAAATATTCAATTTTATTTTTTTGCTCATATGTTGATGATAATAATTTAATAAAATTTTCCATAAAACCCCTTTATTTTAATTTATTGAATAATGCAACATTATTAAAAATTGTGCTATTTTTTAAGTCGTTTTTCACATCGGAGAATGTGAGTTCGCCATCGACTTCTTTCAATATTCCAAGTTCTTTAAGCACCATAACGACAAAAACAAATTGCTTGAAATTAAGTGAGTTGTATTGCGGATTTAATCTTTTTATAGCGGAGAAATAATCTATGAGATTTGTTTCTTTTACGCCTTTATTGATGGCGTCCTTTATTGCCTTGTGGTATTTAATAAACACACCCCTATCGGCATTTGCATTTTTGTAAATGTTTATGTTGTAATTATTGTTTGCCACGAAGATGTTTTCATTATTTAGATGATACAAAAATCCGTCACATAATGGCATATCGACAAACACAACATTTGAAAAAATACTAAAATCTACATCGTTGTATGGCGCGAAAATTAGAGTGTTGATTCCTGTGACATTATTTAGGTTAAACATCTCAAAATTGGCTATATTTTTGACATTTTTCACAATATTTTGATATTCGGCAAAATTGTAAGTTACTATAATAGTTCCGAAAGAACTAGCGGTCAAATCGTTCAACTTCTTTATTAAGTCGCCATTAATTGTGTTGACTTGATAATTTTCAGGTTTAGGCTCCTTTATATACTCCAATTGTTGGAGATAATTTGCCGTAGGAATGTCGCTTTTCTTTACGCTGTGTAATTGAGAAAACTCAATTTTCCTAATAGTCCCTTTTACTTTGGTCGTGTTTTTATATTTTTCTAAATTTAGTTCGACTAATGCGTATTTGTTGCAATTGCTACTTAGATTGTAGTATAGGTGCCCCATATTGAAAGCCATTACTTCAAATTTGTCTTGCTTGATTTTGATGTGTTGTGGGAAGTTAGTAAGTCGTGTGGCCTTCGAATTATTAAGATTCATAAGGAATATAGGCTTTTCATTGCCGAGCCCAAAAGGTTCAAGTCGCTCAAGTTGTTGCATAAAATCGACTGACAAGTTTTCTGGCAAGTTTAGGTCATATTTTTTATTTGTAACAAAATAACTCTCATCGTAATTTTTCAAAATTTCATCGTTGAAAAGTTGCTTAAATTCGTCAACATTCTCTTTTTTTAGCGACAAACCACCCGCTTGATTGTGCCCGCCAAAACGCAACAAGACGTGCTTAATTGAGTTAAGGATGTTGTATATATTTATTCCTTGAATGCTTCTCACACTGCCCTTGTATTCTTGGTCGTTAAGGCTTAATAAACATACTGGGCGGTTGAATTTTTCAACCAATTTACTACAGATTATGCCAAGCACTCCCCCTTCCCAATTGTCACCAAATAGTACGATTGCCCCTAATTTGCTAATGTTTACACCTTTTAGCATTTCAATGCATTCGTCATATATTTTATTGGTCTGATATATTCGCTCTTCGTTGGTCGATATGAGTTGGGAAATGTATTGTTTTAAAAGTTTATCGTCATCTTCAACGAATACTTTAAACGATATAGAAGCGTCGCCCATTCGCCCCGGAGCATTGAGTTTTGGCGACAATTTGAAAGATATGTCACTAGTGGTGAAAGGTAACTTAATATCAACTTGTTTTGCGAGTTGTTTAAGTCCTTTAGGGAGATTTTCGTCTTGCATTTTCAATCCATAATACACAATCGCTCTATTTTCGTCGACTATAGGAACAATGTCCGCAACTGAAGCGATACTTGCTATGGAAGTGTACTTTAACGCTTCTTCTAGTCCCGCAAGTGCTTGCACGAGTTTTAGTGCAACACCAGCACCACAAAGACTACTGAAAGGATACATTTGATTAGGTAATTTCGCGTTAATTACGAGAGTATCGGGGATAACATCGGGGATGTCGTGGTGGTCGGTGATAATAATGTCAATGCCCTTTTGCTTACAATATTCCACTTCGTCGTGGCACGAGATTCCGCAGTCAACCGTAATGATTAGGTCGGGGTTGTAAAGATTGATAATTTTGTCAATGGTGTCATTAGAAAGCCCGTACCCGTCTAGTAGTCGTTGTGGCAAAAAGACATCAACATTGACTCCAATGCTTTGAAAATATTTATATAAAATTGCACTTGCCGAAATTCCGTCGGTGTCGTAGTCACCAACTATGGTGATTCTTTTGTTGTTGGCGATGTAAAAACGGATTTTTTCGACCACTTCTTTCATATTTTTAAGTAGAAATGGATTGTACAAGTTGGTAATTTGTGGATTCAAAAAGTCCGATATTTTCTCTTCGGTGTCAAAACCACGAGCAAAAAGTAATCTGATAATCTCCTTATCAAAATTAAACTTTTTGCTCATAATTTCAACATTTTTTTCATTAAATTGTATGTCGTTATTTTTTATAAATTTCATATTACACCAAAAAAACCTTCATTGTTGTGAAGGCTTTTTTATTGTTAAACAACGGCTCCGTTGTCGTCTTTTTTCTTAGTTTTTGAGTTTTTCTTTTCTTCTCTTGCTTCTAAGATTTTTATTTTAGCCTTCAATCTATTGTCCTTTTGCTTGTTGTATATCATTGCCCATACGGTGAATGGCAAAACCACAGCACTATATACTGCAACAACCACAGCAAACAATAATGAAATACACATATACAATATGCTTGTATTAATTACAAAAGTAAGAAGAACTAAGATAATACTTATAGTAGAAATTAGTGCAATTAAAGTCATAGAATTTGTCTTAATTGAGTTATAAACCAAATCATCATTTGTTAGATTGTTGTCTTTGTTTTCAAGGGTCAAACGAATACTGCTAGAAAGCAATGTAAACATAATGTAGCCTAGCATTACACTAAATAATGGTGGCAACATAAAACTTGAAGTGAATGGGATTCTAAATAAAATCATTATACTTAGAGCCATAGCAAGTGAACAAGGTGCAACAATCATAGAAACCAAAGCAGTCTTAAGTTCGTATCTAATGATGTAGTAAATAAATGCTACAACCATTAAAATAAGCACTGCAAGACAGCCATAAAGTAGGTCTTTACCATAAGTTTTGGCTTCTTGATGTTCAACTTCCGAGATTCTAACTGTCCTTGAAGTCGAAAGTCGGTTGAGTTTTGTTTCGATTATTTCGTTAATGCTTTCTATTTTGTCTTGGAAAGCGGTGTCGGACAAATCGGAATTGTTGTATACATTAACCTTGCAAGCGGACGAGATGTCGTCATTTACACGGCTAATTTTTACAACAAAATCTTTATTTGACTCATTAGCGAAAGTGTCGCTAATAATATCTTTATAAGTTTTGAAATCTTTTGATGATACGGATGTGTTGAAATGAATATTGTAAGTATAACTTTCTTTGTATTCATATCCCCTATTTACACCCCAAATGCCAAACACCAAAAGTGCAAGGGCAAGGATAATAACCGGGATTATGATAATATATCTTTTAAAATCTATAAATTTCGCTAAGGATTTATTTTGTTTCTTGTCCATTAGTCTTTACCTCCTTACGAAAGTTTAGTCTTGTAGCACTAGTGTTGTTGATTTTCAAATACATTCTTGTAAACCACAACATAATTGCAAGGCTAGTCAAAGCCCCGTACAAGCAATTGATTAAGAATGCTAGTGCAAATGAGTACATAAATCCAGATGTCATAATTAAGCAAATAATTGAGAAAATCACAGATATTGCGAAGATGTCAATATTTGTAGGAAGTGACTTAATGTAGCCACTTTTGAAACTTGCAATAAATTTCTTTCCGCTCTCAAATTCGCCACGGATTTTTTCAAGTAAAATGACGATTGTAAAGAAAGTAATGATGTAGCCAAGTAGCATTCCTAGATAACTACCCATTGTAAGTCTAAATGACTCAATAAGTGAGAAAGTTATAATATTAAACAATGCAAAGAATATAAGTGCCAAACTTGAAATCCAGCCTAAATCCTTGTATTTTAGTACCAAATAAACTACGCTACCTACAATTAGAAGCCCAACAATTACGGCACATATGACTTTACCGAAAGTTGTTACATTAGAATAAATTGTTACATTGTCGCCTTCTTGAACTAGGTTAATTCCGTATTTGCTGTTTTTTATGCAATTTGCAAATAATTTAGCAGTCTCTTTATTTGACATTGTGAAATATACATAGCCATTTTCAACAGCACTTGAGGTGCTTACGCTAAGGGCATTTTCATAATCGGAATTCAAACAAAATACGATATCAACTGAACTTGTAGAACTTGCGGACGATGTCATTTCTTCCATCAATTTTGAGCCTTCGTCGGTAAATTGTATAAGCACGCCATAATCAGCACCATTCATTTGGAATTTGCTTGATTTAATGTGTGAGCCATCCAACATAACTTCAGCCGATTCGCTTTTTTCGGTCTTAATCTCAAGTTTTCCAATAGAAAGGTCTTGTGGAACTGCGGTATCTGGAATTTCGATAACGATTTTGTCATCGCCTACTCTATATACATTTGCTTCGGTGTATTTTTTAGTAGCAAGGTCTTGGATAATGTCAACACCCTTGTCCATAAATTCGGCGTCGCTAAACTCTGAATAATCAGCCTTAGTAACTGTGTAAGTTGCTCTTGTTCCGTTACCAAAATCAAGCCCGGTATTAATGCTTTTTGCAAAGCCTTTAAATCTATTTGTAGTAAATGGAATATTAAATCCAACTACGGTGAAGACTAGAAGTAAGCAAGCAACAACAGCGAGTGCAATAAAATTTCTTTTATAAATTTTCTTCTTCATCAAAAAGTTCTCCTTAAAACTAAGCACATTATATAATAATTAAAAATTTAAGTCAATTATATAAAGCCAAAAAAATAGGTTTATTATAATAATTAACCTACTTTTTTAAAAATATTACATTTTAATGATTATCTTTTTTTGACATTTACGATTATTATTCCACTTAGCCCGCCTATAATTCCGCCGAATAACATATCGGTGAAACTTGTAAGAGAAAATGCAAATTGCCCAGCCAATATGGAGAATACTAGATATGCAAGTATTGTATATATTATTCCAATTGCTAGCCCTTTTAAAAATCCCCTACTTCGATTTGCGGAATTAAATGCAAAAAGAATGCCTAAGAAGATGCTAACAATTTTGATAACTTGATTGATAGGAAGTATCCACGACTCATTAATGTTGAGAAATTTTATAATCAACGCAAATACAAGAATGAGCATTAAGGAAATGGAAACTGCCACAAACGCCCCACGGAAAATCGACCACCACGCAGAATTTTTTATTTTACTCTTTTCCATATTATACTCCCCCCAACTTAATTTCTTTAAAATATAATATGAACATCAATTAGAAGATATGACAACAAAAAATACAAATCTGATTACTCCTTTGTTAAATAATGCAAATATCTATCTGGATTATTTATAAAACTTTTATATAATTCAAATTGCTTTGTTTCGTCATATTTTTTCTCAATAAAATTATCGTTATCAATTTCATAAACTGTAGAATTGGGTGTTGTAATTAAAATTGGAGAATGTGTTGTTATAATAAATTGAGCATTACAATGTTGAGTTAAGTTGTTTAATATAGATATTAGAGTTAGTTGTCTTTCGGGAGATAACGCAGATTCTGGTTCGTCGAGTATGAAAAGTCCATCGCGAAAACGAGTCTTAAATAATGATAAAAATGACTCGCCATGCGACTGTTCAATTAATTTTTTTCCACCATAAGCATCTTTAAGTCCTAAGTCTTCATCCATAAGATTGTCTATATAATTTGAAAAATTAAAGAAACTCTCAGCCCTAAAAAAGAAACCTTTTTTTGTTTTTAAATTCCACTTAAGTTTTAATATTTCTTCAATATTATATTGTTCAAACATTCCATAATTATGATTTGCATTTCCACCCATTGTATTGAATCCAACAGCACTTGCAAGTCCTTCTAAAAAAGTACTTTTACCTGCCCCATTTTCTCCAACAATAAAAGTAATTGGTGTTTTAAATTCAACAACAATTTCTTTACTAAATAATGGCAAATTGTAAGGAAAAACATTTTTATTATGCTTTAATATTTCAACCGATGATAAATAATTCATATAAAAAGTATATTACATTATTTTTGTAAAATCAATAAAAATAATATTTAATATTTTGGAACTTTTAATATATTGTTTTGTTTCATTATAATTTTTAGAAAAATTAAATATAATATCTAAAATTGTGTTATATTAAAAAAAAACAAAAAAACGGATTACTCCGCTTTTTCTTTTTTCGATTTTTTGGTTAATTTTTTTAATTTTTTCATATTGTCGTCATCAACTTTTGTTTCTTCTACTTTGTTGTCGGTGATGTCATCAACAATTTCTGAATCAACATTATCGGTGATTGTTTCGGTATTTTCTTGAACAACTGTTTCTTCGGTTTTTGGCTTGTTAAGTTCGCTAAGTGGAACTTCGTTGCCTTCGCTATCAATAACCATTTCTTCAGATTCGTCAAGGCCATAGATTGCGTTGATGTGAAGTTGTTGATAAGACTTGTTGTTGCCTTCGCCGGTTTCTAGCAATACGATTTTGCCATCGGTGGTGTTTCTGATGCTTACAACTGTGCCATATAGCCCGCCGTAAGTTTTAACTTTAGCACCTTTGACGATTTTTTCGGAAAGTTCGTTGCGATAATCTTCTTCTTTTTTTCTTCTTGTGAAAGATGTTAGAATAAGCAATCCCATAGCAAGAATTACGATTATGATTAAAAACCACGAAGAACTAAAAAAACTACTTAATAAAAAATTCATAATTTAACTCCTATTTTTTGATAATTTATTATAACTATTTTTATGGTTTAAGTAAAACAAAAATCTGTATTATTTCAAAAGATTTTGTATAAAAATGTGAATTTAACTATTCGTTGTTGTATTTTTTTAGGAATTCGTCCTTAAAGTCAAGAAGTCTATCTTCCCTAATTGCTTGCTTGATTTGTTCCATTAAATTAGTCAAAAATCTTATATTGTGGATTGATAATAGCCTTGCACCAAGGATTTCGTCGGCGTTAATTAGGTGTCTTATGTAGGCTTTTGTGTAATTTTTACATGTATAGCAGTCGCACTCGCTGTCTAATGGAGTGAAGTCTTCTTTATATACACTATTTCTGACTACAACTTTACCGCAACTAGTGAATGCTGTGCCATTTCTCGCAACTCTTGTAGGAAGCACGCAGTCAAACATATCGACGCCACGAATAACCCCTTCAAGAATGCAATCGGGACTTCCTACGCCCATAAGGTAGTGCGGAACATTGCTAGGAAGTTCGGGCTTCAACACATCAAGCATTTCGTACATAAGTTCCTTAGGCTCGCCCACCGACAAACCGCCGATTGCTAAGCCGTACTTAACATAAGGAAGAGTCCTACGAAGGCTCTCTAATCGCAAATCTTTATAGAAATTACCTTGAACTATAGGGAAAAGTGCTTGATTGTCGTTTTTGTGGTGATTGTAACACCTATCTAGCCAGCCTAGAGTTCTTTCCATCGCAATACGGCTTTTTCTATAATCCGTGCCATAGGTCGTACACTCGTCAAAAGCCATCATAATATCCGAACCAAGTGCTTCTTGAATCTCCATATCTTTCTCTGGAGTGATGTAGTGCCTTGCACCACTTATGTGGCTTCTAAATTCTACCCCATCATCGGTGATTTTTCTAAGTTTTGATAGCGAAAATACCTGAAATCCGCCACTATCGGTCAAGATTGGCCTATCCCAATTCATAAATTTGTGAAGACCGCCAGCCTTTTTAACTATCTCGTGACCGGGACGAAGATATAGGTGATAGGTATTGCTCAAAATAATTTGAGCATTAACTTCCTTTAATTCTTCG
The DNA here is from genome assembly GCA_964573405.1 of uncultured Christensenella sp. Classification (GTDB taxonomy): domain Bacteria; phylum Bacillota; class Clostridia; order Christensenellales; family UBA1242; genus UBA11490. The sequence continues at coordinate 5,061 of CAZNJK010000008.1, read as the reverse complement.
GGAGTCATACTCTTAACTGTTGCTTGTGTGCCTACTGGCATAAATACTGGTGTTTCGATGTCGCCATGTGGCGTGTGCAAAACTCCTATTCTAGCACCAGATTGCTTGCACACTTTGATTGTTTCATAACTAAATTTGTCCATTGTTTCCTCTTTTCTATTGTTTTTGTAATTGACTATATGAGCCAAATGTGAATTTTTGTAAATTATGTCATATTGACTCATCTCTATATAATGAATGTTGCATCGCCAAAACTAAAGAAACGATATTCTTTCTTAACGGCTTCTTCATACATTTTGATTGCTTCATCTCGTCCCATAAACGCCGATACAAGCATTAAAAGTGTGCTTTTAGGCAAATGGAAGTTGGTGATGAGAGAATCCACCATTTTGTACTTATATCCCGGATAGATGAATATATTTGTGTTACCCTTTTGAGCAATTAACTTGCCATTCTCGTCCGTGGCACTCTCTAATGTTCTTACCGATGTTGTGCCACAAGCGACTATCTTATGTCCGTCCTTTTTCGCTTGGTTGATGATATTTGCGGTATTTTCACTTACTTCATAATATTCCGTATGCATCGGGTGTTTTGTGATGTCGTCTTCTTTTACTGGTCTAAAGGTCCCTAGCCCCACATGAAGCAAAACTTCGGCGATTATAACGCCTTTTGCCTTTAACTTGTCAAGTAGTTCGGTTGTGAAATGCAATCCCGCTGTAGGGGCGGCGGAACTCCCGTCAAACTTGGCATACACTGTGTTGTACTCTTCCTTTATGCCTTTTGGAGCATTTTTTATATACGGTGGAAGGGGCATACTGCCTAATTTGTCAAGGATATTCTCAAATACTCCGTCGAAAGTAAATCTTATAACTTTTCCACCAAAATCAGTGTCGGACAACACTTCGCATTTTAGGTCATCGCTAAATTCTATAATTGTGCCCACTTTTGCGCGTTTGCCCGGCTTCATAAGTACTTCCCAATCGGTGTAATTTAGCCTTTTTAGAAGCAAAACTTCAATGCTTGCGTGGGTGTCTTTTTTGCTACCGATAAGACGAGCGGGAATAACACGAGTGTTGTTAAGCACAAGCACATCACCTTCGTTAAAATACTCCACTATATCACGAAATATGCAATGTCGCATCTCTTTTGTTGACCTATCGTACACCAAAAGTCGAGCACTATCTCGTGGCTCTAATGGAAATTGTGCTATTAAATTTTCTGGTAAATTGAAGTCGTATGCTTCGGTTTTTAATAAATCCATAATTAATCTTCTTCGTCTTCTTCTATAAATAATCTTAAATAATCCATTTTGCTAGTGGATATTTTCTTGCCCAAATGCTTGTACGCATTAGGAAGTGCGACTCTACCCCTAGGCGATCTCGCAATAAAGCCAAGTTGCAATAAATATGGCTCATAAACATCTTCAATGGTGTTTTTGTCTTCGCCGGTGGCGGCTGCCAAAGTTTCAAGTCCGCAAGGTCCACCATGGAATTTCTCGATAAGTGCGGTTAGCACCTTTCTATCGGTATAATCAAGCCCTAATTCGTCGATTTCAAGGGCGTCCAAAGTGGATTTTGCTAAGTTGATATCTACAATTCCTTGACCTTTAACTTCAGCAAAGTCCCTAACTCTCTTTAGTAGCCTATTTGCTATTCTTGGAGTCCCACGACTGCGTTTTGCTAGTTCCATACCCGCTTCATCTGACATTTGAATACCCAAAATCTTTGCCGACCTAAGTATGATTGTCTTTAGTTCTTCGTTGTTGTACATTTCTAGCCTACAAGTTACGCCAAACCTATCTCGAAGCGGACCATTTACACTACCCGCTTTTGTTGTCGCACCAATCAAGGTGAAAGGTTGGAGTTTTAATCTCATAGTTCTAGCAGACGGACCCTTGCCCAATATAAAGTCAAGAGCGTAGTCTTCCATTGCTGGGTACAAAACTTCTTCTACCGAGCGGGGGATACGGTGAATTTCGTCAATAAACAACACATCACCAGAATTTAGGTTGGTAAGCAGACTCGCTAAATCCGCAACCTTCTCAATTGCCGGTCCGCTTGTGATTTTTAGTGACGCACCCATTTCGTTGGCTATGATGTGCGACAATGTTGTCTTTCCAAGCCCTGGGGGACCATACAAAAGCACGTGGTCAAGTGGCTCGCCACGTTTTTTTGCAGCCTTGATATATACTTCTAGATTGTCCTTTATTTTTTGCTGACCGACATAATCGGACATCGCAGTGGGACGAAGGGAATTTTCGACTTCGACTTCGTCTTCACCTTTCATACTTGTTATTATTCTTTCGTCTTCTTGCATTTTTCTACCCCATATTCCTTAGTGCTTTTGTGACGATTTGTTCTATAGTGTCGTCACTGGTTGCAACTTGCTTAACAAGGTTGACCGCTTCAGTGCGAGTAAGCCCCATATTTACAAGCAACATAACCGCCTCATCGGTAATGCTACTCTTTGTTTCAACGGAATTGCCGAAGTTTGTGCTAAGTAAAGGCAAGTCTTCGAATTTGCTTTTTAGTTCGACAACAATCATTTCGGCGGTCTTCTTGCCTATGCCCTTAATACTACTAATTGTCCTTGTATCGCCGTGCATAATACTCTCCACAAGTTCTTCCGGCGAACAACCGCTTAATATTTGGATTGCCGTCTTGGCGCCTACACCCTTAACTTTCATAAGGTCGGTGAAAAGGGCTTTCTCTTGTTTTGTGGAGAAGCCAAATAAATTCATTGCATCTTCTCTAACATTAAGATAAGTATATATTGTAGCAACTTCGCCCAAATTTACGCTATTTACTGTATGGGTACTAGCCCATACTTCATAACCCACTCCGCCGACATTTACGACTAGTAAGTTCTCGTCTTTCTCATCAATTGTTCCTGTTAAAAATGCGTACATAATTACTCCTATCTAATATTTGTTCCACTTAAAAATAGATTTGTTTGGCTATGGCACAACGCAACCGCAAGTGCATCGGCGGCGTCGTCGGGCTTAGGAATCTCTTTTAAGTTGAGGATTGCCTTGACCATATATTGCACTTGCTTTTTCTCCGCTCTGCCTTGACCAGTAAGTGCGGATTTTATTTGCAATGGCGTGTATTCATACAAGTGCCCAAGTTTGTGAATGCACGCAAGTAGCGAAACACCACGTGCTTCGGCGACTGCGATGGCGGTTTTTTGGTTGTTTTGGAAGAACAACTCTTCCATAGCGACTTGGTCGGGGTGATATCGGTCTATAAGTGCCACAATGCTTGCATAAATCTGCTTTAATCTTATTGGGAGCGTGTCGTTTTTGGAAGTGCTAATAATTCCAAAATCGATTACTTTTGTTGAGTTGCCGTTTTTTTCGATAAGCCCATATCCTACTGTTGCTAGCCCTGGGTCAATTCCTAGTATAATCACAAAACTCTCCTATTTTACTATATTCAAGTATAAGTGTAATAGAATAAAACAATTTTGTCAAATTAAAAACTATTTGTTCGATAAAATTTCAAACAAAAAGTTTGAATTTCCATCTTGAAATATTGGGGAATATATGCTATTATATATCAGAAATAAAATAATGAAATGTAAGAATGGAGATAAAGATGACAGTATCAGATACAATTAAGGCGTATAATAAGGTCCAATCAAAACTTGAAGCCGAAACGAAAAAACTTCAACATGCAATTGAAAATAGTGATGGAATGAGTGCATATGAGTTCGAGAAATATTACAAATTACCTATGGAGAAAGAGATTGCAAAATTGAAGAAAGAACTTAGAAAAATGGAATATGATTTTGATAAGGAAAATGTAAAAGTAAATATTGGCGACCTTATGGACGAAATCATTAAAATCACTAAGTTAAAAGAAAAGGATTTAGAGATATTTATAAATGATGTCATTTATTCTTGGGGTAAGAATGGTCTTCAAAATATCGAGAAGTTTATAAATGCTGGCGAATTTACTCCAATGCTAAATATCTGTATATGTCACAAGATGTATGCCGGATACAAAGACGGTTCTAGCGACGCTCGAAGATTTATGTACTACGGTAAGGATATCGAGTTGAATAGTAGTAACATATCCTTTAAAAAGGGTACATTAAAGGATAATGTAATTCTCACTCCAAATCCTTATGGCTTTAAGTTTAGAAATGTAAGGGATATGAATATCCGAATGACGCTAAAGAATTTAACTATAGAAAGCGATGTATGGACCCCGGTGGACACAATGAAAAAAGCGGTTCTTAATTGTCTAAAGAAAACAAAAGAGAATATTGACCTTCCAAATATAGGAGAATAATATGGAAAACAAGACTTGGCTTGATGCGTTGTATAATGATGCTCATAGAGACGATATTATAAAAGCATATATTTTATCATACTTTAATGATAAAGACCTTGCTATACAAAAGGTAAAATACATAAAGAACGACAAAAATGAGCCAATGTTGGATGTGCTATACTCCACATATTCTTACTATCACCCACAACTTTATTGCATTTGCACATCTTCTCAACCGTTAGACGTGCATTTGTATATAGGTGAATATTTTAGATACGAGCAATCAGACAACATTGTAGATGTGGTAGAAAATCTGCAAAAGGAATTTAAAAATCTAAAGGATAAGAAATTCCGAATTACAGTGAACGAGCCCCCTACCTATGTATTTAATGAAATATCTAACATAGCGAAATATCACGATAAAAATGGGCGGGGAAACAACACTCACCACATAATGAAAATTCTAGAAATGTTAAATGGCAACAACACCATCAATCACCAAACATTTTTTGAAATGCTTAAAAAGAAAAATGCTAGGCTGATGGCGGAACAAATAGAGAAAGATAAGGCGGAAGGAATTGATAATTCCGGTTCGTACAAAAGGTGGTTTGAATCATACTTCGAAATGTGTAGAAATCCACTAACGCAGAATAGAAAACTTTATGACAAATATTTTGACCTGCCCGTGATGTAGGACAATAAAAAACAAAAATATTAGGATTTAATCCTAATATTTTTTTGTATTCTAAAACCCCCAGATAGTCTGGGGGTTCAGTAGAGGTTT
>CAZNJK010000007.1:0-55751 GCA_964573405.1 uncultured Christensenella sp. | reverse complement strand
CTTGCTTGCTTGCTTGCTTGCTTGCTTGCTTGCTTGCTAAAAATTGTCGCCGAACCTAAATTCTTTGTCAACTTATTTGCTCCCCTTTTTAACATATGATGTATGTTTAAATATAGAATATCATACATAATGTCAAATTGCAAGAACTTACAAAAAATTTGGTCAAAAAAATTCCAAGCACGCACTTGGAATTTGTCGAAAATTGTCGTAATAATTATGGTGATTATTTTGTTTTGTTTTTTATTATTTTGTCGAGTATAAGTCGCATTGTAAGTAGCAATACATACGCCAAATTCACCACAATTGCGATGTAAAACACCGTCTGAAAAGCGGAAGGGATGACGGTAAATTTTGAGAACGCACTTCCCACCACTATGCCGAAAAACACAGCGACAGCAACATCTACAACAAGGAGTGCGATTGAAAAATATTTCATAACTTTATTATTCATTCCAGTACACCCCCGATTGTTTTATTTCCGCTTCCGACTGCTTTAATATTGATGAGCCGTTAAGACTTTCAATTCCGTCATCAAATGTCGAATAAATAATGCGTCTGCCTATAATGTAGTTGGTGCTTTCTTGCTCTAAGGTATGATTATTACTAGCCAAAAGATATATATAATAACTATCAGCATAGCAAAGTCCTGCAAATGTCCCGATATAGCATTTTTCTTTGTCATAAGTGTTTTTGAATGTGCTAAGTGAATAACAATTACTAATGCTTACACAACTAATCGACATATAATATGCATAAATGCTACTTAAACCCACAATTCCGCCACCATAAATATATCCCTTTTCGTGCTCGGAATCGACATTTATCTCACCCATACTTCCGCAATTTGTAATGGAAGATGAGCAAATTTGACTAGACGAATTAACATACACTTGTGATATTGCCACAATCCCGCCTACATATGACGATATTCTTTTGCTTATCACATCAAGATTACCTTTATTAAGGCATTTATCTATATCCCCGTAATTAATTGCACACACGCCACCCATATAAATTTCACCTTCTGCGGAGTCGCCTTCCAATGTGGAATTTATGCTTATTTTGGCGTTGTTGATTGAGTTTTTAACTACGCCATAATTAGTCATTACAATTCCGCTAGCATTTGGTGACCACTCGTCTTGGTCGCTTGATTGCGATATGGTCGCATTGTTCACGCATTTATTTATTTCACCGCTTGCGTCGTTGTGTGCCACGATTCCAGCGACATCGACTACATTGGTGCTAATGCTTCCGCTTGTGAATGTGCAAGAGTTTACGCTTCCGCTATTTTCACCCACAAAGCCACTCGCATAACACTCGCCACCGCCGTCGCCCACAAGGTTTGCAATTAATTGTAAGTTGCAATTACTTATTGTTCCGCTATTTTTAGTCGCAAATGCTGACACATATATGTCGCTTTCATTTGATTTGTGACAAGCAAGTTGAAGGGAATTACAACTTATATTTACATTCGTTATTTCACCATTGTTATCGCCCACAAATAGGCTTTGACTTTTCGTTATTTCGCTAGACAAATCGCTATATTTGACATTTAAGTTCTTTATTTCCCCTGAGTTTTTCGAAATTAACGAACCGCTTGGCAAGGAGTCGATTGTAAGTGTGTGGTTTTGACCATCAATTGTTCCGCTAAACTCCAAGTCGTAATCCGTCCTATTAAGCGTAAGGTCACTCACCAGTACAAAGTGAGATTTTTTGTTGAGTGCGGTGTAAAATTGGCTTTCGGTGTGAATTTTGAATGGTAAAGTTTCGCTTCCGACCCCCAGAGTGAGCCCCGTCATCACAAAACAACCCACCAGCGCCATCACAAACACACTACTCACACCTACCGCCACCAGTCGTTGTTTTTTCTGCTTGTAGGATAGGCGTGGGATTCCGATTTTGATTGAGTCGGGGGTGGCATTGATTTTTTGACCATACATAGTATATATGGCGGTCAAATTTTTGATTATTGTGTCGTTTTTGGGGAATGCCGAATACTTTAGTTTTACTTTAACATCTTTATGTTGTAATGCTAGCATTTCAAGGGGCGACACAACCGCATTATTTACATATAGCCTAATGCATTTGCCCGCAATGGACTTAAACTTTTCATATAGTTCGATGGGTTCTTGCACGCAAGAATACACCTTGATTTTTCTTAGTGTGTCGTAGTGCTTTTTTATGATTTTTTTTGCGTTGTACATATAGCACACGCTAAGCAATGGGAATCGCCCGTACGATAAGTTTTCTTTCCCTTTTACAAGCCTTGAAAATATGTCCAAGTCGTTAGACTTTATGGCTTGCAATATATTGTTGATAACGGCTTGTTCCATACTCTCTCCTTTCGTTTTATTTTTTAGTTTTTGTTTTGACTTTCCTATCTAGTGCCCATTTATCTAAAATTTCATATATATATTGCTCGTTTACATCTTTATTCTCCACCACTTTCCTAAGTAGTTGATTTGATGTGTTGTAATTTTCTACAAGTTTTGCGATGCTCTCTTTCTCGCTAGCGATAACTTCATATATGCTAGTGTTTTTGTCTTGAATTTGTTTTATTTTATCACTGCTCGCCTTCAATGAGTCGGCTACATCCTTATTGATGTATTCGGTGATTTTTTGAACCCCCACATTGTATGTCGCAAGATTTTTCTCAAGTTGTTTGATGTCATAACTTTTGCGTTTCTCCTCAATTATTGCGTCCAACTTGCCTATTTGCGACTCGGCTTTGTCTTGCAAATTCTCCACCACTTGCAACTTGTCCTCAATGCGACCGAATTTCGCAATCAGCCCTTCCACCGCCGTAACATAGCGGTTGCTTGACGACAAAAATCTATCTACTTCACTTGCAAGGGTTCGGGCTTTCTCGCCTTGTGCCGACAATTCCTTATATATCTTGTCGAGTTTGCCTTGCATATCACCTTCAAAACTTGCGTTTAGATTTTGAATATCCCCTTTAATGCTCCCTATAGATGTGGAAAAAGCCCTTAGGTTTTGTTCAATCGGAGTAAGCAAATCCCGATATTCCTTAAAAGTATCTATCAAAACCTTAATATCATTATTTTCCATAAGATTCTCCTTTCTTAAAATTTGACTTTATTTCGCCAAAATTTCTTCTTAGATTATTAACGTCATTTTTTACAATGTCAAGTATAAATTGTCTTGCTACGGGGTTGTCCTTTACATCTTCAAAATAATCGATGATGTCAACATTTAGATTTGTGCTGTTGTTTTTTACACAGCCGTTGATGAGTTCTATAAGCATCGTGTCACCCGACAATATAAATTGCTTTTTGGCTTCGTTAATTAAGCCGTATTCCCAAAACTTAATGCCCGCTTCACGATATTTGCCCTTGCTTATAAGTTGTTCGTTAATCTCAATTGCTCGCATACTCTCAATTCGTTTTTTGTTGTCAAGTATCTTCTCAGCCGTAAATCTCGCATTCTCGTATTGCCCAAGTTTTAAAAATTCGCTCACTCTGTCATATACTTCTTGTTGAGTAAATTCCACTTTGCTTACAAGTTCGGTCAATGATTTTAGTGCTTGCTTGCTATCCACACACTTAAAGTTGGATTTAAAAAATTCACCGAATTGCTTAACCGAATTTCGCTCCACCACAAATATATTTTGCTTCGCTCTCGATAGCCCCACATAAAACAAATTGTAATAATATCGGAACACTGAGTTTTCATCCGCTTGCTTGTGATTAACCTTTTTAAATTCGAGTTGTTTCCATTTGTCAGAATTGTCGCTAAGCAAGTTAAATGCTATCACAGTATTGCGTTCTAACCCCTTTACTTCACTGACTGTCAATATCTCTTGATTTTTGATTAATTTCCTAAGTTCTTCTTTTTGTTTTTGGCTCGACACCACAAATGTAAAATTGTCTAATTTACTGCCCGCCACCTGGCTTGCAAAATCGTCACCCGCAATATATATTGCCGAAGTCTTAAGCCCGCTATCAATACTCTGCCCCTTTAACACAAAACTATGTGTCCCAAATTCTGCCTTATTTATCTCACCAAGAGAGTCTATAATCTCCACAATCTTTGCTGTGTTTCTATAGTTATTTTTCAACTCCTTTACTTCGGTCACATCTTTCTCAAAAAGCAAATTTTTCAAATACCCAAAATTAAAATATGACGGATTAATCATTTGTAAAGCATCGCCCACGCAAAACATCTTTAGACTCATTTTCTTAAAAAGACATAGGTTGACTTGTGTGTAATCTTGTACTTCGTCAATTATAGATAACGAATACTCAAAATCGGTCATCTCGTCCATTAATTTTCTCGACGCAATGTTGTTATCCACCTTTTTTAGTCTTTCCAATGTCTTGCCATAATCTAAAGCGATTTGATATATGGCTTCGCACTCTTGCCTGCTAAAACTATCACTTTTTGACAAAATGTATGCATCTAATGGTAATATGCTATATGTTTTTGACAAATCATAACAACCATATATCATTCCGAAAATTTCTTTGTATATAATCTCTTTTGAATATATGTTTAATTTGTTGAAGCATTTTTCTATCTGATAATTCGACAAATTCTTACAATATGTGTTTACAAAATACCCTTCATCTACAAAATCCGCTTCCCCAAAATATTGTTTGTAAATATCTTCTATAAGCATATAATCAACTTTACTATTAAGATAATTAAGCACCCTTTCAATCTTATTAAATATCTCGTTGTCATCTTCGGCAAAGAAGTATATTCCTAGTCTATTTTGTAATGCTTTTTTGTGGTCATTATCTAGGAAGATAATGTTGTTATTTTTGTATGCGGTAAGTACTTCTTGCAAGTCCTTTTTGTACTCTTCAACTTTAAGTTTTGTGTCGTTAAGTAACCCCCTACTAAAAGTGGTATATAGCACTTTCCCGGTATAGTTTTTGCAAGCGGTAAATATGATTTTGTCTATGCAAATATTTGTTTTTCCGCTTCCCGCAACACCTTGGACTAACACATTTTTATCGATTGTTTCAACAATGTCTTTTTGCTCGGCGCTTAGTTTTGGCAAGTTTACACTCGACACGCTCGACACAATATATAGTCTATTGAAGTCTTGCGATTTGATAAGGTGTTTTTCTTTTCTCACAACTCCACTAAGTTCGTGGAATTTCTTCACATATTCTTCAATGGTGAGTTTGTCATCCCCTTTATTTGCGAAAAAGTCGAAGAATATGACATCGTAGTCGTTAAAATCGCCCGTCATTTGATAGCCAAATTTAAATAGCATCGAATATTTGCCGTCGGCGGTTTTGACTGAAAAGCACATTAGGTCGTCTTTGACTTGTTTTTCATTAAAAACTACATCATTAAGGCTACATAACACCGCTTCACCCAACTTAGAAACTAGGTGGTCCACATCGGTCAAGTATTTTGATTGCTTCATAAATCGCTCGGTCTTATATAGTAGGCTTTTGCTCGACAATGCGATTTTATGGGTGTTGATGCTTACTTGTAGCGAAACTTCTCTCATATAACTCCTTTTATATAATTTCGCCATTAACAAAATCTTTTATTCTAAAAATCTCGTCGTCGGCAATTACCCCCTTATCCAAGTCATATATTCTCACGCTCTTATTAAGGTTTATATCTTTTAATTGTTTTTTCTTCTGCGTTTCAATCTGCGTATTTTTCTGGTCACTGTAGTACGCTTCCACCTTTTCTCGAAGATTGTTAAGCGCTTTCTCTTTATTTTGGAACTGACTCCTTTCGTCCTGACAAATTACACTTATCCCCGTAGGCAAGTGGGTCGACTTAATTGCACTGTCGGTAGTATTGATGTGTTGTCCGCCCGCACCACTCGACCTACAAGTCGTAATTTTTACATCTTTCTCGTCATACTCCCCGCTCTTGACTGTTGGAATAACTACTATTTTCAACTTTCCACCCAGCCCCGAGTGAAGCCCCTTAACACTCTCAAATGTCTTTTTAACGCCTAGCCCAACAATAGTCAGAATTGTAGTGTCGCCACCAGTCGCGCAAGACACTTCAAATGCATTATTCTCACAAAACTTCACATATGCCGACTTCACAAAATCGGTCAATCTTTCGCTATTTTTCTCCGAAATAATATACAAATCAATCGACTCAATTGTAGCGTCCCGCTCGTTAAGTAATTTTTGTAATTGCTGTTCCATCGCATTAATGTTTGATATTGTCGTGGTCTTCTCTTCTTCAAAACCGCCGTCAAATTCAAGGATTGTAGCCAAATTGGTCTTTTCTTGCAAGTATTTGTTGTACAATTCAGCAATCGGCATAATTTCGTTCCGCTTTTTCTCAATATTCAAAAAAAGTTTTTTATCGAGCAATACTTCTTGATATGTCAAAAGTTCACTTAATCTATTGTACTCTTTGTAAATCTTCTGAAGTTGCCCATTATCCAACTTACTCACAATTTCGCCCCCCCTTGTCCAAATTCATAGCCATATTATATCGCATTTTTACGACTTTTACAACTTTTACATACCAAAAAGCCCTTAAAGATACGAAAAAAGTTCGACTTTTTAGGTCAACACCCACACAGTGTTCACTTTATCGTCGAACTTTTTGTTGTTTATAAGGTTCTTGCGTCATCGTTTTTTTTACCAAATAATTAGTACCTTCCTTAGTATCTATTAATTCAATACCCAATCCAAGTAATTCATTACGAATAGCATCTGCAGATGTATAATCTTTTTGTTTTTTTGCTTCCGTTCTCTTACTTATCTTTTTCTCTATATATTCAATTAATTCCTTACTAAGTCCACATTTATTATCGTTTTCAATATGCCTATTTTTTTCTAAAACATTTGAAAATCCCAAATCCAACACGAAATCAAAATCTTTAATTAACGCTATTTTTGTATCATTTGAAATTTCACTTTTAATCACATCTAACAAAGTAGTAATTGCACATGATGTGTTTAAATCATTATCTAAAGCCGAGTTGAATTTGTCTTTATATTCTTCAAATTTTACAGTATCAACACCTAAATTGTCGGGGTTAATATTAGAAATTTTTTTCATTAATTTCACATATGCCGATTTTGACGATTCCAAGGCTTCTTCGGAGAAAATTAATTGTTTTCTATAATGGGATTGTAAGCAAAAGAATTTATATACCATTGGTGAATAGCCCATCTCTTCCAATTTCGTTAAAGTTAGAAAATCACCATTGCTTTTGCTCATTTTCCCGTTTTTCGTGTTTAAATGCTCCACATGGAACCAAGTGTTACACCATTTGTGTCCTATATAACTTTCAGTTTGCGCAATTTCATTAGTATGATGCGGAAATTTATTATCAACACCACCGCAATGAATATCTAAGTTTTCACCTAAATACTTTAAAGATATTCCTGTACATTCTATATGCCATCCAGGATATCCAACTCCCCAAGGGCTATCCCATTTTAATGCATGGTTCTCAAACTTCGATTTTGTAAACCATAGCACAAAATCATTTTGATTTTTCTTACTATTATCTTCTTTCACATCATCTCTTGCACCAACAACCATCTTATCGATATTTTGAGCACCAAATCGATAATAATTACTTAATTTCGATGTATCAAAATATATATTGCCATTATTTTGGTATGCGTATCCCTTATCTAATAATGACGAGATAATTTTTATATATTCATCTATACAAGATGTTGCAGGCACAACAATCTCCGGCCAAGATAAGTTTAATTTTTCACAATCTAATTTAAACGCCTTAGTATATTCTTCGGCAATTTGCATAATTGTTTTATTTTCTCGTTTCGCACCAATAAGCATCTTATCTTCACCGGAATCACTATCACTCGATAAATGTCCAACATCGGTAATATTCATTGCCCGTTTAACATCATACCCCGCATGCCTTAAAGTTTTTTCCAAAACATCTTCCATAATATAAGATCTCAAATTACCTATGTGCGCAAAATGATACACCGTAGGTCCACAAGTATATAATGTTACGACATTATTTTGAGGTTCAAACTTCTCAATCGTCCTACTTTCAGAATTATATAATTTCATACTTCCTCCACTTCTATTTATTATAATAAAACCTTTTTTTATTTTTGTCAATAGCCAATAAAATATAAACGACTATAATCCTAATATTTTATCTCAATTTTTAACAAATCTTCTTCAGTATTAATATTTATCACTTCATTATTACACTTTATTGCCATAACAGCATTTTGTGGTATGATATACCTATATAGTATCTCAAACCTATTATAACTACAACTTAATTGCAATATGCTATTTGATACTTCTTTATTGAACAAAAAAACCTGACTAATCTCATATTTTTGAATCCCCTCTTTAACTTTTACCAACCCATCATTAAAAACAAAATCTACATTATCAATCCCGCAATCAGTAGGCAAAAGAACCAGCTGACTCAATCCTGAATTAATAAATTTTCTTTTTATATCATGCAAAATATTTACATTAAAAAATGTATCACCACATAATAATAAATTATTTTCATTTTTAATAAGATATGAAAAAATATTGTCTTCAAGATTTATTATTACTGTATTATAGCTGCATTTATATTTTTTCATTACCGAATTTAAATCTTCTCTCTGTCTTTCATTCGTCAATAGAAAAATCAAATCCACACATCTAAAATCCACAATATCCATCACATTGTCCAAAATGTATTCCAATAAGGTTTTATTTTTAATTTTTAGAAATGTTTTACTTGATAGTTTCTTTTTTGAGCATTCAAATCTTTCTCCGATGCCTCCAATTGCGACTATAACATTATTAATCATATTTATCATCCAAATCTGCCGTATTTGTTATTAACCCCATCAAAACATATCTTTGTTCTTTTGTTAATTTTTTTAAAGATGAGGTTGTCATATCTGCGTCAATTGATAAGCTAATCATATCATCAAATTTTAAAGAGTTATATCTTAACAATGCGGTTATTCTTGGCGACGCACCTAATCCTTTCACATATTTATATGTATTAACAAATGATTCAAATGTCTGATCTTCAATCCCCGATATTAAGTACCCCAATGGTTCTATGTTATTTTCTTTTAACATACATATAGCATCCGTAATTTTCTGTTTCTGTATATTTTTATTAATGTTGTTTTGTTCATTATTATTAATTGTTTCAATTCCTAAGCCAATTCTAACACACCCCGATTTCGCCATTTCTTGAACTATGTCAGAATCCAAGCAATCCACCCGAGTTACTGCCCTCCATTTTATTTTTATATTTTGTTCTCGCATTTTATGACACAGTTCTCTCACCCAAGCCTTATCTGCCGTAAATGTAGGAGATGCAAATTCCACTACGCCCCTAAAATTAACATCTTCCAATTTTTTTAAATAATCAACAACCTCATTTGTTGATTTTCTTAAATCTTTCTCCCCATGTAATATTGCACATGAACAAAAATTACAATTTCCAAAACAACCTCTTGATATCGTCATTCTTATTACTTTAAAATTATTAACTAAATTTGTATTCATAAAGCACCAGTCTTTACTAGTTCCCCGAATTCTTGGAAAGTCTTTCCATCTACCATCTTTTTTTATTTTTAAATTTTTAAGATTATTAATTTCCCCATTCTTAATCCAACTTAAAAAACATTGTATACCGATTTCGAAAAATCCATTTGTAGAAAAACCTTGAATATCCAAACCTATGAAAAATTTAGGACATAATAATGTTGATAAGCCATAAACATAAATTGGAATACTAGGGTCTAACATTCTGATATATTTAAGAGTCTTATAAAATCCATCCATACTATCTAATGGGGCATTTAATAAAATACAATCATATTTATTAACCACCATTTTTTCATATAAAACATGGTTGCAATTATGCATCCCACCATCAAAGATATCAACTTCTTCATTTTTAATTTGTAAATAATTAGCGATTTCATATGTTAATGAGCACCTCCAAAAATCGCTAATATACATAGAACACGCAACGGGATAAACAACTAAAATTTTCATCTTTTTCTTCTCCTTATTATAATATATGAAATATTTTTGCCATCTTCAATTCTAATATCTCTCTTGCCTAACTTTACCCGAATTTTGTCTGCCTTATTAAATTTCCCCATTTTACGCAGATTGTCTCTCTTTATTATTCGTAAAAAATTTACAACTCCCACATTCTTAATTACTTCTACAACATTATATCTAGAACGATATGGAATTTTAATGATATTGTATAAATCATCTACATAATCATTTAATTTAATCTGATTTTTCTCACTTAAACTGTCAATTAAGACATTTTTATTCAATTTGAGTTTTTTGATTAATCCGATATTTTTATCATAAAATTTTTTACTCAATAATACTTTGTTATTTAATAATTTTGCCATATACAATTGGAGATAGCCATATTTAATTCTGCAATTTAAAGTGGATAAATTTTTTAATTTAATCTTCTCATTTCCTATTTCTATAATTCCATTATTCACTTTAAGTGGACCAATATGTGATTTCCCACATATTGGACACTTAGTAATATCTAAGCACAAAAGATCTGAATTTATCGAATTAATAAAACCTATAAATTTCTTAGAAGATTTTTTCTTATTCCACTTTATTAATTTAAATCCACCCAATATCTTTGAATAATATCTTACTTTTAATTCTAAAAAAGATTGCCATTCACAATTGGATTGATCCTTTTTCACTTTTTTGTAATCAGAAAGTTTTATAAAATCTTCTTTCTTATCGTGAAACACATACGAATCCATCACAAGAATAATATCGAAATCTTGTTTATATTTATCTATTTTTCTGTAAAAATAATTAGAATTTAAAATCCTTGCCGGGGAACCAGCAATAATTAACTTTTGTTTATTTCTCACTAAAGCACTCTTCTATTCGCCACATTATCTTATGACCATTTTTCTCCTTTATCAAATTCTCAACATCTATAAATTTATTCATATCTTTTCGACACGGGTAAATTTTCCCATCCCAATTTATTCGTACAAAAGAATTTTTTTTACACTCTTCACAATCATTATTACAATATTGTTTTAATATGTAAATTTTATAATTATCTTGGCAATATTCTGTTATCAAAAATTCATTAGATGTCGAAACTGAATTTAAATTTAAATTTTTAAATAAAATATCTTTCAAATTTTGGATACATCTTTCTTCCTCATAATCTATTAGCGGGATAAACTTTATTGATCTTATACCGTTTTCTTTTACAAAATCCAATAATTTTAAAACATCATTTTCCCCGATATTCTCATCAAATACCGTATTTAAAGAAATGTTGTTAAATTTTTTTGAACAATATGCAATATTCTTTTTTATCCGTTCATATAAAATCGATGTTGTGTTATATTTATATCTAAAACACGTAGGATCGATTTTATCTAAAGAGATATTAATATTATCAATTTTCCCCAAAATTGATGGCTTTATCAAATGCAACAAACTAGCATTAGTTGTTAACTGTACTTGTATGTTCTGTCTCTTCAAAAATTTTACAAGTTTATTAAATTTCGGATATAATAAAGGCTCTCCCCCCCCGTTAAGACAACGGTTTTAAAACTGCCTTTAGTTAATCGTAAAAATTTCATAATTATACGCAAATCAATAAAATTGTTCTTATTTTTTACTCTATTCCCTTCATTATAACAACAAGGACAATTGAAATTACAATTATCCGTTAAGACCAATCTTAATTTTCTCATAAACCCTCCATCAATTTTAATTATATCGCATTTTTACAACTTTTACATACTAAAAAGCCCTTAAAAATAACAAAAAAGTTCGACTTTTGCAAGTCAACACCCATATGGTGTCCGCTTTAATGTCGAACTTTTTAGTTGTTGTATATAACTTTAAATTTGGTCGTTGTTTTTTTACTTTTATTGTTTGTTTCAATTAATCAAGGGGTTTTGTGATAGGGAACAATATTGTATCTCTAATGTTTTCGCAGTCAAGCAAGTGAAGTAAGAATACGTCGATTCCGAATCCGATTCCCGATACTGGTGGGAAGCCATGTTCCATTGCTAAGATGTACTCTTTGTCGTAATCCATTGCCTCAGCGTCCCCGCGTTGTTTTGCTTTTGCTTGCTCTTCAAAGTTGTGCTTTTGTTGGATAGGATTGACCAACTCGCTGTAGCCTTTTACCATTTCTTGTCCGTCGATGACAAGTTGGAATAGTTCGATAAGCCTATCGTCGTTGTCGTTGTAGCGAGCAAGTGGCACAACATTAGGGTAGTTGTAAAGTATGGTAGGCTCAATGATATTAGGACGCATAACTCTCTTGTAAAGTAGGTCAATAATTCCGCCCACTGTGAATTGGTCTTTTAGTTCGAATTCTTCCAACAATTTCTTTTCTAGCACCAATCTCTTAAATTCATCAACATCGGTCATATCTAGCACATTGAAGCCCAAAATTTCGTTAAGGGTAGCAACATAGTCCATTCGCTTAAACTCTTCTTTCAATTCGATTGTTCTGCCATTTGCAGTGAATTTGTATTCGCCATACACATACTTACATACTTCTCTAAATAATTCGGTGTAGAACTTTATACTATCTTCAAAATCCCAGTAAGCGGCATAACTTTCAAGCATTGTAAATTCTTGAAGTTTGTCAGCGCAAAGCCCTTCGTTACGGAAGTCCTTAGCCACTTCAAAAACCTTGTCAAATCCGCAAGCGATGGTTCGCTTCAAGAAAGTTTCTGGAGCGATACGCAAGTTCATATCAAGGTCTAGCGCGTTGTGGTGTGTTCTAAAAGGCTTTGCCAATGCACCGCCAACTGCGTTTTGTAAAACTGGTGTTTCAACTTCCAAAAATCCATGCTTAATGTAAAATTCTCTTATGAATTGTGTAACCTTAAATCTTGTGATGATGTAATTGCGGTTTTTCTCATTTACAATCAAGTCAAGATATCTTTGACGATAGCGAGCGTCGGTATCAACAAGGCCATGGAATTTCTCAGGAAGCCCACGAAGTGCCTTCGACAAAAGTTCGAAGGTTTTTGCTTGAACGGTAAGTTCGCCCGTCTGGGTGCGAACAAGTGTACCACACACTCCTACAAAATCCCCGACATCGCAAAACTCCTTAAATTTTGCAAGTGCGTCTTCGCCAACTTCGTTAAGGGAAATGCTAATCTGCACGCTTGTACGCATTTGCTTTGATAGGTCCATATCGAAGTTGTCGCCAATTGCGTAGATTCTAGCGAATATTAGTTTTCCGAATGTCCTTTTAAATGTAATTCTACCTGCAACTTGCACAAATGTGCCAAGTTCTACATTCTCAAGGTCGTGAATTTCGTGAGTTTTGTTGAATTTTGCCTTGTAGGCCTTTTCGCCCATCTCTTCAAGACGCTTAACTTTATCTAACTTTACTTCAAACTCGTTCATTAATTCGTTGTTTTGCATATTCAATCTCCATTTTGTATTTATTAAGTACAATTATGCCACAATATTTGCATAATGTCAACAAGTTATCACATTGTTTGCTTCTATATAACGCCTTTATTTGGTCGGTTGTTGAAAAAACACACTCCTTTAAAACTAAAGAAGTGTGTTTAGGTGTTTTTGGTTGTATTTATGTTTTTTAGAGAAATTTAAAACATATTCAATAAAGAACTATAATTTCTGACCGAATTTTATATTAAAAAGGAGATTTGTTAAAAATGGTGTTCTTTATTCTTTTGAAACTAAGACGGAATAGGATATGAAAATAAAATTATATATTTTTGGATATTTATGGCGGTCAGAAATTCTAATATTCCTATTCCCTTTTTAAATTCATCACCCCCCTACAACTAAAATAATAAAAATGGAAGTTATAAGATATGTTTTATCTTTAATAACACCCACATTATACAATAGCCTAATTGAACTTTATTTGAATTTTTATATGTTTTTTAGTTCAAGTTTAGTTCAATTTTATTTTTTAAATTGGGTTGCTTGTAAAAAAATGCAATAAAATGTATAATCGTTGTAATTAGGAGGGCTACTAATGATAAACATTTTAATCGCAGAAGACAATGTTGATTTTTGCAAACTTATAGAGAGCGAACTAAAATTGCAGGGCTACAATGTGTATTCCGCCTTTGACGGCAATCAAGCAATCAACATATATGACAACAACAAAATCGACCTACTAGTGACCGACATTATGATGCCAAATACCGACGGCTTTTCGCTAATCAATTATATAAGACAAAACGACAAAAATATGCCCATACTTATAATCACCGCCAAGTCGTCGCAAGCGGACAAATATATGGGCTTTAGGCTGGGCACCGACGACTATATGACGAAGCCCATCGACATTGACGAGCTTATACTTAGAGTGGAAGCACTATTAAGACGGGCAAAAATAATTTCCGACAAGAAGTTGGTTATTGGCGGGGCGGAACTCAACGCGGAATCGTACACCGTCACAGTGGACTCGGTGGTGACCGTGCTTCCACAAAAGGAATTCCAGATACTTTTCAAACTCCTATCGTACCCTAATCAGATATTCACTAGGTTGCAACTTATGAACGAGTTTTGGGGGATTAATTCCGACAGCGACGAAATGACCGTATATACCCACATTCATAGACTTAGGGACAAGTTTTATAACTGCCCATACTTCGAGATAGTTACACTTAGAAATCTCGGATACAAGGCGGTCATAAAATGAAAAAAGTGAAGAAGCAAACAAACAAGGGCAAGAAAAATATCAGCAATGTGTTTGTACGAAACTCCCTTATTGTGCTTAGCATATTGATTTTGATCTTCGTATTTATAGTCACTGTGGTGATTATTGCATTTGAAACTGGAATGTTCCTTACTAAAGGTCCACACCCACACACCCAGTTGGGGCAATATCTACTCTTCCTACTCGCAGTTTTTGCAGTTGTATTTTTTGTAATATATTTTAGGGATAAAAAGATTATAAAAATAATGCAAACCCTTGAAAATGCGACCGAAGAAGTTTCAAAAGGCAACTTCAAAGTCCAGCTGGAACTCACCGAAGACGAAAACATCAACTCGTACATCATCAACTTCAATAAGATGGTCAACGAATTGGACCATATGGAAACATTGCAAGAAGACTTCATATCCAATGTGTCGCACGAATTTAAAACCCCGCTGGCAGTAATTCAATCCTACTCCAAGGCATTAAGACGACCAAATCTTGACGACGCCACCCGCAAGCAATACGAAGAAGTGTTAGATAGCAACATAAAAAAGTTGTCCACTCTGACAAATAGCATTTTGACGCTGGCAAAACTCGAGAATAAAGAAATATCGCTCGAAAAAACCGAATTTTTGATAGACGAACAACTAAGGCAATGTGTGGTTAATTTTCAGCCACAGTGGTCGAAAAAACAAATTGAATTCGACCTTAACTTGCCACGCGTGGCTTATGTGGGCAACGAAGAATTGATATATCAAATATGGCAAAACATAATTGGCAATGCCATAAAGTTTTCAAATGATAAGGGCAAAATAGCGGTCACGCTACAAGATTTCGATGACCATATATCCATAGAAATTGCCGACAACGGAATAGGGATGGACGAAAAAACTCAGCAAAAAATATTTGACAAGTTTTATCAAGCCGACACTTCCCACTCAAGCGAAGGCAACGGGCTAGGCTTAACACTTGTTAGCCGAATACTTAAGATTTCTAACGGCAAAATAAGTGTAAGTAGCGAATTAAATAAGGGCACAACATTCGTTGTAATTCTACCGAAAGGCAATGAAAATGCCACTTCGGGCTAATTATTAAATACTCATAAAAACAAAAAAGTGCTACACCTAGCACTTTTATTAATGGTAGCGGGAGTGGGATTTGAACCACACGACCTTCGGGTTATGAGCCCGACGAGCTACCTAGCTGCTCCATCCCGCGATATACGAAAAACTTGCATTAAGTTGTTTCTAAAATTCATTTTATACTAATTTGTCAAACTTGTCAAGCCTTTTCTTTATTATTTTCATTAATATATTGAAAATGTCAATAATTTTAGTGGTTATATTGTTATTATATGCAAATCTGCACCAAAATATTACCCATTCTTTCACGACAACAACTTAAACGATTCTTAAATACCCATTTTTGACCACAACGCCCCATATTATTCTTATATATAACCCTTCAAAAAATTACTTTTCGCCACCGAAAAACTCCCATACAATACTATAAACAACTTGAATTTGTAAAAAAATATAAAATTTTGTTTTAAATTTGAAAAAACTTCTTGACACAAACAAAAACTTATAGTATTATATCATTGTCTAATTATGGCGGCGTAGCTTAGTTGGTTATAGCATTCGGTTCATACCCGAAAGGTCGTAAGTTCGAATCTCACCGCCGCTACCAATAAAGATTGTAGCAAGGTGATGATACGTGCTTGCGACCGTAGATTAATCAATGTCCGCTTCGTGAGTAAACTCTACCATCGCTACCAATTATGGTCCTATGGTCAAGTGGTTAAGACACCACCCTTTCACGGTGGTAACAGGGGTTCGAGTCCCCTTAGGACTACCAATTTTACTATATATTGTAGATTGTTAGTATTTTGTATACAATATATAGTGGCGGACTAGGTATATTTATGCCTAGTTTTTTTATTTTCGATTAAAAGTGAGTAGAATTTGAGTAGAATTAGTTATTGAATTTGTCTATGTATTGTTGGGTGTCTTCCTTGTTAATATGTGTATATATTTTACTTGTTACACTACTCCCAATTATATGTCCTACCCAATTTTGAATTATGTGTTCTGGTATGTTTTTATTTTTACAATTTGTAATAAATGTATGTCTTAGGTCGTGTAATGATATGTTTCTTATTCCGGTTTTCTTTACTATTTCTTTTAGTTTCTTTTGTGGAATGTGATATGAAAAATTAAATATTCTTTTATCACCAAAATGCTCAAATTTTTCAAGTATCTTTTTAGTATTGTTGAATAATGGAATTATTCGGTTGCTCTGTTCATTTTTAGTTGTGTTCTTTTTTCCTTGTTCGTCTATTGCCTTATTTATTGTTAATGTATTATTTTTTAGGTCTATATCAGTTCCAGTCAAGCCCAAACATTCTCCAATCCTTAGCCCTTGATACATAACAACCAATAACAAATCCCCGTGTGTTTGATTATTACATTCTTTAATAAATCTTTCTTGCTCTTCCTTGGTTAGGGCTATGCCCCGTTCTCGAGTATGTTTTGGTTTGTCTATTATATCTAATACATTTTTTTGTATTAGTTCGTAATCTTTTGCTTTTGAAAATAATGCATTCAATAATTCATATACTTTTTGTGATGTCCGTTCTTTATTAATTCCATTTATTAGATTATTTATTTGTAATGATGTTATTTTAGTAATATCATTATTCAAAATATCCGTGGGGATATGTTTTAAAGATTTTTCATAGTCTACAATAGTGCTCTCTTTCACTTTTCCAATCTTGAATAATTTTAGCCATTGATTGTACCAGTCAAATAATGTAATTGTTTTTGTTTTTTCTTTTTTAATATAATTAAGTTTATTTTTTAAAATGCTTAGAACTTCTTTTTGAGTTCGTCCAGATATATAGTATTGCTTCCCATTCTCGCGATATCTTGTATACCACGTGTTGCAATTTTTATTTTTATGTATTGTTATTCCTTTATATTTCATTTCACCTTGTTCCTTTATCTTTATTTCACAAGGCTTATGTATAATACTTAACATCTCTCTATTATCATTTTTTTCACTATCATTATAACCTTTAAAATATTCTTTTAATACTTGATTTATGACATCTGCTTGTTTTATTAATTCTTCTTGTTTTTCACACAATTTTTAAAAATGCATTATGTATCTTCCTTTTCATCGTTTCCCCCAATATTTTCGTTAATTTTTTTTAATATATATTGTTGATTATTTGGTTGACTTGTCCAAAATGTTACTATTGGTATTCCAGCAATTTTACAAATTTGTTGCACTTTTTTATCCCTATCTCTCCGTTTACTTGTTTCGTGAGTTTTGTCATTAATTTCGATTAGTAGGTCACATTTTAATGTTGTTCTATTAATTAATCCAAAATCAATAGTTCTAAATAATTCATTTTGATATTCCCATTCATATTGCTTTTGTTTATTTATTATGCTGATTAATGGGACTTGTGGCATTACCAAGTATTTTTCGTTATAGTGTTTGTGGATTATCTTATAAAAGTAAACTTCACATTCTGTCATTAAAGGTTTACTTGAATAAGATTTTTTTATTTTTTTGTTGTTTGGCAAGACTTTTTTTATAATTGGATTTAATGGTTTATTCTTTTTTATTTTTTTATAGTGTTTATTTTTGAATTTTTCTTTGTCTTTTAATTTTTTATAACAATCCTTTATTAATATAAAAATTGTACCAGTAATTATTAATATTATTATAATTTTGAATATTATTCCCATCGTTTTTATTTCTTGCTCAGTCATATACAACTCCTATTGTCCCGCAATTAGTCCAGATATATAGCCTATTGCTTTTAATAAGTTTAGTTGATTTAATTCTTTTATTAGGTTGACTATATTTTTTTGTTCTTCAGTTAAATATCCAATTTCGTTATTGTAGTTTCTTCCAACCAAATAATCCAGTGATACATTATGATAATCTGCAATTTTACACAATAATTCTATTGGTGGTTGCGTAATTTCGCTTTCATAATTGGCATAAGTGGGTCTTGTTATATTTAATTCTTTTGCCATTTCATCCTGCGTTAATTTTGTTTTACTCCTTAATAATTTTAAATTCATTTCCGTATTCTCCTTTGTTTTTTTTAATTATTATAACATTATTAATATTTTTCTCAATAATTTTTCTAAAAAACTTAATTTTTCTAAAAAACTTATCATTTTTGTTTTACAATTCTAAATTTTTATGATATATTACTGTTAATAATAAAAGAAAATTAGAAAACGGGGGTGTAAGATATGGTTAAAGTAATGTATGTGGTTGTTTCAGATACTCAAGAATATAATTATTTCGATTATTTGTTTGCTGTCAAAAAATCATTGGCTCTAACTAAGTGTGGTGTGCCTAATATCATACTTAAAAAAGAAACAACTTTTACAAAAATAAATTAAGGGGGTTAAAATATGGTTATTATTGAAATTCTTTTAATTTTATTGTTTTTCTATTTGCTGTTCATTGATTTATTTCGTTTATTATTCTCTTTTCCAACAAATAGCGAAAAGAATCAATTGATTAAAAATGGTGAAATAACTTTTGATGAGACTGATAAGAAAAAAATAAAATTATATACAAAACGTTTACGTGTCAAACAACACATTAAAGAACTTAAAAATGAATTGAATTCATTAAATATTCAAATTAATTTAGAAAAATAAAGGAAGGTATTTTATTTATGGAAAATTTAAAAATCGAAATTAGAAAAAGACATTATATTGATAATAATGGTGATGAAAAATATGGTTATCAGGTTGCACTTTTAACAACTGGTCAGACAATACTTTTAAAGCAAGTATTTGATAAAGATTATGGAAAAATTTGTCGTTTGGCTGAGAATAATCCAGATATGGTTGTAGATATTCCAGTAAGGGAGAATTAATTATGAAACTTGATAAGAAAAATCGAATTTTATTGTCAGCCTTTTCAATTTGTCTTACAATGGCTGTATTATTGCTTGTTGCTTGGTTAAATAAAGGTCAAACATGGTGGTTTATTGTTGGATTTATATATTCTTCATTACTTAATTTTGGCGTAAAACATTTAAGCAAGGCATTATATAAAATACAAAGTCTTAAAACACAATCAAAACAAATAATTGATAGTTTGGAGAATTCTGACAATGTTAATGAGTTATAAAAAGAATTCAAGCCAATCCATCAAGGAAAAGGTTGCTTATAATGTAATTAAAAAAACTAATTTATTATCATTTTTGAATTGGTGTGATAATAATGTTTCCGATATTGACTTTAAGAATAAATTAAAGTCGCAAATTATTGAGTACTTTAAATCGACTCAACAACAATAGTTATTTGAATACGGGGAGATTTTAAAGAGTGTTTTTCCCGTATTCTAACACTTCTTAAAATTTCCTTGTATTTAAATATAAATAAAAAATAAAGGGGGATTTTTATAATATGGTTCAAGAGATTGTAAGCGTGTTTACTACAGTTTTCACTTCTTATGTTTCTCCACTTGCTACTGCTATTGTTACTGCCTTTAAGTCTTTATTTGTTGAAACTGTTTCAGAATCAACAAAATTGACTGCACTTGGTGAAGTCTGCTTAACTTTCGCCGCAATGGGTGTTGTTAGTAGTGCTATTTATATGGTTATTAATATCATTAGAACTCGTAGTAAGAAGAGCATTTAGTTTATGTTAATGAAAGGTGTAATACGTGTTGTTACACCTTTTTTAAATTTTTTTGAACTTTATTAGAAAAAAATATGGCTTGGTCAGAATTTTTTAATTTAATTAAACCATTAATTAATTCATTTTTATACATGGTTAATACAGTCATTGGAATATTTTTTAGGATTACTGTTTTTGATGTTCCAATTATATTATATCCATTATTTTTTGGATTCTTGATATTTGTAATTAAAGCAATACTGGGGGTTGATGATATAGATGATTAAAGTTACAGTTTTAATAATGATTATATTAATATTGATGGCACTTTTTTCGCCCACAATCTCAACTTTATTATCAAATATCGCCTTAGGCGGAACCTATCTCTTAAAACCAATGGAGATTGTTTTTGATTTATTTGGTTATGTATTTTCAAATTTAATTCGTCAACGATTTTTATTCTTATTTATATGTATTTTTTTATTCATTATTTCGTTTGGTATATTTTTGAAAATATTTCTTGGAAATAATGTCATTATTAATCGTGCAAGAATGGATTTTAATGAAGGTGCTAAGGATATTAAAACTAAACTCTCTCGAATTGAAAGGATTGAAAGGCGTCGTAATTATATTATTTCGCCAACCATTAAAAACAAAACAAGGGTAATTAATAAGGAGAACGTTCTACAAAAACAACGTTACTCATCACATAAAAAATATAATGAAAGACAATATACTGAAGATTATTTAAATAGTTTTTTTGTCGACATTTCAGAAGTCGAACTTTAATTAATTTTTAAAAAATATAGGAGAAATTATTATGAAAGAAAGATTTGAATTAATGGAAGAAGAATTGCAATATTGGATTTTTGATAAAGCAACAAGTAGAAATTATCATGAGAGTGATTTTTGTTGGTTGGTCGATTTACTCAACGAGCAAGACGAGAAAATCAAGGAATTAGAAAAAGAAATTAAGCAATTAAAATTTGATTGTTCAATGTATAAAAGTGTTAATTATTTAATCAATGAACTTGGAATAGATAAGACAAGAGAAATAATGTTTCAAAGTGAGAAAGAACTCCAACAAAGGGGGGGGGAAACAATAGATGATAAAAAATAAATTAATTATATTTTTTCTATGCATTTGTGCATTCCTTTCGTTTGGATTTATTGGTTTTTCAAATAAGTTAATTGCTTATGCTGATGACAATTCCAGTACTGATAATGTTATTATTAATGAAACTGATTCTTCTATTGTTTCTTTTCCTTCTGATTTATTCATAGATACTAAATTGTCTATGGGTTCTGTGGCAATTGAGTACAATAAAAAACCAACTTATTCAGAAAAATATACTTCTTATAATTCAATTTTTTTACGTGCTTTTTCGATTGAACCATCTGTAGGTTATTCATTTATTTTACAGGGTGAAATTTTGAATTATAAAATAACTCGTGTTACTCTTTTTTATTTAGATGAAGATGGTAAAGTTGTTGCTTGGCTTAATAAATCGTCTTTCAATACTTATAATAATCTTCCTTACTTTTCATTTCAGCCTAATTATTCTTCTGTTGGATTTGTTTTTTATTTTTCTGAATCTATTGATTACTCTGACTTTTTAAATATTAGAAAAACAAATATTCTTTTTATCCCTTGGCGTAAATTGACATTTTTTGATTATGATAAAACGACTATTCTTCATACTGAAACACTTACAGTCGAATTTGATTATTCTTATTCGGATATACCTACTCGTTTAGGTTATGATTTTTTAACTTGGGAATATGCCAGTGTTCCATATAATAATTCATCATATTCGGATTTATATAGCACATCATATAGTTTCGAGAATTCTATTTTTTATTCTGATACATATTTTTATGCCATTTATGAACCTAAAAAAATTACATATAATTTTTATAATTTTCAGGGTGAGGAACTATATTTTTCTACAACTATTCAATTTGGAAATTCGCCAAAATATTCAAATATCCCCATTCTTGGTTATTGTGAATTTTTAGGTTGGGGTACTTCTATTAACGATTCCTCTACAATTGTGGATTTAAATAATCTAATGTTTGAATGTGAAGTTGTTAATTTATATGCAATCTTTGATTATTCGGTTGCTTTTTATCATCTTAATAACATTTGGGGAGATGTAATCGAAACTGAATATTATCCACGTGGAGCACTCATCTCTGATTATATTGATATAAATGATTATTGTTATGCTTATTTAGATGAAAATGAATTTCAAAAAATAGCATATTTTAATTCTGATAGTGTTTTCGAAAATGATATTTTTCATCTATTAAGACGCAACTACTCTATTCGTTGGTATTACAAATATTATTCGGACAATAATGTTATTAATGGCACTAAGTATGCATCATATTATTATGGTGATAGCGTTTTAGTTCCTGAGTTTTCTTTTCTAGACGGTTATTTCATTTCTGGATATTCTTATTATTATCCTAGTGGTAATGAAAATCTTCCGAATAGTGGTGGATACGATTCTATTTCTAATTCAAGTTATATTTATGAAAATATGGCTTGGATTGATGTGGATTATTGTCCGGTGTCTATTGGTTCCGATTTTTTTAATGAGCAGTCTACTATTTTTATCCGTGTTAATTATTCTACTGTAAATGATGGTGACAATGTTTCATATAATTGGACTTCTTTGTTATGTAGTATTTGGCAAGGTGAATCTTCCGATACTTCATTTCTAGGAAAACTTTCTAATGTTGGTGAAAATCTCGCCTTGTTAGTTCCACGTGCTTTGTATAACTTTTTTATTTATATTTTATTTGGCTTTGGGCCTATCAGTAAAATTATTGATTTCGCGACTGGTGGTCTTTTGAAACTTCTTGTTTTACATTCCGGCACACTACTTCAATTATCTAGCCTTTCATTTGTCGGACCAATGTTTCTTTGTATTTTATTTTTAATTTTTGGATTAAGGGTGATATTATGATAGATTTATTTTTTCAATTTGTTAGTTTTAATGGATATCTGAAAACTTGGCAAGAATGTGCTTGCTTTTGGATTTTAGCATTTTTATTTTTTCATATTCCTATTATCATATATAAAAAACTAATTAGAAGGGGGGATAAAAAATGATAGTTTACGATTTGATTTATGACTTTTTTAAATTTGTTTTTGGCATTGATGTTATAACAATTAATCCTTATGCATTTCTAACTAAAAGTATATGTTTTTTAATATCTTTTTTAATTTTCTATTTAGTTTTATTTTATTTGCCAAATAAAATTATATTTAAAATTTTACATAAGGGGGATAAAAAATGAATACTCTTCAACAAATATTTCAGATGTTTTTAAATTCGTTTTTAACATTTTTTAATGTTGATGTATTAGAAGATGTGTTTTTAATGCAATTTTTACAAACATTTTGTTTTTTAACTTTTTTCTTTATGATTGTTTTTCTTATTTTTGTTCCTGTTTATTATTCAATATATTTAATTGCTCAAACGATTATTCATAAGATGACTAAAGGGGGTGGTTTATGAAATATGAATTTAAAAAATGGTTTCTTCGTTTATATTGGCTTGTTGACGTAATTGTTTTATTAATCCTTTATTTCCTTACATTAAATAATGAAGATTTAAAGACTTTTAATAGTATTTGTATAATACTTTTAATTGCTAGTATTATCTTTAATGTAATTTATTTATATCGATATATGAAAGGTAAAAGTGCTATGGCAAGGAATATTAAAAATTATCGAGTTCAATCCTTTAGTGGTTTTCAAGGTTGTGGTAAAACTTCCGTAATGTTTAATATTTGTGGTATGTTTTTTAAGAAAAATGCTATTTTTTCAAATGTTCCATTTACTATTGATAATGAATATTGTAACATTTTGACGAAAGACGCTTTTTGTTTAAGGTCACGACTACCGCAAAATAGTGTTATTACTGGTGATGAATTAACACTACTATTTAACAATCTTGACCAATCTAAATCTCGTCAAGATATTGCTGGTGCTGAAGGTAATATGCAAATGGTTCGTCACAATTTTGACGGATATATATTCGCAACTAGTGTTAATATGAATAGATTACTTGCAGTTCTCGAAGAGAAGTTTGGTCTTGATAATATGATGTTAGAACAAACAAGTATTAAAACCGGTTTTATTGTTCCGCTTATATATTGGATTTGTAGAAAATTTAATGACAAATTGCCTAAAGTTTATTGGGGGTATCGTCGTTGGAAAATCCAAACATTTTTAACAATTAATAAGAAGAACTACAATTATGACTTGAGTACTGACGTGGCTAACTCAAAAACAAATAGATTTGTTAATTTATATTATTTTTATGCTTTTAACGACGGGTCTATTAAATATGACGACCGTTTTGCTAGTGAGTTGTATAAAAACTTACCGCCTATAAAAGTTCAAAAATATACAAGCCTTAAATATAATCAAGATATTGTTACTCAAGGCGGTTTCGAAAGTTTACAAAAACTTTATGATGTTAGGAATAAAAAATATATTGCTAATGCCAAATCTGATAATGAATTAGAGCCCACCGACAGCGTGGGCGCTAATTCGAAGATTTGTCAAAGCAGTGATAAAACTAGAACTTAAAAAAATAAACCTATTAATTGTATAAAAAGAATTATATTAAATTTGTTAATACTAGATGTTTGGCTTTAATGCCAAACATAAAGGCGAAGCCGTAGCCAACTTGATGGGATGTGCAATTAATTATATTATCTTAATTTATTTTAACAAGAAAATCCATTATGTTGATATATCTTTATCTTTTTAATGGTTAAATTAACTATATTTTATTATATTTTCTTTCAAGTTTGATGCGTGTGCGAATTAACAGTTTATTAGAATTTATAATAAGCCATTCACCCCACTGTCTAATAGGGGTGAAGTGTTGTACTTTAGTACATTTGGGAGATTAAAATGTTGAATTATTTTTATTCTTTAAAAGTTGATAATTTAATTTATTCAGTAGATATGTTAAGGTTAAGTTTTTTTATGTCAGAAGAACAAAAAAAAGAATTATTTAAATTGATTAAAACATCTACTGATTTACAATATCGACATTTTTCTAACATTAATTTATTTAGTTATCGTGATTTATTTGTTTTTAATGTTAATCAAAGTTCAATTTCCGTTGGGGTTTCATTAAATACTTTAAAAAAATCTGATTCGGGATATTGTTTTATCGAATTTAATCCTAATAAAGTAATGCCAAGTAAAACTTTTGATTTTCTTTTCGAATTTATTCGATTTAATTCAAAACATTTAGATTTAGTTAGATTTGATTTATCTTGCGACATTCCAATAAGAAGAGAATACTTAAGATTAGTAAAAGATAATCGTAAATTTAATTTACTTGTTAATAGTATTTCTAATTATGATTTTAGTGAATATTTAGGTTTTCGAAATACTAATGGCTTCATTAAACTTTATAATAAAACTATTGAAAGTAGTTTAGATTATTTTTGTACTCGGCTTGAAATTACTTTAGAAAATTTTAATTATTCAAATTATTTAAAAGTTTCTCCTAAAATTTTTATGCCAAAGAATATTAACATTTTTGAGTTTCAAAAATTAAAAAATACTGAAATTGTTATATTAAATTATCTAGTTAATGACACATTGAATTGTGTTGTTAATTTTAAGATGTTGGGTCGTAAAATGCAAGAAAAATTGAAACCATATGTTTTTGAAGATTACACGATTCCAATTTTAAGTGAATATAATTTTAAAAAAATATGTGATTTTATTCAAGAAAAATTTTATATTTGGTCTGATTAAATATTATACATAAGCCTTGTGTTTTTTTATCTTTTTAATGAGTAGAATGTGAGTAGAATGTCGTTTAAAAATGCCTTTATTTCGTGCTTTTTTAATTTTAGTTTGTGGTTCGAGTCCCCTTAGGACTACCAAATAAAAAGGGATTGAAGTTACTTCAATCCTTTTTTTTTTGCTTTATTTGATTATTATTTTTTTATTTATCTTGATTTTTATTTTGTTAAATTGTCCTCGTTTCGTTAATTCCTTCCTTAAATCCGCAAGGGGCTGGGCAGGTATAATCGGGGAAAGTACATCGGGCGCCATGTGTGTATTTTTCAAGTTCTTCAGCCCTAGGATGATTCTTTTCCTTCAATGCTTGCACATATTTTTGAAGAGTGTCGTTGGCTTGTTTGTTGATTTCAAGTTGGGCAAAATTACATTTTCGCTCTTTCATTTTTTGAATAAACCAATCCATCGTTCCGCACTCGTTAATGTTGACAAGCATTCCTTGTGGAAATACCGACACTTGTTTTTCGCAGTCCCCTATCCACTCTCGTGTTAGGTCGGCACTTTCTTTAATGATTGGTGGCACGAAAAACTTCGGTTCATCAAGAAGTGTAATATTGTAATTAAGCGTGCGGTGGCGTTGGGCTTGTGCTAGTTGTGCAAAACTACCTTCATAGGAAGTGCAATACACATCGCCAAAGTACTGCTCGGGTTTGGTCGTCGTGCCAAATAGCGAGATTTTCCTATTTTTATTGTCCACACCACGAGCGATTTCTTCATCATAATATGGAGTCTTTTCTATTGCCGAGCAAAATTCCCTGATTGCGGGAGTTAGTTCTTTTATAAATTTATTGTTGTTATCCTTATTTATTTCGTTTGATAGCATTCGGTGTAGGTAGTTAAGTTGTTGATAACTTACGGTATATATCATAGATGTAGGGGTAAATACGGAAATCAAATATCTAGCATTTTCTTGCGCCAATTTCTCCACTTTTTTGTCGTTAAACATCTCGGGATACTTTGTTTGATACTTTTCCTTTATTAGGTTTTTGTATATATCTAGCCACTTGTCATATAATTTTTGCTCGTCAGGTTGCAACACCATTTTGGTGTATCGCGCCGACTTCTCGCTTGTGTTGTATGCATTTTCGTTGTTGAGAATCATCGCTAAGCCCTTAGGGATATTCTCTAGCGACAACGACACATATGGGTGCCCAAATACGCTATGGTGTTGTCTGGCTTTGGTGCTTTCTGCTCGATTGAGCGTCTTTTCAATAGGCTCTCCGAAAAGCCTTTCAAAGTTTTCTGGCATATAACATACGCCGGCAGAATGTCCACTAAGATTGTCAAATTCTCTCTTCGGTGCAACATAATTTTCGTGTGTGCTTGCTATTACTGATATTTTCATTTGTTTTATCTCCTTATCCATTTTCATAAATTATACAACACCCGTTTTTCGATGTCAACATTCGCCATTCGGTTTTTTCACGATTTGTCAAACATAAAGATTTTATTAGTCTTAAAAATGCATTTTCTACAATCAGCCACTTATCCACAAAACACCCATATTCCCACAATTTGTTTTACAAATTATCATATATTTGATATAATGCATACACATTAATAAGTCGTAGGTAAGAAATATGGATACAAAATTATTTGAAAAAATGTACAAAAAATGCTGTGATTTGGCAATAGAAAATAAAGATTTGCGTGAAAAGACCGGCTACAGCCAAGTGGGTTGTTGTCTAGTAGCGAGCAGTGGCAAGATGTACTTTGGGCTTAATGTGGGCTGGTGGCACAGCAACTGCGCGGAAGTATCGGCACTTAGCAACGCGTGGATGAACGGCGAAAGAAAAATGAGATATATAATGGCAGTGAAATTCAACAAACGCAACGAACAACTTGAAAGCGTAACCCCTTGCGGAATATGTAGGGAGATGTTAAACCAACTTCATCCCGAAGTGAAAATCGTGTATGTTGAAAATGACGAATTTGTCGTAAAAACACTTGATGAAATGCTACCCGACATTACTTAAAGTCCATTAAAATAATTGTTTAAATTAATTACAATAGGTTTTTAAATCAAATTTTGTTTTTAAAATATCAAATTAGTAAAAATATTGTTTAAAAAAAGGTCTTGCAAATATGCAAGACCTTTTGTCATTTTTAATTATTCTTTTGTTTCTTTAGTAGTTTCTTCTTTCTTAGGTTCTTCTTTAACTTCTACAGTAGTCGTTTCGGTTTTAGAAACTTCTTTCTCTTCTTTATTAGGTGTATTTTCTTCGGTTAAGACTATGTCTTCTTCAACTTCTTTTTTTGCATTTGGGTCTATGTGGAAAGTTTTGCTAACTCCCTTTTTGACTTTTCTCCAAATGATAATTGCACTCGCACCAATTGCCACGCAAATTGCAACAATCGAAGAAAGCAATACGGATGTGGCAGCGGGATCAATATATCCTAGTAGATTCATTTTATTTTTCTCCTCCTTGTTTTTTCTTTTCAATCAAAGAATGCAAGATGTAATCCGCCCCACACTCTCCCGATTTTCCATGGTTATAGATAAATGTTTCGAAGTATTTCTCAATTTCTTCCTTGTATTTGTCTTTATCTTTCAATAATTCATCAACAATAGCGTTAATTTCGCTAGTTTGTTCTTTTTCAATGGCTTTGCCAAATTTGTTTCTAATTTCAATTTCAACTGGAGTAATCTCAAGTTTTTCCCAGTCCGGATTTTGGACTTTCATTTTTGTATTTACAAATATCGCCGGTCTTTTGGTCGCCAAACAAAATTCCACAGAAATTCCCGACCAATCGGTTATGATTAAATCCGAAGAATAAATTGACTTATTGCTCGAAAAATCAAGTTCAAAAGTTAGTTTGTTCGGGTCATAATCTTTATATTTCTCCACAATTTGTTGGAGTTTGTAAGCATTTCTCTTTGTGTATTCTGGATGTGGGCGAACAGTTAAATGATATCCTTCTTCCTTATAAAGGCTTTCAATTATATTGTCCAAGCACGAGTCCATGATGTTGTCTTCATTCCAAGTCGGAGCGATAAGAACTTCTTTAACTTCGCGGACTTCCTTATTCCCACTTTCTTTCTCTTTAAGTTTTACAAGTTCGTCTAGGAAAGGAAAGCCAAACTCAACGAGTTTTTTGTGTTGAAGATTGTCAACTTCTTCAATTTTCTCAAGTTCACGTTTTACATGTGGTCCACTACACAACACTGTATCATAAGCGTTTAGGGCGTCTTGTGCAAAACCCATATGCACGCTCATCGCATCGTGCGGAACATAGATGTACTCAATGTCTTTCTTTATAAACGACCTTTTTAGATAATATTTGTTGATGTCAGGTGTTGTTAGCACAAATATGTCGGTTTCAATAAGCATCATTAGTACTGCCGTCTTTTTCAAACTAATATAATATGGCTTAATTCTAGGCTGATTCTTTGCGATTTCAAATATTTGGTCGTTATAGTCATTTGTAACATAGTGAATGGTTACATTTGATTTTGCCAAAAGGGACTCGATTATGTCTTTGTAATACTTATAAAACCCGCTCTTTTCCGAATAGAAAACGATGTGTTTATTTGCAATATGTTGAAATCTTTTGTAGTCTTCTTTTTCTTTCTTTCGCATTTCTTTATAAAGCGGAGATTTTTTATCGAGCGCTCCGAATGCCTTGGACTCTTCCAATGCCTTTCGGCTCGCTTCCAGTGCTTCATAGTCAACATATTTCTTTGGGTTGATTGCCCAATTAAGAATATACATTATTGCAATTGACGACAAATTACTAGCCGTCCAATAAAGAGCAATTCCCGATGGAACAAATAGCCCCAAATACAACGAAAGTGCTACACTTAGTGCCATAATTCCGTATTGGTTGAATTTGTTTTGTTCGTGCTGAATAACATTTGAACGGTTTTGGGTGAAACACATAAGCCATGAAGAAAGCCCGGCAATGATTGGAACAAGTGTATAAACACCCCAAACACTAATAGGAACAATCGACATATTAAAACCGCAAAATCCGGTCTTAAATGCCATAACTTTTGTCACCAAATTCGTAAGAGTTTCAGCCGAGACACCGTTAATTACCGACCCCGTGCTTATGGTTCCATTTTTTATAGCCTCAACAATCGCTATTTGGAAAGAAGAATCCGAAGTATTTGCCGATATGAAATTTGCAAGTGAATTCACAGTATCGCCCGACACATTAAATAAATATGTCAAAGGATTGTTGATTATGTAAACCACACCCAAAAGCAAAATTAATTGAAGTGCAAGCGGGATTAGAGATGCGGATGGATGATATTTTTCGCGCTTGAAAAGTTTTGTTTGTTCATCGGCAATAGCATCAAGGTTCCCCTTTAAATTTGCTTTAATAAAGTTGATTTCGGGCTGAATTTTAACCATTAAAATAGAGTTCTTTTGTATCCAAATAGAAATTGGGAGCAAAACAATCTTGGTTGCGAGAGTGAAAAGTATGATTGCCATTCCATAATTGCCTATAAGTTGATAGCACCATTTCATAAGGTATCCTAGCGGAATGCAAATATACTTAAGTACGGTATCCATAAATTAATCCTTTGTAAATTACTAAATTTAAGGGGCTAGCCCTTACTTAACGCAATTAGTATAAATTAATTATATGAATTAGTCAACCATTATACATAAAATTAAACTAACAATAATTTATATAAAATCATTTTTAATAATATAAAAAATCGTTGACAATTAGCACATCGCGACTTATACTAATAATGTTCATTTTTATGCACTTAAAATGTGATTATGAACACTATTAACCCAAAAAACAACTTAAAAGTGCACATTTTTGCACTCTTCTATTGATTTTTTGAACATATGGAGCACTAATGAAAAGGATTATTTCAATATTCTCCGTTTTTGTCCTACTTTGTTGTGTTGTAGGATTTAAAGGGAGTTTTCAAAAGGAAACAATAGTTATATATACTTCAACCGAAGATTACAATATGTCATATCTTCAAGAATGTCTTGACAAGGAATTTCCCAACTACGATATAGTGATTGAATATATGTCAACAAGCACCGTTGCCTCTAAAGTTATGGAAGAAGGCTCAAATTCCGAAGCGGACATTGTGTATGCATTGGAATACGGATACTTGGAAAAATTAGTTGAAGCAAACGTTCTTACCCACTTTGGCGATAGATATGACGACATCTTGCTTGAAGATGACGCGATGACAGACACTCTTTATGGATATGCTATGCCAAATCACAAAATTGGCGGGGGTGTTATTATAAACACCGATATCTTGACGAGAAAAGGCATATCAAAGCCAACATGTTATGACGACCTATTAAAGCCGGAATATAAGGGGCTTTTAAGTATGCCGTCTCCAAAATCTTCAGGGACTGGATATCTATTTTACAAATCATTTGTCGATGAGCGTGGAATAGATGGCGCACTAGCATATTTTGACGGGTTCTACAACAATATTTGCAACAACTTTACTTCATCCGGTTCGGGGCCGGTCAACAACTTAATTAATGGCGAATCCGCAGTAGCACTAGGGATGATTTCCCAAGCCGTTGATAAAATAAACTCGGGGGCAAACAATTTGGAAATATTATTCTTTGAACCCGAAGGAGCACCATTCTCTTGTTATGGCGCTGGAATAGTTAAAGGCAAGGCTACAAAAAATGGGGTAACAGAAGTTATGGACTATATAACAAGGGTTTTCACGCCAAAATCGTGCGAAAAATATTATCCCGAAAAAATCTTCAAAAATAAAGAATATGATGTAAACAACTTTCCAAAAAATATTCCTTATTCAAAAATGCTAAATAACAACCAGACCGAAAAAGAAAGACTACTAAAATTCTGGAGATATTAATATGACAACTACTAATGAAAAAATTAACGAAACTGAAAAGCAAATCACCGAAAAGAAGGTCAAAATTTCTGTAAAAAACCTAAAGAAATATTTCAAGGACTCCGACCAGCTCGCTGTCGATAATGTTTCATTTGATGTATATGATGGCGAATTTTTGTCAATTTTGGGGCCTTCCGGTTGTGGAAAAACAACAATTATGAGAATGATTATAGGGCTTATTGAACCCACATCTGGCGAAATTTGGAAGGACGGAAAAGACATCACTAACGAAAAGGTTTCAAATAGAAAAATGGGAATGGTTTTTCAAAATTATGCATTGTTTGAAAATATGACCGTTCTTCAAAATGTAGAATACGCTCTAAAAATTCATAAGGAAACAAAAAGCGAAGCAAGAGAAATTGCAACACAGATGCTTAGCAAAATGCACTTAACGAAGTTCCTAGACAAAAAGCCCGCCGAACTTTCTGGCGGACAACAACAAAGGGTGGCTATTGCAAGGACCTTAGCGCTAAAGCCCGATGTAATCTTATTTGATGAGCCGATGTCTGCGCTTGACATTGCGACAAGGCACGAACTTCGCGAGGAAATAAAAAGAATACAAAATGTATTTAAGACCACAATTATATACATCACCCACGACCAAGAAGAAGCATTTACACTATCCGACAGAATTATGGTTATGAATGTTTCAAAAATAAGTCAAATCGGCACTCCTGAAGAGATATTAAAAAGCCCTGCAAACAATTATGTTAAAGAATTTGTTTGCGAAAACTTAAAAAACAAAATTAAATCGCTAGAAAAAATTGTGGAGATTACAAATGAAGAAAACTAATCTTTCCGCTAAAAAATCAACAAAGAAATGTCAAAATCACGGGCTATTTTTTGAATTATTTCTATGTGCTGTGCTTCTTGTTTTTGTCGTTATCCCATTAATTACAATGCTCACAAAAATCGACAAAAACACATTTAGCCAACTTTTAAGCGACCAGACATTTTTGCCATCACTTCTCAATTCGTTTTTAACAACAATTATATCATCGGTTTTGGCAATTGTAATTGCTTACGGACTGGCTTGGTCAGTATCGCGAACAAATATAAAATTAAAAACAATTTTTAGTGTAATTATTGTATTGCCGATGCTAATTCCTACAATTTCTCACGGTATGGGGCTTGTAATTTTATTTGGCAACAACGGAGTAATAACAAGGCTTCTTGGTCTTTCAACCACCTTCCTTTATGGATATGTCGGGATAATTCTAGGCTCGCTTTTATATTCTGTTCCAGTGGCGTATTTGATGTTTTGCGACATTTTAAAATATGAAAATTATCAGACTTATGAAGCGGCCGACATTCTAGGCGTGCCAAAACACAATCAATTTACTTCAATTACTCTTCCATATCTTAGAAAGCCAACAATATCCATATTCTTTACTGTTTTTACAATGATTTTGACCGATTATGGAATTCCTCTATCGGTTGGTGGAAAAGTAAAAACTTTGCCAGTTGTTTTGTATGAAAATGTTATAGGTCAACTAAACTACTCCATTGGTGCGGTCATTGGCTTAATCTTGCTTGTACCAACAGTTGTCGCGTTTATTTTGGATATGGTCAACAAAGACAAAGGCAAGTCATCCTTTGTAACTTCTAAAATAAACATCCGCAAAGATAAGGGGCGTGATGCTTGGGGATATGTGATTTGCTCAATTTGTTCTTTATTTGTATTGCTCGTTATTGCTTCGTTCTGCATCCAAGCATTTTCAACATCATATCCTAGCAATATGTCATTTACATTAGAGCATTTCAAAAACACATTCTCCAAAAACGGCTTAGCATATCTTGACAATTCTATAATAATGTCACTCTTCACTGCATTTGTGGGAGTGGTTACGACATTTATAACCGCCTACTGCACAACGAGATTAAAAACAAAAGCATCAAAACCCCTTCACTTTATTTCGCTCATAAGCCTTGCCATTCCCGGCTTAGTCTTAGGATTTAGCTATGTCATAATGTTTAAATCTACATTTATATATGGGACTCTAGCGATGCTTGTAATTGTCAATAGCGTACACTTCTTTGCGTCACCATATTTAATGATGTACAACGCATTAAACAAAATGAATCCCAACCTTGAATCGGTCGGGCAAGTTATGAATATTTCCAGATTTAGAATCATTTGCGATGTGGTTATTCCGCAAGCAAAAAGCACAATCATCGAATCATTTTCTTACTTTTTTGTAAATAGCATGATTACAATTTCGGCGGTGTCGTTTTTGTCGACGAGAATAAACAAACCTATTTCTCTTATGATTAATCAATTTGAAGCATTCAATATGATTGAGTGTGCGGCGGTAGTTGCCCTTATGATTTTAATCGTCAATATTCTTGCAAAAACAATAATTTACTTTATAAAAAACGGAGGGAAAAAGAATGTTAGATAAAAAAGAGTTTGACATATTGGATTGTTTAGCATGTTCAAAAGAAAACCTTTCTCAACGAAAAATTGCAAAACTTACAAAAATGTCAGTAGGAAGCGTAAATAAAACCTTTATTTCGCTTGAAAAATCAGGATATACAAAGGACGGCAAAATCACTTCGGAAGGATTGTTGGCACTTGAGCCTTATAGAGTAAAAAGAGCGGTTATTATGGCGGCAGGATTCGGCTCCAGACTTGTTCCTATTACACTAAACACCCCGAAGCCACTTGTTAGGGTAAATGGCAAACGAATTGTTGAAACCGTACTTGATGCACTTATAAATATAGGCATTGAAGAGATTTATTTGGTGAGAGGATATCTTGGAACACAATTTGATGATTTGCTTTACAAATATCCTAATATAAAATTTATCGACAACCCAAAATACAACGAAGGCAACAACATTGTGTCGGTGTATTTGGCGAGAGAACATATTCACAATAGTTATGTTTTGGAAGCCGACTTATATGTCTTTAATCCGGATATAATTAAAAAATACCAGTACAATACAAATTATTTGGCTGTCCCTGTAAGCGAAACTGACGACTGGTGTTTCTATGTAAATAACGGGTGCATTTCTGATTATTCCGTAGGTGGGAAAAATTGCTACAAGATGGTCGGAATTTCATATTGGAATGAAGAAGATGGGAAAAAACTTGCCTATTCGCTTGAACAAACCTACAATTCTCCGGGCGGGAAAGAACGATATTGGGACGAAGTTCCTTTAAAGTATTTTAAAAAGGATTTTACCCTTAGAATAAGAGAGTGTAACGAAAAAGATGTCATTGAAATAGACACCTTTAACGAACTTAAAGCAATAGATAAAGCATACGACATATAATCGTATGCTTTATTTTTTTACTATTAATTTTTAATCCATAATGTTTCTTTCGTATGTTTTTCTTGACACTTCTTTCCAATTGTTAAAATCAGCGCCACTTCCTGTAATTGTGTATGTGTATTCAACGGCATCCCCAACATATCTATGCCATACATGTTTTCTTTCTGCCGAATCGGTCACAAATAGTGATGTATCGCCTTTTGCTTTTGCTATTTGGCTCTCAACACCTATAGACTCGAAAATTGTTGGCATAATGTTCTTTTGTTCAACTTTTGCATTTGAAATTTTCAATGCGGTTGTCGATTCTTCTACCGATTGCGATGGCTTAAAGAATAATGCGGTTAATCTTGGCTCGCTTATTGCTTTTAAGTTGTTGTAAGGCGAACTGTGGTCACCGGTAATAACGATTGTAGAAGTTTCATAAAGCCCGTTTGCTTTTAGATTGTCAATAAATTTCATAATCATATTCATACAATATTCAAGCGAATCAATGGCTTTTTCTGGAGCGGTGCCTTGGTAGTCGTGGCATCCGGAGAAGTGTATAAAACTGAATTGCTTGTCATCGCTACTTTCAAATTCCATTGAATTGATGTAACTTTCTACTTTTTCGTTGTCGGTCCTATATCCGTCATCTTCTTTGCCTTTGAAATCGATAATCCCATCAAAAGACGAAGTGCTTACGAAATTAAACAAAGTTTTTGCCATTAGTGGAACTGTAACATAAAGTCCTATTCCCAACATTTTTAAATACAACATAAATTTATTATTCACCGACACTGTTACTTCTTCGGCATTCTCAACATTTGCTGGAGCACTCGACAAGTTGTAGGCATAATGCGAATCGGTGTAAAGTTTGATTTTGTACCCCGCATCACTTATTTCCTTTAAGTACGTGTCGCCTTCATATGCCGACTTTAAATACGCTTCCCTACTGGTGTCGCAAGTGTACTCATTGCCCGTCAACGCATAAGCAACCGCTGGGAAAGTATGACCATACATTGCGATGTTGTCTTGAAACCACGTAAATCCGGTTAGTTTATCAAAAAACTCCGACTTGTTTTCATATGATGCTTCTGCAAATTTTTCATCGAGTCTATCAATTACAAAATAATAAATATTTCCTTGTGTTGAATACACATTAAAGTCTTTGTATGTCATAGCGACTGGCTTAGAATCCGAACTTGCGATTCTCACATTGCACGATGTGAAAAAGTCTTTACTGGTAATTACTGGAGTCAGTGTCGAAATAAATTGAGTTATAGTTATGACAACCACCAATATAAGAGATATGGTTTTAATATATTTCTTCTTGTCTTTTAAAAGTGCCAAAACAATGAACCCCGCAAAGACCAAAATCCACACAAATAAGTTTATAATCTTTGATGCCGTTGAATAACCGCCACCCATATTGTCGCCCGCAAGCGATAACGAGCCATTTAGATATGTTGATTGCAAAAACACCATAACATCTACGGCGATCAATATATTTAAACACACTTTGTATGCTTTCTCTGGCAGAAAATACAATATGGTAAATAAAATTGATGCAATAATTAGCGCCGTAAGGAAGCATAGTGGCACAAATTCGTACCAACTAAACAAAAATTCGCTTATGTTATTTGCAAAAATTGATATTGGAATGCCCACACATAGAGTAAGTGGCAAAAATAATGATGCCAATACAGACATCAAAATCCTATCTTTCTTCAGTTGTTTAATGTCGGATTTTTCTTTCACCATTTTTTCATTTGTTTTCATCTCGTCCACCATTTAAATATCCATTTTGTTCTAATCTCGTGCTTTATTTTAACATTTAATACATAAAAAATCAACTTAAACTTATAATAAAACATTATTTGATAAAATTCGACATTTACATACACTCATCTACGACCGCAAAATAAATATAATTTACACCGAAAAAATCAAAAAAAAGAGCATACGATTATCTCATATGCTCTATATTTTAATTTTGTTACGAGTGTTTTTCATTACTCGTTTGTTTCTGCCAACTCGTCGGTCAATTCATCATCATCGTCATCGTCGGGAACTCTTAGCATTCTAAATACTATAACTACTATGACCACAAGGCTAGTTACGAGTGCGGTCAAACACCCCACCACAAAGATGTACTTATATGTGTTGTCTATTGTGACGGTGATAACTGTATCGCTAGTGATGTTTTCAAGCGACTTATCATATTTTGCCCTTTCGCAAAATCCAAGTTCCATAAGTGGCTCGTCCACAGTTCCACCATCGGGCACTCTTTTTGTGACTTTTGTGGAGTCGGGCATTAGGAATGTAACTTCGTGATAATCACTAGTATCGGCAAACACTTTAATCCACACAATTACATCGGACTTGATGTTTTTTATGACTTCATTGTCGGCATTATTTGTTATAGTGATTCGGAATAGTGTTTGTCCGCCATTAGCAGAATAGAACCACTTATAGTATTCGTTGTCGCCCACGGTAGGCATAGTGGAGGCGTGTGTTGTATGGGTCGGCAAATCGCTTTCCTTTACACATCCCCCTTCCGACACTGTCATTTGCTTAATCACGCCATCGCCATTCTTGAAAGTAACCGTATATTCCGAATCTGCTTTGGCAGAATATTTAGGCACAACAAGACCACTGGCACATAAAGTAAGTGTCAGCATAAGCACAGTTAGTATTAATTTCCCAAACAAAAATTTTGATTTTTTCATAAATCCTTTATTAAAATGGGTATAATTCCACATAATAAGTATAGATTATTATTGGCGATTTTGTCAAATGATAATCAACTTAATTAAAAGAATATGACAACAATTCACAAGCAAATTAGTTTAATAGCACATCGTGGGCTAAGCAAATCGCACTGCGAAAACACTTTGCCCGCTTTTGTGAGTGCGTGTAAGTCACCTTTTTGGGGAATTGAAACGGACATTCAATTCACAAAAGACCAAAAAATTGTGTGTTTTCACGACAAAACTCTCAAAAGGCTCTTAGGCGACAAGCGAAGAATATGTGATTTGAAATTGAAAGAACTTAAAGAAGTAAAGTTTTGCTCTGCGGTAGGAAATTTTGGTGAAATATGCACTTTCAAACAATATTTAAAGGTGTGCAAGAAATACAAAAAGCATTGTGTAATAGAACTGAAATACAAAATGACGCCTTCGCAAATGAAAAGGGTTTTGAGAGAAATTGGCCGACATAGATATACTAAAAATTGCACCATAATATCATTCGACAGTTTTTCGCTTAGTGTGATTCGACATCTTTCCCCCACCGTCAATCTACAACTACTCGTCAACAACCCGCTAAAACGATACATTGCCTTTTGCAAGGACTATAACATAGGCGTATCGCTGTACAATAAAATTGCGACTCGTGAAACAATTACAAAGTTGCAGAGCCTTGGCATAGACGTGGCGGTGTGGACAATTAACGATTCACCCACCGCACAAAAATTTGTGAACCTAAATGTGAAATACATCACTACCGACAACATTATGTAGCCGAATAATTTCGGAAGTTAATTTTTTAACAACACCCAAATTCGCAACATTCAAAAATATTTTTCAAAAACATCTCTAATTGGTCACATAAAAAAAGGGAAAAGTATAAAATTATATTACTTGAAAAAAAGATAATATCGTGCTAAGATATAATGTAAGGAAAAATATATGGAAAACGAATTTTTAAATTATGTAAAACAAAAAACTTTAAAAAACTACTTCCCTAGCAATCGGGATTTTCTTGAGTTGTTCCCCGAAGACAACTTCGATTTTGCGTCGTCAGAATACACACATTTCTTGTATTTTGACAAAGAGGAAGCCACCGCGTATTTGCAAGACTTTTTGCTATTTGTACACAATTTCTACAAATGCGAAGTGTTTAGTTTTGCTAATTTTTATTCCATTTTTGACGAGTTTAAAAAGCATCTTGAATTTCACAATGTGTATTTTTACATAAAGACCAAAATGGGACTAGGCATTGCAAATCACAACGACGAACTACTACTAAATACTTTTAAAAATCTTTTCGGCGAAAATAATTTCTTAGGCGACGGCAAAAAGATTGCGTTTAGCGAGAAAATTCTTAATTCTTCCACTTACAATTACGAATTTTTTGACTACTTGACCGAAAAAACAAGAGGATACAATCATTACAAATTTATCATCGAGCCCCTTGTACAAGAAGACATCGACGACATTAGGAATTACTATCGTGGCACTCCATATTACAAGGAATTGCCATTCTATCTCAACCCCCAAAACCCTTATTGGAGCGACATCAAAACTTGCATTTTGGAGAAGATTGTAGGTTCGACTCCTAGCAAACTCTACGGAATAAGCGACGAAAATGGAAATCCAAAAATGCTTGTAATTGCCGAAGTTGATGGGTCAAAGTGCGACATTAACTTACTATGCGACAGCGAATATTATGATAGCGACCTAAGTCATGCAATTGACTTTGTATGCAACGACCTATTCACAACCTTTGATATCGACAAAATTACTA
This sequence comes from uncultured Christensenella sp., assembly GCA_964573405.1. Taxonomy (GTDB): domain Bacteria; phylum Bacillota; class Clostridia; order Christensenellales; family UBA1242; genus UBA11490. Next base: position 15,942 of record CAZNJK010000007.1, on the reverse strand, counting down.
CAATCAACCACAACAAAGGCATTGCCTTTAGTGGTATTAACTCCGCACTTACAATATCTCACTTTAAACCCGACTACTCTCTAAATAGCGAATTTAACGGATATTCGCTTATTCGCTACGAATTGACTAGAGAATCAAATGCTGACAATGAATTGTTTGTAGACAATTCAATTATAAAATTTGCATACTAAAAATTAGTCACTAATAAAATGTGTTTACTAAAAAAAAGTCGAACCACTACGGTTCGATTTTTATTTTATTGATTGCCATTTCTTAACACTTTATTATTTACACATTGGTTGACATATTTAATCATTAACCTATTTTATTTGGTTGCTAACACTATACATTATTTACCAATTATTAATATACTAGTTGCAAGAATTATATTGGTTGCAAATCGTATACTTTTCGCACCTACTTTAGCCCGTTCGTCTACTTAGTCGTTAGATGAGTAAGGTCTTTAATTTTGTACATTTTCTCTGCCGACTCCACTGATTGTGTTAAAAGTGCATTTATTGTCATTGGACCAACCCCACCAGGAACGGGAGTGTAAGCACTACATCTGTCTATACAATTTTCTAGACCAATATCGCCCACATTGCCTTCGTTATAGCCAGCGTCAACAACTACCGCACCGTCCTTTATCCACTCGCCTTTTATAAACTTCGCTCTTCCCACAGCACCCACAACAATGTCGGCACTTTTTACAATTTCTGGCAAGTCTTTTGTTTTACTATGACATATTGTCACCGTACAATCTTTGTTTAGTAGTGCCATTGCCATTGGCTTACCCAATATTTGGCTTCTGCCAACAACTACCGCCTTTTTGCCAGAAAGTGGTATGTTGTAGGCATTAAGTAACATTATTATACCTTTTGGCGTCGCACTCAAGTATGAGTCCAATCCCATACTCATTGCTCCAAAAGACGCAGTATTTACCCCGTCCACATCTTTGCTAACATTTATTGCATTGAAACATTTTTGCTCGTCAATGTGTTTTGGAACAGGGTGTTGAAGAAGTATTCCGCACACATCAGGGTCGTTATTTAACTCAACAATTTTATTATACAATTGCTCGGTAGTGGTTGAAGAATCTAATTCTATAAGTTCGCTTTGCATTCCTATTCTCTCGCAAGCCTTTCGCTTCATTTTTACATAGGTTATTGAAGGTGCAAAATCACCCACTAAAATTGTGGCAAGTTTTGGAGTTTTGCCAGTCAATCGCACAATATTGTCCACTCTCTCCTTTAACAATATTTCATTATCTTTTGCTACTTTTTTCCCGTCTAAAATTATTGACATAATTCACCTCTACTTGAAATTATATCAAATATATACACAAAAGTAAAGTTTTAAATACTCTCCTAAGCACATCGATTTAAAAGACATCTAAATACAAAAATTTCTAATATTTGCCCCAAAAACTTGAAATTGTGGACAAAATTAAAAGACAAAAATGTATTTATTTGCTAAAATTAATAATAGATATGAATGTATGGAATAGGATAAAGTTTGGGAGTTTTTTAAAAAGTATCAGTACAAATAAAATTGATACATTGTCTGGGCTAGAGTTTGAAAAATTTGTAGCCGATTTTTTCGAGTATTTGGGTTATGAAACAACACTTACTGCGACAAGTGGCGATAACGGAATAGACATCATTGCAAAATCCCGACGATACACTATAGGGATTCAGACCAAATTGTACTACAATCACAATGTCAGCAATAAAGCCATTCAAGAAGTGTATAGCGGGAAAAACTACTTTAGTCTTGACTATGCTATAGCCATAACCAACTGGAAATTTTCCGCACCAGCGCTCAACTTGGCAAAAACACTAAGGGTGGGCACAATCGACCGCAAGGGATTGTCGCAAATGATGAGTTTTAGTCGCCGAAAAAATATGGAATATATAAAAGCAATTTTGGAGGGAATAAGCGAATGATAAAAGCAATATTCAAATTCATAAAAGGGATTTTTAAATTTTTATTCAAGTGGACTCCGCTTGGGTGCATTGTAAAACTTCTTATGTTTGGTGCAATTGCCTACATTGTTATTAGGATAATAATGGCATGATAAAGAAATCAAAAAAGCAAAAGGCCCCGCTATCGAAAGAGCAACGCTTTATAAAAACTTCAACGAACATTTTACTAGCGGTCACCATAATAATTGTGGTGGTTTTGTCGGGCGTTAAAGTGTTTGGCGATGTAGATTTGGGCTCTGGCAACGACTCGGTCAATGCCATTACAAAACTTCAAGAAAGTGTAAATACCGGTGCTATCATTTCCCACCAAATATCCGACGAAAACAAACCAGCACTCATCGAAAAGATGAAAACAAGCGGATTTGACCTACTCACCGACAACGAATTCGACTATGACAAATACTCATCAGCCACCATTTCGCTATCAAACAACATCTCGTTCACCGCTGAAGAAATTGGGCTGATATATAGTTATATATTCCTTGATCATCCCGACACTTATAACATCAATCTATATCAAATAGACATCACGCTAAATGACGGAATTACAACATTCAAGACTGTTGCTAGCATTGATTTTTACAAACTCTACACAAAATATATCGATTCCAGCACCACTTCAACTAATTCGTTTCCAAAACGAGTATACATTATAAATTCCGCCACATTTGACGGCTCTGAGTGGTCCCACTCCACCCCGCTTTTCAACAACCTTACATCGGACGAGAGCAAAAACATAAAATCATTAGTAAATTCGGTCAATAATACGATTGACCTTAACTCATATGTGTTTAATAAAATCACATTATTTATTCAAGATTTAGCAAATAAGACCAACTCCACCTACACTTTTGACGAAAATTTAGTTAGTTTTGACCTAAAATGAAAAAATCGACAAATTTAATTGCCGTAGCACCTAAAATTTGTTAAAATCACATTAAGTATAAGGAGAAAATTATGAAATTTGAAGAAAGCAAAACATACAAAAATTTAATGCAAGCATTCGCCGGCGAAAGCCAAGCAAGAAATAAGTACACCTATTACGCATCAAAGGCTAAAAAGGAAGGATATGAACAAATCGCTTACATTTTCCAAGAAACTGCAGACAACGAAAAAGAGCATGCAAAAATGTGGTTTAAGGAACTTCACAATGGCGAGATTCCTGACACTTATGAGAATTTGCTAGATTCTGCCATGGGTGAGAATGACGAGTGGGTAAATATGTACAAGCGTATGGCTGACGAGGCTAGAGAAGAAGGGTATGACCAAATCGCTTACAAATTTGACGCCGTAGCCCAAATTGAGAAGAGTCACGAAGAAAGATACCGCAAACTTGCCGGCAATTTGAAGAGCAAGGAAGTATTTGTAAAAAAGGGCGAAGTTAAATGGAAATGTCGCAACTGTGGTCACATCCATGTAGGAAAACAAGCCCCTGCTATGTGTCCGGTATGTGCTCACCCACAAGCATATTTTGAGATTGTAAGTGAGAATTATTAAGAATTATATTATAACAATCAATGAAATGAATTTTGGTTATTAAAAATTTGTTAAAATTGTTAAGATTTATTTTTATAAGTCAAAACACAATTAAAATAACAATTAAAAAAGTTAGAGAGCAATATACTCCCTAACTTTTTCTTTAAACAAATTCATTTTTTAAAACAACATTATTTAAGCAAACTTTTTCCATTTATCATTTTTCTAGCCATTTTAACAACCTTATTTGTCTTCTTTTTCCTTTTTCACATCTTTAATCTTGTCTTGTAATGATTCAGGTTTTTCGGTATTTACTGCCATATTTTGAGCATTGCTTGTGGCGATTTTTTCCACAATTTCATTAAGTGAACGGGTGTATTGGTCTTCGGTAATTTCGCCTTTTTCTTTTGCAAGTTTTAACTGCTCTATTTTATATGACATCTCGTCCATATTTACACTTGACTCTTCTCGTGGGCGAGTTTCTATGGCGTTTTCTTCATTTTTAAGTTTTCTTGAACCTACAATTGCCATTATGCCAGGGACAATCGATATAAAGAAGAAACATTGCAAAATGCCTTGATAAAGTGCTACACGACTGCCACCCAAAAGGATTGTTTTTGACTTATATATCTTCAAATATACTCCAGCGCAATAGGAATTAAGTAGCACCGCCACCAAGCAATCAAATATCGCCATCGACACTTCAAAACTTGCTTCCGATAGGTTATCAATCATTCCCATTTTTAGCATTAAGTCAATATATATGTCTTTTGTTCCGCCAATGTTGAACAACAGAAAAATCGTGGCGAATGCATAAATTCCACATATCACAAAACTTATAATAGATGCTATCTTAAATAGATTTTTTGTTGATTTTTTCATTTATTTCTCCTATATCCCATCAATTAGTTAAATAACTACTTTTTTAGATTGTCTTTCTAATTTTACTTGAATTATTCCTTTAATTATTAATACTTTTTCATAAGTTCGTCCGCCATATCGCGATATTTTTCTATCTTCATTGCGGTATAATAACTATAGTTGGAGTATTTCCCCACTATAATATGGTCAAGCATTTTGATGCCATTAATCCTAGTCGATAGCACAAGGGCTTTTGTTAACTTATCGTCTTCCGCACTCGGAGTCGGGTCACCGCTAGGATGATTGTGTGCAAGATAAAAATTACTCACATTGTTGTCGCTCAAAAATTTAGTAATATCCCTTACATTTACTTTGGCTTCGCTTTCGTCACCCTTTGCAATGCACTTCACTTTACTAATTTTGTTGTTGCTATCTATACATATTACATACACTTCTTCATTAGGTTTGTCGACAAGTTTTGGTGCGATGTAGGCTTCCGCCTTTGCGGAGTTGTCAACATACACCGTTCGTGATTCTCTCGTCTTTTGATATACATAGTAAAAATCACGGAATTGATTCAAAAAATACGACGCAACTTCTCCCACTCCGTCAACTTCTTGCAACGAACTTATGTCCGCTTCTAACACATTAGCATAACTGCCAAATTTTTGGATTAACTCGTGAGCGATTATATTTGTATCCTTTTGCGGGATTATAAATGTAAGCAAATATTCCAGTATTTGATGTTCCCTTAGACTCTCCAACCCATGCTCTCTTACTTGTTCGCGTAGCCTTTGTCTATGCCCAACATGTGGATTTTTCCTTTTCAATTCGGTTCTCCGTAAAAATGCTATAATTTTAGTTATATTATACATTATTTTATTCAAATCTCAAACATTTAATTAATGTAGTTGACAAATTTTGATGTAATTTTTATAATACAATCGTTAGCGATGCCTACTTGTTATATAATACATAGCATTGTTAATATAATATTTACAATATTATTTAGAAAAATATGACAACATTTCAATGTTCAACAAACATCTGAAATTACAAAATAAGGAGAAAATTATGTCAGTTAAAATCGCATGTGATAGTTCTGCCGATTTAGGCAAAGATTATTACGAAAAACACAACATCACGGTAATGCCATACACGATTGTTTTGGGGGAGAAAAACTACCTTGACAATGTGACCATCACTGTTCCCGAAATATATAAGTTTGCGGACGAAACCAAAACATTGCCAAAGACTTCAGCCATCAACGAATTCGCATTTGAAGAGTTTTTTGAGAAGAACCGCATTGGCGACGGGCTTGTAGTATTTACTCTTTCAAGCGATATGAGTAGCACATTCAACAACGCAAATAGGGCTTCAACAAAGTTTGAAAAAGTCCACGTCGTTGACTCTCGAAACCTTTCAACCGGTGTGGGAATGCTTGTTCGCTATGCCGTTGAATTATCGGAAAAAGGTGTGGCATTTGAAGAGATTGTGGAAAAGGTTGAGGCTAGAAAGAAGTATGTTCAAGCAAGTTTTATTGTTGACAAACTTAACTATCTTCACAAGGGCGGAAGATGTACAACATTGCAATTTTTAGGTGCCAACCTACTTCAATTGCACCCTAGCATCGTAGTCACCGAAGGCAAAATGCAAGTACATAAGAAGTACAAAGGCAAAATGGCGGACATCGTGAAAAAGTACATCGACGACACCTTGGCTGAATTTAACAATCCTTGCCTAGACTACTGCTTCGTCACTTGTACCGAAGAAACAGATGAAAAGATAGTTCAAAATGCAATGGAATGTGCAAAAGCATACGGATTTAAGGAAGTATGCCATACATTCGCCGGTGCCACTGTAAGTTGTCATTGTGGCAAAAACACAATCGGAATTTTATACTTCAACGATGGCGACCAAGAGAAGTAGTACAACAAAAATAACTCTATTAAATGCAAAATCATTAAATAACAAAATTATTAAATAGCAAAATTATTAAATAGCCGATTAGAAAGTTACTTCTATTTCGGCTATTTTTTATATCTTCACACATCCACATTCAATAATTATGAATTTTGATTAATAAAACTTCCTTACTGCCCACTCTCGCATTCGTTGTGGCATAAGCCTTAGTAGGCTTGTAAGAAACTTATATTTTTTGCCAACGACCACCGTTAGTGGCGGGCGTTTTTTAAGGCTCACCTTGTACATTACTTTTGCTACATCTTCGCTTTTTAGTCCGTTTCGCTCGCCCTTTTCCATTGCCACGACTGACTTTGAGCAATTGGAGTATCCGTCATCAATTTCCGACTTCTTTCGGGCGTCGGTAAAGCCTGTATTTGCGTCTGCCGGCTGAATGCTTGTGATGTGTATGTTGTAACCATTAACTTCCGAACGGGTGGCACACACAAGGCTATCGAGCGCTGATTTCGACGCACTATAAAATGCTTGATAAGGGATAGGCACATAACTTGCGATGCTGGAAGTTACTATCACACGTCCACTATTTTGCTTTCTCATTATAGGTAGCACTGCTTTAAACACATAAAACGCGCCAAAGAAATTAATGTTCATTATCTTCTTCGCGTCGTCCATCGTTGTGTGTTCTACCGCACCGCTTATGCCCATTCCCGCATTGCTTACAACGATGTCGATTTTTCCTTCCTTTTCCACAATTTTCGACACTACTTCTTGCACGGCACTAAAATCACTCACATCGCACTTGAAATAATTAAGCCCGTCCAGTTGAAAATCTCTTAGCCCTACGCCATACACTCTAAATCCGTCGGCGATATACATCTTTGCTAGACTTAGTCCAAACCCACTTGACACGCCGGTAATAAACACAACTTTACTTTCCATCTAAACCCTTCCTATGTGTTTTATTATATACTAAAATAAGGCAATTTCCTATTAAAAATTGATGGTTTTGCCCAAAATATTAACCGCCCGACCAAAAATATTTGACAACGGCATTACATCTAAGATATAATTTTTTTGTATTAAAAGAAAGTAGGAGAAATTATGTTTGGATATAGAAACGATGGACAAAGAGTAAAAGATATTGACGCAGAAATGATGCTTGTGCCATACATTATGAAGACTCGTAATGATGCGACTAATTATAACCTTATGGAAGTAAGGTGCGAGCCACTTGACAAGTGGATAAGAGAAAAAAGAGAGAAAGAAGGTCAAAGTTTTTCATATATGGATATTCTTGTAGCGAGTGCTGTTAGAATATATGCCTTGCGACCAAAACTAAACCGCTTCTCAATAGGCAACAAAATATATCAACGAAACGGGCTTTATGTAAGTTTTACAGCAAAACGCGGGCTTGACGACAACTCCCCAGACGCAACAATGAAAATTCGCTTCACTGGTAGAGAGAACATATATCAAGTGCGTGACATCCTTAACAAAGCCATAAAAGATAGTGTTACTAGCGCAAATAGTACCGAAAAGACCGCAAAGGTTTTTGACGCCATTCCTTCGTGGCTAGTTAATTTTGGTGTAGGATTTATAAAACTTCTTGACAAGTGGGGAATGCTACCTAAGAGCATTATCAATGTGTCGCCATTCCACACAAGTTTTTACTTCACCAACCTAAAGTCGTTGCATGGTGACTGGATATTCCACCACATCTACAACTTCGGGACAACAGGGCTATTCTTTAGCATAGGAAAGGAGAAATTACAACCAGTAGTAGACGACGACAAACTTGCAATCGGGAAAGTGCTTACAATGGGCATAACCACCGAAGAGAGATATTGCGACGGCTTCTACTTCGTAAAGAGTGTAAGAATGTGGAAAAAACTTCTTACCAACATTGAAGAATTGGAACAAGAACTAGACATTGAACCAATCGAGAGTAAAAAAGAACGCAAAAAACGATTGAAAGCAATCGCAAAAGAAGAAAAGAAAAAACTAAAAGAAGAAAAAAAGAAAGTTGCTTAATTTAAGCAACTTCTTTTTTTGTATTAATCTTTCCCACCAAGCGGTGAACTCCATTTTGCATCAATCGTAATATTTTGTGCTGGCATAACAACACTTGTTACTGTATTGCCATTATATTTCCAACCTTTGAAATTACAATGATACCATATAACCCACTTATACACACAAGTAGGTTGATATTGACTTAGGTCAATGGTTTCACCTTCCAAGACTTTAAAGTCTTCATATACGGTTACTCCGTTGTCCGCCGTGCTTTCAAGCCCCGTTGTTTTGGTATTTAGGGTTACAGTATAGTAATATCTTGTATTTACTTGCCAATCTGCCACAATTGTGACATCCTTGTTAGGGCTTACAAATGTGCCCGCCACATCTTCAATCACGCCGTTAACTTTGTAGCCGTTGAATATGTAATCCACTCTTAATGTTTGAGTGCCGTCATCGGTGTAGAATGAGTTTTGAGTAGGAATGCTAAATACTTCGCCTTGCAAATATGTGCCAAGAATTGCCACAACTTCGCCATACTCCGACTTAATTTCCACATTGTAGTAATTTCTTATATGGATGTCTACGTCGTGGTCTGGCATTGTTAGGTCGGTGATTTCGGTCAAGTAATTAGCATCGGCATAATATCTTGTATTTGACCTAATTTCGTCGATGTCCTTAAATTCTATTGTTTTGCCCGCCATAATATACATTGTGCCTACCACTTGGTTGTTGTCATACACCGCAACTCGTCTGGTGTATTCAATTATCGGCTCGCTCCACTTAGCATACAATGTTACATCTTCATTAGGCATTACATCGGACTTATACAATGTTGTATAATTTTCGTCCGAGTACCAGCCTAGGAACGTGTATGTTTTGGTCATTGTTTCTTGTGTTTCTTGCTTAATGGCAAGAGTTGGGATATTTACGCTACTTCCGGCAAGTGTGGTTATGCTAGGCAGTGTTTTTCCGCCAAGCGAATTGAATGTAATGGTATGGTAATATGTTGTCACCACATTCCACTTAGCATATAGCGTAATGTCGCCACGCGGAATAGTAGAACCTACCCACGCATTAGTGCATTCGCTGTCCTTAAACCACCCTGCAAAATAATATTCCTTTCTTATAATTCCGTCATCTACCACATAGTCGGCTGGTACTGGCACTGTAATTGCGTCACCTTCACAGCCTTGTATAGCACTTACACTCTGGTCGCAATTGCTCTCAAATGTAATAGTGTATAGTATTTCGTCCGCTTTCTTCCACTCGCCATTGGTTGCTTGATACTTCTGATTTGCACCATATGTATAACTTTCCATATATTGAAGTGCTTCTGTTACATCTACTGGGCTTCCAATGTCGGTAAGGATTAAATCACCGCTACTATTGTCGGTTTCTATATACAACTTAATATTGTTTGTAAGTGGTATATCCATTGCGAATTTCATCGAATACAAATATTGCTTGTCGTTAACTTTAGTTGTGGATAAGTTGATGTCCGCAGTGCCAAGCATATCGTTGTAGGCAATTTCTTGCAAGTTGATAGTCACTGTGTGTGAGCCGTCGTCTTCTTGCTTGTAGCCCAACAACACATTACTCATATCTATAGGTGTAGGACGATTGCTACTTAGTAGTAGCGACTCCTTAATTTCGGTCATTATTTTTTCTCCAAAGCCCAGTCCATAACCTAAGATGTATTCAAGTGGGTCACTAAAGAATTCGGCTGTTGATAGTTTCAACTTCTTCTCATAGGTATTAGAACCATTGTAGGTTTCGTGCCTATACATATAGAAATATCCGTCTTTGTAGTAAATGTACAATGCTCTATCATCATTAGATATAGCAAGTGTTGGAAGTCCATCTCTATTTACAAATGTTATTACTGGAATATTTGTAATAGCAATCGACACAACTGGCTTTTTGTCTATAAGTTTTACTCTTACATCAATATTAACTTTTTTATCGACAATCTCCACTCCGAATATGGTGCCCGACACTTTTGCATTGCCCACAATGTGGAAGTCGTTCAGAGCGCTTGTGCTTACGAAAGCCCTTATTAAGTCCGAACTATTCGATATATCAATGTACGAACTTGCGTCGGTGATTTGAGTCACGCCGTTAAACTGCTTCATTGTTAGATTTACATTTACAACGTTGCCGTTTGCGTGCAAATTGTTTATATACACTCTATCTATTGTATTGTTTTCAAAATCAATGGTGATTTTGAAATTGCTAGTTGATTTTTCATCAAATATGCTTTCTTTTATAACAACCGACAACGAATTGTTGGTGATTTCCAACCCGCTTATATAACTAAGCATATTAAGTGGATTGCCAAGTACAACTTGTGGAATTATCTCTTGCAAGTTGCCCATATCTAGATCGGACTCGCCTTTTGTCAAGCCTACGGCACTCATAACGATGCCCAAAATTTCGTTTAGGTTGTATTTGTCTATGGCAAGTTTTAAGCCGTCATAATTAACAAACACAAATTCATTTTGATAAGCCACAATCAATTCTGCATCGTCGATTGTTCCCAACGCATACATCTCAATGCCACTAGACGCGTCTAGCATTGCATCGAAATCGATGTCCATATCGAGAGCCCCGTTCTTGTATATATCAACCGCAAAGTCGAAGGCAAATGCGCGAGTGTCGATAAGTGTCAAAATGCTTTCAATTTTGTCAGTGACTACTTCGTAGCTTAGGTATTCGTCGTCATTAATGCTATCCAGCATCCACTCGCTAAACGATGTGCAATATATGGTAGCGTCGATGTCGCCGTAGCCGAAGTAGATTTCTCTAAATGTGTCAGAATAATCCGCCACGATATTCACGCTTTCAAATAATGTCGCTTTCAAGCAATTAGAAGATATATTTACATTGTCTATAAATCCAAGGTCGATGTCGCTTAGTGACATATCTTTAAACTCGTCTAGGTCTGGCATATATTCACCAAATGTGCTATTTATCCAGCCAAAGATGTCGTTAATTTCGCTAAGTTCTATCTTTATCTTCATATCAAGAATGTCAAGATATATTGAGTCGTTAACAACATATATATTTACTTCTAAGCCCTTAAATGTGGTGTTAAGGTAAGCCTTAATTCCGCCATCAAATTTCACGCCATAGTTAAGCATTACATTGTTGATTTCGCTTCCGAATGGGAATGCAACATTGATTGTTCCGCTAAGAGTCTTGTACTTAAATGTGTTGTAGAATGCACTTAGCACATCGGTGAAGTTGTCAAGGCGAATAATCTTGTTGTTATTGATGTATATTTTGTTGTAATTAGGATATTTCACAATCAAAGTCGCATCAAAATTGTCACCATTTACAAATACACTATTTAGCACTTCGTCAAATGCGTTTATTACAATCTCTACGCCGTTAATCACCATTCGCATATCGGTGGCGGATGTGCCAAATTCGTCTAGCGAAATACTTTCCATTGTGCCCATCATAGCGGTTAGGACTCCGTCCATTTCGCTTTCGTCTATGCCAAATACTTCCGCTAATTTCTCAATGTCGATGTCTTCAAATTTAACTTCAAAGCACACACCCATAAGATTAAGTTGCAATTTCCCGTCATATATGTAGCCACGAATGTCGATGTCTTCAACCGTCGTGCTAAACTCAATGATGCCATTTTCTTTTTCATAGTTAAGTGCAATATTTCCGCTAAATACTGGGGTATTTAACAAAATATTTGCTTCTATGTAAGGTTGATTTTTTACATTTACAATCCTTTCGGCAATATTCAACAACTCGTTTACATCTGCCGAATATTCTTTCTTTTCGTCCTTAGTAAATGCAATGTCTTGCCACTCAGCCTTTTCCAAATTTAATTCAAATTCTTTAGCGGTCACTTTTACATTTGCTAAGTTGTGATTTTCTATTGTTAAATCAATCTCAATGTCATTAAATGCTATTTCTAATGTATTGCCGTTAAGTTTAATTTTTTGTAAAGTGATTTGTGGCATTTCCATATCCGCCAACACATCATTTACATTAGGTAGTTCAACATCTACATATTCAAGAAGTTTTGATATTGTCCCTACAATCTCGGCAATTCCGCTAAACTCTCCCTTAATCTTAACCCCATTAAAGTCCACATAATACACGCCGTCTTCGATGTGCAAGTGAATGTCGTAATTATTATAACCCACCATCACATCACACAAAAGTGTGTCGTTTACATCAATTTTTACATCTACATCAATAGTCTTGTCGGCAATCTTAATTGTTCCGCAATAACTATATTGTTTTGCAATAAGGTTATTAACAAGTTGTTTGAAGTCGTCAAGCGAATAATCAAATGTGTTGTATTTATCACAATCAACATCGTCAAAATTAGGTTTATTTACATCAAGGTCAATCACAAACTCGAAGTCGTCACTGCTTACAACCAACTTATTAAAGTTGTTGTCGGCTACTTGAATTTCAAAATCAAAGTCATTGTAATTCAATACAAATCCACTGCTAGAATACTCAAGCATTTGAACAATTCCGTCAAGGTCGATTGTAGGAAGTTGTACTCCGCCTATATTTATTTCGCTTGTTATGTCTTTTATAAGCCCGCCGATTGTCTTAAAATCAGCAACATAATTAATATCATATACTGACGCATAAATGCGGTCGTTAATTACTTTTACATCAATTGGCACGCCATACGCATTGCTTATTAAATCAATTCTTACGCCGTCATTGAAGTCGGCTTTTACTTCGCACTCAACTTCTATCTCGCCCGCTTTCAATGTTAGTTGTCCGCTAAAAGCCTTTTCGGTCACGATATTCTTGATTGGTTCAATCAAAATCGCAAAATTTTCAACATCTATGTATTCGCCGTCGGTAATTATTTCGAAGTCGGAATCGGTAGATATTCTCACAACAACACTTGTGCCATTTACATTAAATTCTAGCCCTTTTAGACACTTGTCGGCAATTTCTAAGGTTATGGAATAGTCGCCCACGTTGATTATTGTATTATCGCCGTCAACAACGATGTCTTGAAGTTTTATGTTATTAAAAATATCTAAAAGTTTTTCAACATCAACACTGCCCAATACTTCGTCCATACTAGGGACACTGTCGCTTACAAGCCCTGCAATGTATTTTATGGACTCACTCACATTGCTAGTTTTTAGTTTTAAAATGCTAAAGTCCACATACACATCGTCGTCTATGTAATTAACTATCATATCGTTATTTTTAAAGCTTGTGCTTAGTTGGAATCTAATGTCTTGGCTTCGGTCAAATTTAATATTTGTAGTAAAGTTATTTACATCTATATTCATATCCAATTTTTTGTTTTTGAATGTATTTACGCACGCTTCCATTACATTCGACAATGCCGTAACATCCACATAGTCGGCTGGCTTCTTCTCCACATTAATTCCCGAATTAATGCTTTCAAATCCCACTTCCGCACCGATATTAAATCCGCCAAGTTCTGTGTCGCCAAGTGTGATGTTTTTGATGTTGTAATCATTGTCCACATCGATTACTACTTGGATGTTGTCGGTTAGGGCGAGTGTCATTACAATCCCGTCATCGGTCACTTCTTCCGACACACTGTCTTCAAGTCCGTCAAGCATTGACATATCAAAATTGGACATCAAGTCGGATGCAGTACCTAGGTCAACTCCGCATAATGCCAAAGTCCCCATAATGCCATTAACAAAAGATGTTGTGTGGATTACATAATTGTCGTCGTTAAGTGACGCATATATGTAGCCGTCCTTGTATGTAAGCGCCACATTTATAGTAGCCCCGTTGTACACGATGTCACCACTAATCCCCACGTCAACATTGCTAAATCCAGAATACACTTTCAAATCAATATCGCCGTCAAAACCTAACTCGGTGCCATTGTTAGTCGCACTAAACCCAAGTTTTAGCGATGTGTCTTCTAGGTTCATTAGGTTGCCAATAACCTTATTCAAAGTGGTTTCTTCCGCCACCGAAATTACTGGCGGAGTGTTAGAGAAAGTTGTATTTGCAGTAGCCACTACGACAAAAGCCATACAAAAAGTTACGGCAATATATGTCGCGAAATAACACATAAAATTTCTAAATCTATGTTTTTTCTTTTTTAATGGATTTTTCATACAACCTCCTTATGATTTTATTTAGTTCCTATTTTCTTTTCCGTTATTGTTGTCTATGGTTTATTAACTTCTTTTTATGATTTATTTACTTCTATAATTCATTAACTACATTTGTGGAATTTTGTACTTCCCGCCATACTCAAAAGTCTCGGTTAGTTTTGCGGTGGTAGTAACACGGCCAATTATCTTAATACTTACTTTGTACTCTTCATCATAATCGATTCGCACAAAATTCCAATTGTCGTCAATTTCAAAAGTAACAACCGCACTCACGAAACTTGGGAACTCCGCACTGCCCGATGTCGCTTTAATCTTGTACATATAATTTTTTACGCTTGTATTAATGTCCATATGCAACTTAAATACATAATTGCCACTAGCATTTTTGCCAAGTTTTTCTTCCGACACAATTGTCTTGCTACTAACTATGTAGTTTTGGAAATGCTTAGGACTAATTCCCATAGTCGCCCTAAATGATTCCATTGTGTGATTGATTGACGGACTTGCTGGCCAAGTTGCACTTGTTTCGGTGATGTTTGAGCCGTTGTACAATGGGATATTGTCCACGCCGTCGGTGTAATAAAATCTTTGTGCGTAGTTTACTCCCACTGAGCCGGTCTTACAACTTATCTCTTCCCCAAAATAATTGTTGCCGTCCTTTATTCTAGTAGCGACAAGGGTTTGCGTAAATCCCGCAGCGGTAACTGTGCCCGAGCACCACTTCTTTACATTGTCGTATTCGTAAATTTTTTCTTCCGCAAGCACGAAGTTGTCGGTGGCGGAAATTTGATCAATTGTTTTCCCCGATGTGCGTCTTTTCACCACATTTATATCATCTCTTAATGTTTCTTCACTAGGAATCACATCGGCAGTAACTCCGCCTAAGTGGTTATTTTTGTAGTAATTCCCCACCATATACCCGGAAAAAACGCCGAGCAATACGACAACAACCAAATTTATTAAAACTCTTGTCTTAATTTTCTTTTTCATAAATTCCCTAAAACACTTTTCCCAAATTTTGAAGCCATTACTAAAAAATGACCACTCTTTTATTATAATAATATAGCATATTATATTATATTTTCAAAATATTTTCAATAGTCCTAATACAACTTTTAATATTAATATTCAATTTTAAAATAATCCAACCACGCTTTGTATTTATCTTGACAAGATAAACAAGTGTCAGTTAAATATCCTTTTTCATTTTTCCATTCTTTAAGCCCCCGATAATAAAATAGTTTGTGGTCTTCATCAATGATAAATGGAACAATATTATTCGCTAAACATTCCTTAAACATAATAAGTCTGCCAACTCGACCATTATCATCTTGGAAGGGGTGGATACTTTCGAAGTTTTTATGAAATTCTAGTATTTGTTCAAAAGTTTTGTGTTCTATGTTGTTATATTCAGTTAAAAGCCTTTTCATTTCTTCCTTTACATTTTCTGGCTGACAAGTTTCTTCGCCACCAACTTCGTTTGGAAGTTTTTTGTAATCACCAACATTAAACCAACCTTTTCTGCTGTCGCTTGTTCCGTTTTTAAGGATAAAATGAAGTTCTTTTATCAT